>DATJOE010000325.1:0-15606 GCA_035507305.1 Solirubrobacteraceae bacterium | reverse complement strand
AGAGACCTTGCGGTAGGTGCCACGGATCGCGGGCTTCAAGTGCCCGAAGAAGCCCTCGATGGTGTTCGTGTGCGTGTCGCCTTGCACGTACCAACCGGCGGAGTGGTTGATTCGACTATGGGCGATGAAGTGTTGATCGAGGCCGTGGTAAGCGGGCCAGTCGTCGGTGATAATGATCGACTCCGGTTCGACCCATTGGACGACTTGACGCTTTAGGCCAGGGCCGCGACGCGACGGGAGCACGGTCGCCTTGATCCGTCCGCCGCGTTCCACCGCGGCGAACACCGTTGCTCTACTACGTTCGCGCAGTTTAGCGGCCTCTGAGCGCCGAGACGGCCCGATGGCGATCTGAGAGTTGCGCCCCTGCTTCTTACGCGGCTTGCCGTCTACCGATGCCTCGTCAACCTCTACGTCGCCGCGCAGCGACTCCCCGTCGTCGGCCATAAGCTCGACGCGGATCAGCCTCAGCATCCGCCACGCCGTCTTATATGAGACGCCTATCTCGCGCTCTAGCTGCTTGGCCGAAACGCCGCAGCGAGTGCTCGCCATGAGGTACATCGCGTAGAACCACAGGTGCAGCGAGGTTGACGACTTATGGAAGATCGTCCCCGCCGTCGGGTGGACGTGGTGCCCGCAGCCGGTGCAGGTCCACGACTGACGACCTTGGGCTGTCTCATAGCGCTTGAACACCCTCTCGCGCTCACACTTGGGGCATTCGGCGTGTTCGCCGTCGGGCGAGAAGCGAGAGCGCCATAGGTGCTCCAGGCAGGCCGCATCGTCGGGGAAGTCCCGCATGAACTCCATGAGCGAGAACGTGGAGTCCGAGCACGCCGTTCGGGTCGGTTCGTGTCGATTCGCTGCGGCCATAGTGTCAAGATACCTGACAGTTCGTTGCCTGTCAAGAGACTTGACGCTTTTTACTGCACCGAAGTCGCTATGCTGACCCACGCCTCTCGGCCACGCCGAGCGGGCATGCCCAACCGCCCCTCCAGGAGAGCTAGCAACTCTGTGAGTCCTGGAGGGGCGGCTAGTATCTGCCTGCCGCGCTCATGGATGAGCGTGGATGGCGCGTCCGACCTGAGGACGGCGGGGCGTGACGAACGGACTCCGGAAAACACGTCTCGTCGTTCTCGGGTACGGCGTGCATCAAGTTGCGTTCCTTCTTACGTCTTCCACCTCGGTGGAAATAATACTAGCCCCTGATAAACGAGTTATCGGGCGATCTAAGACGTGTTCTTGATCTTTGTAGGGATCTTCGTCGGATTCTTAGTCTTGATCTTCGTTTTGGTTTCGTTCTTAGCTTGGGCCGATCAGTTACGTAGTTCTCGTTCTTGATCTGTTCTTCGGTTCTGGCGCTACTCGTTCGCGGACGGGGTGGGGGGCTTCTACAGTCGCTGCCCAACTGTGATGTTGATCACAGTTGGCCAGGGCCGATCAACGCGGGCCGTCTTTGCGGCTCTGTCGTTTGAGAATCGCCCGCACGGCGAGCACGTCGCCGACGACCATGGCGACAAGTCCCAGAAGGATGAGAAGCGCCGTCGTGCTCATGCGTCGAGCATACGACCGGGCGCTCGTGTCGACCGTGGCCGCCCGGGAGCCAAGCCTTGCGCTCGGCGCATCGCGCTGACTAGGCTCTGCGCATGTCCGACAAGGTGGTGACTTCAGTTGGCAGCATGGCGGAGGCCGAAATAATCCAGGCCCTGCTGCTGAAGGAGGGGATCGACTCGCTGACGCAGCGCACGACGGGCGGGTCGGAACTTGGAGATTCGGGTGGACGGTCGGTGCTGGTTCGCGAGGAGGATCTGGAGCGCGCCCGCGCGGTGCTGGAGGCAGAGGTCTCCGAAGACGAGCTGATTCGCGAAAGCGAACGTCCAGCGGCCGAGTAGCAGCGACCTCCGAACCGCCGAACTTGGCGGGCCAGGCTGGGCGAGTTCGTTCGTGCGAGCAAGCCCATATGTGCAAGGGTTTCGGGGCATGGCGAAGCGACGTCTCGATGCGCTGCTTGCGGAGCGCGGCCTGTTCTCGTCACGTAGCCGCGCGGCCGCATCGGTGATGGCGGGCGAGGTGCGTGTCGGTGCTGGTGACCGCCGCGCGGAAAAGCCGGGCGAGCTGGTCGACGACGCGGAGCAGCTCCGGGTCGAGCAGGGCTCGGACTACGTCTCGCGTGGCGGGATCAAGCTCGCGAACGTGCTCGCGGCGACGGGCCTCGAGGTTGCTGGGCGCCGCGCGCTGGACGTGGGCGCCTCTACGGGAGGCTTCACCGACTGCCTTTTGCAACACGGGGCTGCCGCAGTGATCGCGGTCGACGTGGGCTACGGCGAGTTCTCGTGGAGCTTGCGCAACGATGAGCGCGTGAGCGTGCTCGAGCGAACAAACGCGCGCTCACTGGAGCCAGCGATGCTCCCGTATGAACCGGACCTCGCGGTGATCGACGTCTCGTTCATCTCTCTGGAGAAGGTTCTCAGCGCGGTCCTGGGGTGCCTCTCCGATGGCTGGGACGTGCTCGCGCTGATCAAGCCACAGTTCGAGGTGGGCCGCGAGCGGGTCGGCAAGGGCGGCGTGGTTCGTGACGCCGACGCACGCCGGGACGCGTTGATCGCGGTTGGGCGGGCGGCGTTGGCGCTGGACGCGGGCGTGGTGTCCTACAGCTCCTCAGGACTTCCAGGGCCGAAGGGCAACCAGGAGACCTTCATATGGCTCGCCGATCCAAGTGTCGGGCGACCTGGGCTATTGGTCGGGCGGGGCGCCGAGGGCGAGCTTCAGTGCCGCGCGCGCGAGGTTGAGCCATGAGAGAGTTCACGGTGTTCACCCACCGCCGCCCGGAGGAGACGACGCCTGCCCTGCTCCGGCTCGCACAGCTCGCGGCCGAGGCCGACGTGAAGCTGCGTCTCGACGAGCGCGAGACTCGCCGCCATGGGCTGACGGACCGACCGGGTCTTGAGCTGAACGCATCGATCAAGGACGACGTCGAGCTCTGTATCGCGCTGGGAGGCGACGGCACGATTCTCAGGGCACTGCGCATCTATCGCGGTACTGAGGTCCCGGTGTTCGCGATCAACTTCGGGGAGATCGGCTTCCTCGCGACGGTCGAGCCCGAGGAATTGGACGAGGGGATGCGCCGCGCGCTACACGGTGAGTTCGAGCTACTACGGCTGCCGGCGATCGTGCTCGCGGGGGAGGGTCTGGATTCGCCCGTGCCGCCCGCGTCGCGCGAGGCAGCCTCCGAGCGCGAACAGGACGTCGAGCACCCGGGGCTCGCGGGTCAAGCGGCGGTGAACGACGTCGCGATCCACCGCAAGGTCGGCGAGCGGGTCGCGGAGCTCGCGTATGCGATCGAGGGTGAGGAAGTAGGCAGCGTTCGCTGCGACGGGCTCGTGGTGTCAACGCCCGCGGGCTCGACCGGCTACAACCTCGCGAACGGCGGCCCGGTGATGGCTTGGGGCGTGGAAGGCTTCGTGGTCTCGTTTATCGCGCCGCACTCACTCACAGCGCGCGCGCTGGTCGTAGCGCCTGGCGATCGGTTGACGATCCACAACCGTTCGGGCGAGCCGTTGGACGTCGCTGTCGACGGGCGTCCCGCCGGGGAGATCCCGGCCGGCGGTCAGATCGACGCGCGCTTCGTCGGCGAGATCGGCACGATCGCGCAGCTTCCCGGAAGCTCCTTCTACCGGCGCCTGCGCGAGAAGTTCGGTCGGCTGGCCAGCTGAAGCCGGTCGCGCTCAGGCGACCTTCGCGCCGGTCCCGCCGGGAGCGTCGTGCTCGTGCTCGGACTGCCCGTCGCGGTGCATGGAGTTCATGAACTCGTCGAGCTGCTGGCGCGCGAAGCGACGCTGCCCGCCGGGCGTGCGGTAGCAGCCGATGTGCCCGGCGTCGGTCCAGCGGCGGATCGTCGCGAGCGAGACGCCCAGGTAGCTGGCCGCCTGCGAGCTCGTAAAGACGAGCTGGCGACTGTTGCGGGGGAGGGTGCTGGTGGTCATGAAATGGCCTCGTTCGGTCGCATATCTCGGCTCAATCGGCCGCGGCCGCGAGCTGCTTTCCAAGGGCTGCTTCGGCAGGCGCAGGCGGGAAGTTGAGCGCCGTTGAGCTTTGTGGACATTTGCCCCCGGGCGTCGGGACGCGTCCCGCGATTCCTCTAGATCCGCCGTAGTTGCCCCGTGATCAGGCGCTGAAGGGGCTATGGGCGGCGCGCAATCTGCCTGCAAATCCCGCATTTCGGGCTTCAAATGCAAGCAATCCTGCATACGGGTAGACAGCCCTAGACATTTCCGCTCATACCGCTACTATTCTCCTCGAACCTACTCAAGACGTCAGCGGCTCGTGGATGGAGACAGACGGTGCCGCCCTCTCGGGCCGTGAGGCCACGGGTTAAGGAGACAACCG
Organism: Solirubrobacteraceae bacterium; assembly: GCA_035507305.1. Classification (GTDB taxonomy): domain Bacteria; phylum Actinomycetota; class Thermoleophilia; order Solirubrobacterales; family Solirubrobacteraceae; genus Palsa-744. Next base: position 11,226 of record DATJOE010000325.1, on the reverse strand, counting down.
TGCGTTACCACAAATAGGGTTTTCAGGGAGGTCCACGAGACCTCAATCTTGAGGGCGTCGCACCGTTTGGTGCGGCGCCCTTTTTTTGTCCGTGCCGTAGCCTCCGCAGCCCGTTGACCTTGGATGCGCCCGGTGGCTAGGAGGACCGGCGCCGGGGGTGTCTAGCCGGGGGTAACCGCTGCGATCTGTCGGGCGCGACGCTCGAACGCGAGCTCGGCCTCGAAGTCGGCGTCGTCGCCGTGCGCGAAGGACAGTGACCCCTCACGCTCGATCATCGCGACGAAGCTCTCGACCAACTCGGCGTCCAGTTGCCGGCCTGATGCCCGGCGCAGCTCCGCGATCGCGTCCTGCGAGGTCATCGGCGAGCGATAGGTTTCGCGCGCGGTCAGCGTGTCGTAGGTCGAGCAGATCGCGATGATTCGCGAGGCGAGCGGGATCTCGTTACCGATCAGCCCGGCGGGATAGCCGCCGCCGTCGACTCGCTCGTGGTGGTAGAGGATCGCTTCAGCGACGGGCCCGTACCCGTCGAGCCGCCCCACGAGTGTCGCGCCGTCCTGCGGGTGGCGCCTAATCACGGCCCAGTCCTCGTCGGACAGGACCTCGGCTTTGAGGATGCGGTCGGGCAGCGCGAACTTCCCGATGTCATGCAGCAGCCCGGCGGTGTGGATGAGGTCCTGTTCCTCCTCGGAGAGGTTGGCCTCTTTCGCAAGCGCCCGGGCGTAGCGCGCAACCGCGGCCGCATGGCGCGCGGTCATGCGATCGCGCAGCGCGAGTGTCTCGACCAGCGTCGTGAGCACGCCGAGCTGCAACGAGGCCAGATGCACGGTGCGTGCCTCCAGCTGGTCGGCCCGGTCCTCGGAGCGCAGCAGCGCCACGAGCAGGTACTGGAAGATCGCGACGACGAGCACGGACGCGAACACGACCGGCAGTCCGAGATTGGTGTAGGCCACCGCGAGCATGCCCGTGAGCGCGGCGGCCGCGGTCTGGCCGGGCAGCATCGGCGTGAAGGTCTCACGCACCTGGGAGAAGAACGGCTGGTTGCCGAGCAGCCAGTTATCGAGTGCGATCACGAGGAAATTCACGGCGTTCGCGATCAAGAAAACACCGAATACGACGAGCGCGAAGAGGGGTCCCTGCGCGAGCGCGTTGCCCTTGTCGTGGACGTCGCCGATCGCCAGCTGAGTCAAGACGCCGCCGACGAGCGGGAACACCGCGAAAGCCGCGAGGTTGTTCAGCCAGGCTGAGGGCGAGAGCCCGCGCCCGACGCAGATCAGCACGGCGACGAGCACCGACATCGCGACCGCGGGCGCGGGGCCGAGCACGACCATCGCGAGCACTTGCGCGACCAATCCCGGGGCGAGGTGCTGCCCGCGGATCGTTACGAACCAGATCTTGCGCCCCCCGAGCGAGAGCGCGAACAGCAGGATCACCAGCGGCAGCGGCTCCCATTCGCGCGCGTCTGACAGCCAGGCACTTACGCCCAGCGAAGCCGCCAAGGCAACTGCCTCGAGCGCGATAAATACACGGATGGTCAGCTTTGAGCTCACGTTTGAGTACCTGTGGTGCTTAACGGCCGCTCATGCGTCGGCCTTAAGGTGCGAGCGCTTCGCTTGGACCAAACGATTTGAGTCGTCCGCGCCACCCCGGTCGGGCCGGCACTCCCGGACGAGCGGCCCCGATGGTCTGGGCTAGGTCGTTGGCGCGGCGTAATCGGCGAGCTTTTCGGGCATCCCGCCCTCGCGCTCGGCCGATCGCGAGGCGATCGCGAGGATCGGGATGCGCGCGAAAGCGATCGTCGCGAGCGTCACGCCGATGCCCGCCACGAGCAGCGCGATTCGCGGCGTTGTCGCCGAGGTGATCGCGCTGCCGATCACGTAGCCGAACGCGGGAAAGATCGCCCCGAGCGCTTCGACCGCGCTCATCAGGCGCCCTTGCAGCGATTCGGGCGTAAGGCGCTGGACGGCGCTGATCAACGCGGCCCACTGCACGCCGTTGCCCACACCGCCCACGAAGCCGACCGCCGCGGCGACCCCGAGGCTCGGAGCCAGCCACCAGCCCAGATAGGCAAAGCCCACCGCGAAGGTCGACGCGCTCAGCAGCAATCGCAGCGAGCTCTCGATCGAGCGGGCGAACACCGCGCTGCCAAGCGCGACCCCGAGCCCCCAGACGCCGAGCAGCACGCCATAACCTTCGTCGCCCGCGTGCAGCGAGACCTTCGCGTAGGCAACCTCAATCGGCGGGGAGAACTCGAAGAAGATGAACGCGATCGCTTGGGTGATCAGCAGCAGACGCAGGGTCCGCGCTGAGGCGATGTACTCCCACGCGCCCTTGATTCGCGCGCGCACGGACTCACTCTCGGCGTCCTCGACGTAGGGACGCAGGTCGATCAGCAAAAGGCCGCAGATCACGAACGAGCACAGATCGATTAGCAGCGCGGCCGAGACGCCGAGCGTTGGTACGACGACCCCCGCGAGCGCCGGGCCCAGCGTGAACGTGGTCGCAAAGCCGATGTTGATCGCTGCGTTCGCGCGTTGCTCGGCCGCGGTGAAGTCCTCGGCGCTCGGCTCCTGCGCCGATTGCTCGGATTGCAGGCGCACCCACGCGCGCGCGCTGCGCGCGGCCGCGGCGCGTAGCAACGCGCTTGCCGCGAGCGCCGCCGTGCCGTCGAGCGCGACGAGCACCAGGATCGCGGGCAGCGAGAAGTGCCAGCGCACCACGACGATCAAGAGCCCCGTCGTGATCGCCTCGAACAGGTAGAGCCGCGTTAGCTCACCGCGCTTGGTCGAGGCCTCTACGCGCGCGACGAGCGCTGGCACCACGAGGGCGGGCAATACCTGGCTTGCTAGCAACAGGCTCGCGACCGCGAGCGCGTCATGCGTGTGGTCGAAGACGACAACCGCGAGTGCGATGAAGCCGAACCACGTGCCAAGTCGGTTGACCGTGTAGCCCGCGACGATCCGACGTAGCTCGGCGTGGCGCAGGGGTGAGCGGCTGTTTCTCTCTGACATCGGTCTGCACGCTACAGGCGACGGGCGCGCAGGACATCGTCTGCAACGCGCCCTGCCGCTGCCATTACCCAGCTCGGCCGGGAAACCACCGGATGTCTCTGCGCGCGATCCCTCGGCGTCGTGCGACTCAGGCGCAAGCCGCGAGGCTCACAACCGGAACCTCGGGGAGGCGGTGCGCCAGCATGTGCATCGCCGATTTCGCCGAGAGGTCCCCGAGGTCGCCGCTGAGCACGATCATCCGACTCTTGGGGGCCAGCGCGAGGACCTCCCAGGCATCGCGGGCCTCGTCGAAGCGGGTGTTCGCCGGCATCGTCTCGGTTAGGTCGCGCATCACAGCCGCACGCGAACCGCTCTCGTCACCCGCGACGAGTACCAGGCCCTCGCCGGGCCCCTTCGTGTGCCCGTTCGCCGCACGCGGCTTGCCCCGCGATTCGTGACGATCGATGCTCGAAGCACTACGCCCGCGACCCCCGCCCGTGGCTCGCAGTGAGTGCCGCTGCGCGTCGGCCGCGCGGGGCACCAGCCGCAAGCGCGGGAGCTCGGGGAACGAATCGGTCTGCAGCGTGTGGGTTCTCATGGCGGACATGATGAGGCACCCTCGGTCGCTTTGCTGACGTGCAAACAGTGCCGATCATGTCGTCCTCGGCGGGCAGATTTTTGTCGTCCTTTTCGGGCAGGACCGTGTCGTCCCTTCGGCCCTCAAGGATCGATCCTCACGTGCCGATACCGTCCTCGACATGGAGGCCAGCACCTTGCAAAGCGAGCCCGGAATGCCCGGCGTGGACCGGCCGATCAGTGTGATCATCGCCGACGACCACACCGTCGTACGTGACGGTATTCGCGCCGTTCTCGAGCGCGAGGAGGACGAGTTTGAGGTCGTAGCCGAAGCCGCCGACGTGCCCTCCACGGTCCGTGCGGTGCGCGAGCACAAGCCTGACCTGCTCACGCTCGATCTGACGATGCCCGGTGGATCGAGCCTCGCCGCGCTTCCTTCGTGCTTCATCACCCATCCCACGCTCGCCGTGGCGATCCTCACGATGCGCGAGGACCCCGAGTACGCGCGTCAGGCGCTGCGCGCCGGCGCTCGTAGCTATGTGCTGAAGGAGGCCGAGCCCGCCGAGTTGCTGCAGGCCTTCCGGCTCGCTGCCTCGGGCGGCAACTACTTGCACCCTCGGCTTGGCGCCCTAATGGCAACCGGCGAGGAGGCCTCGACCGACGGCGTCGTGCTTTCCGAGCGCGAGCGTGAGGTCGTGCGCCTGATCGCTAACGGCTACACCAACCCGCAGATCGCCGATCAACTGCACGTCGCGGAGCGCACCGTGAAGACCTACCGCGCCCGCGCGATCGAGAAGCTCGGCTTCTCCTCACGCGCCGAGATCACCGCCTACGTACGCCGAATCGGCCTCGTCGATTAGACGTCCGATAGGCGGCGCGAGCCTGCGTCCTCGCTCGCTCGCGTGCTGGCCGAAACGGGGATGCGAGCGCAGCGAGTGTCTCCCGGCTTCGGTCGCACGCCACTCTCCCTGCGTCCTTGGCTCGCTTGCCTCTCGAACGTCTAATGCGCACTCGCGCTGGGCGCTAGCGGCTAAGTGCGTTTAGCTGGGCCGCTTCGGCGGCGGCTTCGTCCTCGGCTGAGGGGCGCCCTGCGAGCGGGACGATCAGGCGGACCGTCGTGCCTTTCTCGGGAGCCGGGGCGAACTCGAGGTCGCCGCCTACCAGCTCGGCGCGCTCGCGCATGCCGCCCATGCCGAAGCCGCCCTCCAGGCCGTCGCCGCGTGGGCCGAGCCGCTCGGCGCCCGGCATGCCCTTGCCGTCGTCGGTGACCGCGGCGATCACTTTGCCCTCGCGCTCACCGATCGTGACGATGGCCTGCGAGGCCTCGGCGTGACGGCTGACGTTCGTCAGCGCCTCCTGGACGATGCGGTAGATCGTGCTCTCGAGCTCGGCGTCCAGGCGTCGGCCATCGTCTTGACCGAGCTCCACGTTGATCGACACGTCGAGCCCGTCGATCGCCTGCGCACGCCGGGCCAGCGCCTCCAGCGCCGCCGCGAGCCCCAGCTCGTCGAGCGCCGCGGGACGAAGCTCGGTGATCAGGTGGCGCAGCCCATCGATCTCGTTGCCGAGGCCGTCGAGCACCACATCCACCGCCTTGCGAAGTTCTTCGGGATCCGCGATGTCGCGGGCGTTTGCGAGTCGCAAGCGCAGGGCGCCCATGCCCTGGATGCTCTCGTCGTGGATCTCACGCGCCCAGCGGGTCCGCTCGCGCTCGCGCGCCTCCATTCCGTAGCGCAGCCGCTCGATCTCGACCGAACGCTCCGCCGCCAGCCGCTGCGCGACGCTCGTCGCGAACGCCGTCAACGCCTCGCGGTCAGGATTGCGAAAGCCCTTGTCGGTGCGCAACGCGATCGCGATGCCGCCGCCCTGTCCCTCGAAGCTGAGCGGCTCCACCAATGCCGAGCGCGCTTCGACCCCGAGTTCGTGCAGCCACGCCGCGTCCTTGCCTCGAGGGCGATCAAGCGCCTTGCTTTCGCCCGCGCGATACAGCTCGCCGAGCGCGCTGCCCTCCACCGGCACGATCCGCACGCGCGGAGCCGAAGCTCCCGCAGCCGCCGCCACGCGCAGCTCGCCTTTCTCCTCCACGATTAGGAGCAGCAGGTCGGCGTCCAGCAGCGCGAGGCCACGATCGGCCATCAAACGCAGCAGCCATAGCTCTGATCCCGAGAGCACAGCTTGATTATGCAGGTCCGTGCGGCCGTCCCAGCACGGGTGGCGATGAGCCCACTAGCCCCGGGGGAGATTCTGCGCCATTGCTGCGTCGGCCTGCTTGCCGTGCCTGCTCGAGCAGCTCCTCCGCGCCCATGTCCGCTTGCCACGCCGCGAGTCCAACCGAGATGCGCAGCGGCTCACGCGTCCCATCCGCTTCCACCTTGATCGTGCGCAGTCGCCGCAATGCCCGGCGCGCCACGATCTCCCCGCGTGGGCCATCTGCCCCCGGCAGGATCAGCGCGAGCTCCTGCTCGCTGGGTCGGCCCACCCGGTCGAAGTCCCGTACCTGCGTCGCGAGGGTCCGCGCCACGTAGATGAGCGTCTGCTCGGACAGCTCGCTGCCGTGTTCACGCGCGAGCTGCTCCAAGTTGCCGATCGTCACGAGCAGGCACGCGAGCTGCGTGCCGTAGCGGCCTGCCCTGTTGATCTCCTCGCCCAGGCGCTCGTGCAGAGTCCGCGCGGACAGGATGTTGAGCTGATCGCTCGGGGCCTCTGGGCTCGGGTTATTGTCGCTGGCAGCCATGCCGTGGGCGGACGTGCGGCGAGGGTCGCGCCCCGTCGGTTGGCGCTTGTCACCCACGTTGCCACAGGTTACGTCCCTTATCGTCAGCCGGGAGCGACCTCTACAGTGCGGTCGCCCGCGAGATCCGTCGGCGCCCGTTGCTACACCTGGCCCATGCTCTGCGAGCTGCGCGTCGAGAACCTCCTGCTCATCGAGCAGGCCCAACTGCGCCTCGCGCCCGGCCTGAACGTGCTGACCGGCGAGACCGGCGCCGGCAAGACCGTGCTCGCCCACGCTCTTGATCTGCTGCTCGGCGGGCGTGCGCGCAGCGGGATCGTGCGCCCCGGCGCCCAGGAGGCATACGTCGAGGGCGTCTTCGAGCTGCCCGCCGCGCTGCCCGAGCAGTTCGCCGAGCGACTTCCCCCCGATGCCGACGAGCTCGTGCTCGCACGGCGCGTCGGAGCCGATGGGCGCACGCGCGCCTATATGAACGGACGCACCGCCACCGTGGGCGAGCTGCGCGAGCTCGCCGGGGGGTTGATGTCTTTCTACGGCCAGCACGAGCACCGCAAGCTCACGATCGCCGCTAAGCAGCTCGACTTGCTCGACGAACGCGCAGGCGATCGGCAGTCATCGCGGCTTCGCGCATGCGCTGAGGCCTATGCCGAGGTGCAGCGCCACAAGCAGCGCCTGCAGGAGCTACGCGAGCTGGACGGCGCGCGCGAGCGCGAGCTTGACCTGCTCGAGTTCGAGCTCGCCGAGATCGACGTTGCGGAGCCCGACGAGCGCGAGCACGCCGATCTGCTCTCGCGCCGCGAGCGAATGCGCCAAGCCGATGCGCTGCGTGCTGCCGCCGCCGCCGGCGCCGAAGTGCTCGCGGGCGAAGGCGGCGAGGGGGAGGGCGTCGCGACCAAGCTCGCCGCCGCCAGCGCCGGCCTAGATGCGCTGGAAGGCGTCGATCCCCGGCTTGATGCGCTCGGTGAGCGGCTACGGACGCTCGGTATCGAAGCGGCCGATCTCGCCGCCGAGCTGCGCTCCTATTTGGAGCAGGGCGAGCTGAGCGGCGAAGGGGAGGATGGTCTCACGCTCGACGCCCTCGAACAGCGTCTCGCCGCCGTCGAGCGGCTGATGCGCAAGCACGGCGGCAGCATCGAGCAGGTGCTCGCGCACGCCGAGCGCGCCCGCGCCCGCCGCGATGAACTAGCCGGGGCAGAGGTCGCGCTCGAGCAGACCGGCCGAGCACTCGCCGATGCCGAAGCCACGCTTCAGGAGCGCGTGCTCGCGTTGCGCCGGGCGCGAGCCGAGGCAGCGCCCGCCCTCGAAGGAGGCGTACGCGAGCAGCTCGCCTCGCTCGCCATGCCCGATGCCACATTCGAGATCGCGCTAGCGCCGCGCGAGGCCGGCCCTTCCGGCGGCGATGCCGTCGAGTTCCTGATCGCGCCCAACCCCGGCGTCCCCGCTGCGCCGCTGCGCGAGATCGCTTCCGGCGGCGAGCTCTCGCGCGTGATGCTCGCGCTCGTCACCGCCGGCTCACGTACGACGAACCCAAGCAAGCGGGCGAAGGGCCGCGACAACAAGGGCCACGCGCGTGGGGTCGGCGAGACGTTTGTGTTCGACGAGGTCGATGCCGGGATCGGCGGTCACGCCGCGCGCGCAGTCGGCGAGCGCCTGCGCGAGCTGGCCCAGCAGCGCCAGGTCCTTTGCATCACTCACCTACCGCAGATCGCCTCGCTCGCCGACCGCCACTTCTCGATCGAGAAGGAGACCGCGGATGAGCTCGCGAGGACGACCGTCGTCGAGCTCTCCGAGCGCGAGGTCGTCTCCGAGCTCGTGCGCATGCTTGGCGCCGACGCCGATGATGTGGTCGCGCGGCGTCACGCGCGCGACCTGCGTAGAGCCGCCTGAGCGGGCGCCAGTGGGCGCTCAGGGGGTGCGCTCGACGCGAATCGGCGTTACCCTCGAACCAATGGCCGCGACGCGACCGAGCCGTTCCCTGCCGGTTTCAGACGGTGCGCTCGTGCGAGGGCCGCGCCCGATCGTGCCCCCCGAGCGGCGCATGGTCGCGCAGACCGTCAGCGGTCCCGTGCGCGCGGGAAGGCGCACGAAGCTGCTCGTCAAGCAGTTGATCCGCGGTGATGTCGCCCTGATCGACCACCAGGACATCGATCGCGTATCCGCTGAGGAGCTGATCGCCGCCGGGGTCTGCGCCGTGCTCAACTGCAGCGCCTCTTCCTCGGGCACATACCCCAATCTCGGCCCGCAGCTGCTCGTCGAAGCGGGCATCCTGCTTATCGATCTGCCGAACGACACTCTGTTCGACGTGCTCGATGACGGCGACCCGATTGTCGTTCTCGCCGAAGGCCCCGCCGACGGGATCGCCGGCGAAGTGCTGCGCAAGGGGCAGCTGCTCGCGCGAGGCGACGTGCTCGGCCTCGAGCGCGTGCGCGCCGAAACCGAGGCGCGCAGGCGCGAGATCGGCGAGGCACTCGAGCGTTTCGCGCACAACACCATCGAGCACATGCGTGAAGAGCGTGAGCTGCTCGCGGGACGTTTTGAGCTGCCGCGTTTTGCCACCGACTTTCGCGACCGCTCCACGCTCGTCGTCGTGCGCGGCGTCGAGCACCAACGCGACCTGCACGCGCTACGGCCATTCATCCGCGACATGCGCCCCGTGATCGTCGCCGTCGATGGCGGCGCCGAGGCACTGCTGGAGGAGGGCCTTACGCCCGACATGATCGTCGGCGATATGGACTCCGCCGGCGAGGCCGCGCTTCGCTGCGGCGCAGAGCTCGTCGTGCACAGCTATCAGGACGGCCGAGCCCCCGGCCGCGAGCGCCTCGAGCAGCTCGGCGTGCCCTACAAGCTCGTGCCCGCGCCCGGCACTAGCCAAGATGTCGCGATGCTGATCGCCGCCGAGAAGGGAGCCCGACTGATCGTCTCGGTCGGATCTCAATTCAATCTTGTCGAGTTTCTTGACCGCAACCGCAAGGGGATGTCCTCCACGTTCCTCACGCGCCTGCGCATCGGCGAGATCCTCGTCGATGCCAAGGGTGTAAGTCGCCTCTACCGACCGCAGCCTGGGCTCACGCCACTGCTCGTCGTGATCGCTGCTGGGCTCATCGCGCTGATCGCCGTCGTCTGGATGACGCCCGCGCTGCGCGACGTCGTCAATCTTCTCTGGCTCAAGCTTCAGCTGTTGCTCGGCGGCTGAGCGCCGCCACTTCGTCCCGGTGTTCGACTTTCGCTACCACGCGCTGTCGCTGGCCGCCGTGCTGCTCGCGCTTGCCGTCGGCGTCGTCATCGGCGTCGCGATCGGCGACTCAAACCTCGTTTCCTCCGCCAAGAGCGGCATCGTCCACGACCTCAGCTCCGAAGTTAAGGGCGCCCAGCAGCAGGCTGAACAGGCGCATGCCCAGCTCGCCGGCGAGGAAGCCTTCGCCAACGACCTCTATCCGATTGCCGTGCACGGCTTGCTCGACGGCCAGAGCGTCGGGCTCGTCTTCCTCGGTGGATCGTCTAACCGGATCAACTCGCTCGTCCGCGACGCCGTTACGCAGGCCGGAGGGAATCTCGCCACCGTCGTCGCCGTGCGCGAGCCTCTCGACCTCACCGGGATCGCCTCCGCCGCCGAAGGCACTCGCTTCGCCGCGCTCGGCGAAACCACCGGCGAACCCTCCTCCGGCACGACATCCACCTCCACCGACACGACCTCGACCCCTGAAAGTGGGGAAAGCGGTGAAAGCGCCCCCAGCGAAGCTGCGCTCAACCTGCTGCAGGACTTCGGCTCGATCCTCGGCAAGCAGCTCGTCAAAGGCGGTCCCAACATCCAACGCGCGCTTATCAGCCGCGTGCGTGGACCCCTGCTCAGCGCGTTTGACGGTCAGCTCGGACGCCTCGACGCCCTCGTGCTCGTGCGCAACGCCCCCAGCACGCTGAATCCCAAGCAGACCCAGGCGGTCTCGCGCTTTGAGTCCGGTCTCCTGGAAGGCATCAGCGCCGTGCAGATTCCTGTCGTCGGCGCTGAGCTCAGCAACGCCGAACCCTCGCAAATCCCTTGGTTTCAGGGCAAGGATCTCGCGAGCGTCGACGATCTTGACACCACCGCCGGGCAGGCCGCTCTCGTCTATGCCCTCACCGGATCGCACGGGTCATACGGGACCAAGTCCACCGCCGACTCGTTGCTTCCGAACGTCGCCGGCAGCACCACGACCGCGCCCTGAGCGGCCGACGATCGGCCCGTCGAGCTGCATCCGAAGCCGCCGCTAGCTTGGGGTGATGCATGCCCTCCCGTTCGTCTTTGCGCTTTTGAGCGCGGTACTACTCGCTCCCGCGCTTCTACGAACCCTCACCGAAGGGGGGCACGTCAAGGCCAATTACCGCGGGCGTGAGCTTCCGTTCCCTTTCGGCGTGTTGGTACCTGCCGCGGCACTGCTTGCCCTGATCCCCGCGACCCTGATTCACGTGCTTGGCTCACGCGAAGTTTTCTACCCCGGGACCGTCCCGATCTCGCTGTACGCGCTCGGCGTGATCGCGCTTGGGCTGATCGACGACGCGCTGGGCGAGCCGCGCTCGGGCGAGTCGGTCAGGCGCGGATGGCGCGGGCATGGAGCCGCCGTACTTCGTGGCGAGCTCTCGACCGGCGCCTTGAAGGCGGTCGGCTCGCTCGGACTCGCGCTGTACGCGATGGCCGAACTCGGTTACCGCTCGCACTGGCGCTGGCTGCTTGCGAGCGGGGTCCTCGTGCTCGCGACGAACGCCTTCAACCTGCTCGACCTAAGGCCCGGACGTTCCGGGAAGGCGTTCGTCCTGCTCGGCCTTGGACTCTCGATCGGGGCGGGCTCGGTGCGCCAGCTCTGGGCGCTGGGCTTGTTCGTGGCTCCTGCACTTATCGCGGCGGTGTATGACCTGCGCGAGCGGGCGATGCTCGGGGACACCGGCGCCAACCTGCTC
>DATJOE010000324.1:0-9398 GCA_035507305.1 Solirubrobacteraceae bacterium | reverse complement strand
ACGAGGCGATCGAAGGCGTGCTCTCGCGGCGCGTCGATCTGCCCAGCGGCGGCTATCTGATGATCGACTACGCCGAGGCGCTGACCGTGATCGACGTCAACTCCGGCTCGTTCATCGGCCGCGGCAAAGGCGCGGCGCTGGAGGACACGATCACCAAAACGAACCTCGAGGCGGCCGAGGAGGTCGTCAACCAGCTGCGCCTGCGCGACATCGGCGGAATCATCGTGATCGACTTCATCGACATGGCCCGTGCGCGCAACCGCGACGCAGTGATGAAGGTGCTGCGCAAGACGCTGGACGAGGACCGCACAAAGACTTTCACCGCCGAGATCTCCAAGCTTGGGCTGGTCGAGATGACCCGCCAGAACGTGACCGAGGGTGTGCGCGAGATCATGAGTGAGCCCTGCCCGACGTGCGACGGCGAGGGCGTGATCCGCTCGGAGGAGACGATCGCGATCGAATTCGAGCGCAGGCTGCGCGACGTCGCGACGGAGCACCCGGACGTCGAGGCGTTCCTCGTGCAGATCAACCCGCGTGTGACGGCTGAGTTCACTGGCCATGGCTCACGCGTGCTGCACGCGCTGGAGGCCGAGACCGGCAAGTCGTTCTTGTTCGAGGGCTCGGAAGGTCTCGCGCTTGACCACTTCGCGATCACCTTCGAAGGGACGCGCGAGCAGGTTGAGGAGCGCGCGCTGCCCTTCCGCCAGGGCGATGAGGTACTGGTCGAGATCGTCGAGCCGCACATGTACGACGTGGACGACGCGGTCGCGAAAATCGATGGCTATATCATCTCGATCGCAGGCGCGGCCTCGGAGGTGGGGACGAAGCGGATGGTGCGGATCGACCAGGTCGGGCGCACGGCCGCGAGCGCGTTCCTGCTGGATGAGTCGGGCGAGATCGTCAAGCCCACCCGCTCAAACGGGCGTGGCTCACGCGGCGGGCGACGCGCCTCGGGCGGGCGCGAGGGCGGCCGGGCCGGCGAGCGCGCGCGCTCGCGGGCGCGCAGCCGTCGTGGTCCCGCCGACAGCGAGGATGCGGACGCGCGGCGCGAAGCGGGGCTGCACGAGTCGCCGACGGCCGTGGACTCTGAGCCCGAGGAGGATCCGGTCGTGACGGCGGCCGACGTGGTGCCCACCGCGGCCGAGGCGGCGCTCGAAGACAAGGCGCAGGACATCTCGGCGGACGCGTCGGGCGAGGACACCGGCGATGGCCTACAATCCAAACCTCGGCGTCGTGGCCGCAGGGGCGGGCGACGCCGTTCGGCTGCCAAGGCCAAGGCCGCCGAGTAGACCTCACTTCAAGGCACCTTCGAGCGACAGGACCATCAGCGCATGTACGCGATCGTAAAGACCGGCGGAAAGCAGTACCGCGTGGAGCGCGGGCAAACGCTGCTGGTCGAGCGCCTGGCCGTGGAGGAGGGCGCGAACGTGGCGCTCGAGCCGATCCTCTACCGCTCCGAGGAGGCCGTGTTCGACAAGTCGGGCCTGGAGGGCGTGCAGGTCACCGCGAAGGTGCTCGCGCACGTCCGCGGCGAAAAGCTGCGGGTGTTCAAGTTCAAGCCCAAGCGCGGCTACAAGCGCCGCACGGGCCACCGCCAGGAGCTGACGCGGATCGAGGTCACAGAGATCAGCCAGGGCAAAGCGAAAGCCGCGAAAGCGAAAGAGAAACCAGCGGCGAAAGAGCCGGCAAACGTGAAAGAGGAGTCCTCGGATGGCTCATAAGAAGGGACTTGGTTCCAGCCGCAACGGCCGCGACTCAAACGCCCAGCGCCTGGGCGTAAAGACGTTCGCGGGCCAAGCCGTCACGGGCGGCGAGATCATCGTGCGCCAGCGCGGCACGAAATTCAGGCCGGGCCCAGGCGTGGGCATCGGCAAGGACGACACGCTCTACGCGCGCGCGTCTGGGACGGTGCAGTTCACGACCGGACGGCGCGGGCGCACCGTGAGCGTGCTGCCGGACGCCTCCTGACCCAGTCGGGCCGGCGACGGCGATGAATCCACGAAGAGCGGCGGGGCTGATCGGCGCGGGCCGCGCGGCGCTGGGCATCGCGGTGCTGCTGGCACCCGAGGTGACGTCCAGCTGGCTGGGCGAGCATGCGCGCCATCCCGCGGTCCGCTACCTGACGCATCTCGTCGGGGTGCGCGACCTCGCGCTCGGCGCGCTCACGCTCGCGGCGCTGCGCGACGGCGAGCGAGCCGGCCGGATGCAGCTCGTGTGCGCGGCGGCCGACACGGTGGACGTGCTCGCGACGCTCGCCGTGCGCTCCGAGCTTCCGGCGGCCGGCGTGGCGGGCACGGTCGCACTCGGCGGCGGCGCGGCCGCGGTGGGTCTCTACCTGGCCCGCGAGCTGGCTTAGCCGTCCTGCGTCACGGGTCGCACGAGGATCTCGTTCACGTCGACGTGCGGGGGTTGCGCGAGCGCGTACATCACCGCGCGCGCGATGTCGTCGTCGTGCAGCGCGTCGCTGGGTTTGTTGTCGAAGAACGGCGTATCGACCATCCCCGGCTCGATTAGCGTCACGCGCACGCCGGTCCCGTTGAGGTCCTGACGCGCGGCCTCGCCCATCGCCGTGACGGCGTGCTTGGTGCAGGAGTAGAAGGAGCCCGGCAGCGCGCGGCGCCCCGCGACGCTTGAGGTAAGCAACAGGTGGCCCTTCGTCTCCTTGAGCGAGGGAATCGTCGCGCGCAGTGTGAGCGCGGCGCCGTACACGTTGGTCAGGACCATCTCGCGCCAGTGCTCGGGAGTGTCGTTCAGGAAGCCGCGCGGGCCGCCGAAGCCGGCGTTCGCGAATGTCGCGTCGATCTGACCGAACGCGGACAGCGCGCGCTCGACGAGCGCCTGTTGCTCCTCCCACTCGGTCACGTCGCAGCGGACGGCGATCGCGCGCTCGCTGCCCCCCACCTCCCCGGCGAGCTCTTCGAGCGTGTCTTGGGAGCGCGCGGCGAGCACGAGCCGCCAGCCCGCGGCGGCGGCGTGGCGCGCGGTCGCGGCGCCGATGCCGGTCGAGGCACCGGTGATCAGCAGGACGCGGTCTGTCGCGGTGGCGGGGTAGCTGCTCATCGTCTCGCTGCTCCTTTGCTTGGGGTTGCGGCCGAGGCTAGCGGCTGAACCGTCCCGGGCAGGGTCGGGCTCAGGCGGGTGGTCTGGGTCCAGGAGCGGTGGGGCGGGTTCACGGCAGGGTCGGCCGATCGGTCAAGATGGCTGCGATGCTGCACGATCGAGCGAAGATCCACGTCGAGGCGGGGGCGGGCGGGAACGGCTGTACGAGCTTTCGTCGTGAAGCGCACGTTCCGCGCGGCGGGCCCGACGGTGGCGATGGCGGCCACGGCGGCGCGGTCGTGCTCGTGTGCGACGACTCCCTGCGTGACCTGCAGGGCTTTCGCCGCAAGACCCACTACCGCGCGGGGCGCGGGGGTCACGGCGAAGGCGCCCAACGCCACGGGGCCGACGGAGAGACGCTGAGGATCGCGGTGCCGCCCGGCACGCAGGTGCGCGCTAGCGAGGAGGAAGGCGATCTGGCCGGGCGCAGTTGGGAGTTGCTCGCCGCGGGCCAGCGCGCGACCGTCGCGCGCGGGGGCTCGGGTGGGAAGGGCAACAAGCGCTTTGCTACGGCGACGCGGCAGGCGCCACGCTTCGCCGAGCGCGGGCTGCCGGGCCAAGCGGGCTGGCTGGAGCTGCAGCTGAAGCTACTCGCGGACGTCGGCCTGGTGGGACTGCCGAACGCGGGCAAGTCCTCGCTGCTCTCGCGCTTGACGCGAGCGGCGCCAAAGGTGGCGGACTACCCGTTCACGACGCTCTCGCCCGTCCTGGGGGTGCTGGACACCGACGAACGGCAGCTCGTGTTGGCCGATATTCCCGGTCTGATCGAAGGGGCGAGCGGAGGGGCGGGCCTGGGTCATGATTTCCTCGCCCACGTCGAGCGCACGCGGCTGCTCGTGCACGTGCTCGACCTGGCGCCGGCGCTCTCAATGGGTGAGGGTTCCGATCCGCTCGCGAACTACGAGACGATCGAGCGAGAGCTCGCGGCGCACGACTCGCGCCTGGCCGAGCTTCCGCGCGTGCTCGCGCTGTCCAAGGCGGACCTCGTGCCGGAGGGCGAGGTTGCTGAGGCGGTGGCCTCCTGGCGGGCGCGGCTCGGCGAGGACGTGCCGGTGATCGCGACCTCCAGCGCAACGGGCGCGGGCGTTCGCGAGCTGGCGAGCGAGCTGCTGCACAGCGTTCCGCCCGAGGAGGAGGACGAGGATCGTCAAGGCTATGCGGACGGTGCCGGGCACGAGCTGGAAGGCGCAGGGGGAGACGGGTTCGCTTTTGCGCCTGGCGCCGCCTTGAGCTCGGCCGACGAGGACGGCGAGCAGCTCGCCGAGCATATGGTGTTCCGGCCTGCCGCTCGTAGCGGCTTTCGCGTCGAGCGGTTGGGGCCGCACTCGTTCGCGGTGCGCGGCGCGGGGATCGAGCGCCTGCTCGCGCGCTACGACGTGGATAACGAGGATGCGATGGCCTACTTCGAGGGGCGGCTGCGGCGGATTGGGGTGCTCAAGGAGCTTGAGGCGCACGGATTCGAGCCGGGGGATGAGGTCGAGATCGCGGGGGAGACGTTCGAGCTGGACCCGAGCTGAGGTCGCCAGAGGGCTTCGCCGTAGACCGAGCGGAGCCCAGCCCGTTTGGGCCGATGTCCCGTAACTACTGGGCCTGCGCGGTTGGCCTGGGTCGGCGTCGGGCCTACAGGGCAACGGCGATACAAGGGCGAGAACCGTCGGTCATCCGCCGGAGGCGATCGTCAGCTGTTACCAACCGCGAGGATCGCATCGCGCATGTCCTCGGACATCCAGTAGTGCTGTCGTTCGCCATCCCAGCGCGAACTCAAGAACTTCGGGGCTACGACTGAGCTGTCGTCCAGCTTCCTATCGACGCGGTTCATCGGCTTCGACGCGCTGCGGTGCCAAGACTTGACGGTCCCTACGTCCTCGCCAAACGTCTTGCTCAGGTCATCAAACGTGAACTCCTGGTGCGCCTCGTACTCGCTGGCGATGGTGTAGATGAAGTACCAAGACCTTCCGCCCGCCCATTCGTGGAACAACTGCGCCTTGCGTCTTGCGAGGTCGCCGCTCTCGGGCTCTGGCGCACTCGGCAGCCTGCGCCGCTCCAGCAAGCCATCAATGGCCTCTTTGACCTCGAGCAGCCCTTGCCTGGACAGCTCCGCCGTGATTGTGACGGTTGCACACACTATGACTCCCTTCAGGATTTCCTGCTCTAGCAACACACTCCCACTGTAGCAATGTGCACTGTTCATACAGCAAGCCTGTCGGCTATGAGAATCCCCTCCACACTTCCCTTGCCGCGCAGCGCTCGTTCATCGCGCCGTCGCGGGCATGGTGCCTCCGGTCCGTAGACCGAGGCTCACTGCCAAATAAGCTCCACCCATGAAGCGGATCGTCGTAAAGCTAGGCTCGAGCGTCGTCGCCGACGCGGCGGGCGAGCCGCGCGAGGAAGTGCTGCGCAACGTATGCGAGGCGCTCGCGCGCGAGCACCGCGAGGGCAACGAGGTGATCGTCGTAACCAGCGGGGCGATCGCGCGCGGTGTCCGCCTGATGGAGCTGAGCCGCCGACCAAGCTCGATCAAGGAGTTGCAGGCGGCGAGCGCGGTTGGGCAAGGCAAGCTCTACCGGATCTACGACGAGCTGCTGCGCGAGCACGGGGTGATGAGCGCGCAGGTGCTGCTGACGTTCTTCGACATGAGCGCCCGCACGCACTACTTGAACGCGCGACAGACGCTGACGACGCTGCTGGAGTGGCGCGTGCTGCCGGTGATCAACGAGAACGACACGACCGCGACGGACGAGATTTCCTTCGGCGACAACGACTTCCTCGCGGCGCAGGTGGCGGTGCTCGTGGCGGCGGACGAGCTGATCTTGCTGACCGACATCGACGGCCTATACACGGCGGACCCGAGGCTGTATCCCGACGCGAAGATCGTGCGCGAGGTGAGCGACTTCGCGGGGCTGGGGGAGCTGGAGATCGGGCACACGACCTCGCCACTTGGCTCCGGCGGGATGCGCTCGAAGGTCGTCGCGGCGGACATGGCCACGGCGGCGGGCATCGAGACGACGATCTGCAACGGCGTGCGGCCTGAGGCGCTGCGGGCGGTGCTGGCGGGCGAGCGCGAGGGGACGCGCTTTCAGGCGCGCGAGGCACGGTATAGCTCGTTCAAGCTATGGCTGAAGTACGCGAAGCCCTCGCGCGGGACGCTGGTGGTCGACGCGGGCGCGGCACGCGCGGTGCGCGAAGGCGCAGCGAGTCTGCTCCCGGTCGGCGTGGTCGAGGTGATCGGCGAGTTCGACGCGGGCGACGCGGTCGAGATCGCGCAGGCGGGCGCCGAGGACGGCGAGCGCCACGCGCTCGGCAAGGGGATCAGCAACTACTCGGCCGAGGAGCTGCGCCAAGTGCAGGGGATGAAGTCGGCGCGTGCTCGCGAGCTGATGCCGCGAGCGAGCGAGGAGGCAGTCCACCGCGACTACCTCGTCGTGGACTGAGGGTCATACCCTTAGAGGCCATGGCAACGGCCGTCTCATCCGTCACGGAGATCTGCCGCGCGGCAAAGCGCGCCTCGCGCGAGCTGGCGCGGCTTGACACCGCGACGAAGGACGCGGCGCTACGGGCGATCGCGACGGCGCTTGAAACCCGCGCGGAGGAGATTCTCGCGGCGAACGAGCGCGACATGGAAGCGGGTCGTGAGGACGAGATCGGCGACGCCCTGCTCGACCGCCTGCGCCTCGACCGCGAGCGGCTGGCCGGGATCGCTCAAGCGGTGCGGCAGATTGTCGCGCTCGCCGATCCGGTGGGCGAGCTGATCGATGGCCGGCGGTTGCCGAACGGCCTGGACGTGCGCAAGGTGCGCGTGCCACTCGGCGTTGTCGCGGTTGTCTACGAGGCGCGCCCGAACGTGACGATCGACGCGACGGCGCTGTGTTTGAAGTCAGGCAACGCGATCGTGTTGCGTGGCTCCTCCACGGCGGAGCACTCCAACGCGGCGCTGGCGCAGATCGCGAGCGAAGCGGCGGTCGCGGCGGGACTGCCGGAGGGTTGCGTGAGCCTCGTCGCGGGCGGAGGACGCGAGGAGTTGGCCGAGCTGGCGACGCAGAAAGACAGCGTCGATCTGATCATCCCGCGTGGCGGCGAGGGCCTGAAGCAGGCGCTTCAGGCCGTGGCGACGGTCCCGGTGATCTACGCGGCCTCGGGCAACTGCCACGTCTACGTGGATGCCTCGGCGGACCTGGAGCGGGCGGAGGCGATCGTGCTGAACGCGAAGACGCAGCGTCCGGGCGTGTGCAACGCGGCGGAGACGCTGCTCGTGCACGGCGACGTGGCGCCGGTGTTCGTCCCGCGGATCGTGCGCGCGCTGAACCGCGCGGGAGTGGTGGTGCGTGGCGACGAGCGCGTGCTCGAGCTGGCGCAGGACGAGGGCGAGCGCGAGCCGATCGATGGCCCCGGCACGCCCCTGGAGAGCGAGGCGTCGCTGACCGACTCGGCGCTCGTGCAGGCGGCGAGCGAGGAGGACTGGGACACCGAGTACCTGGCCCTGACGCTCGCGGTCGGCGTGGTCGACTCGGTCGAGCGGGCGATCGAGCACATCGGGCGTTACGGGAGCGGGCACTCGGAGGCGATCGTCACGCGCGACACCGCGGCGGCACGCGCGTTCCAGCTCGGGATCGACGCGGCCTGCGTCTACGTGAACGCCTCGACGCGCTTCACGGACGGAGGCGAGTTCGGGATGGGCGCGGAGATCGGCAACTCGACGCAGAAGCTTCATGCCCGCGGGCCGATCGGCCTGCGCGAGCTGTGCACGTTCAAGTACTTGGTGGAGGGCGACGGACACGTCCGCGCTTGAGCGCCCGGATGACTCGCCGCCGGATGGCGCACACGGGTCCTCGCCGAGTGGGCCACGCTCGCTGGGCGTGCTTGGCGGCACCTTCAACCCGCCGACGCTGGGTCATTTGGCGATCGCACGCCATGCTCGCCAGCAGCTCGCGTTGGACCGGGTGGTGTTGATGCCGGCGGCCGCTCCACCGCACAAGCAGGTTGCCGATGACCCGGGTCCCCAGGTGCGCTTGAAGATGTGCGAGCTGCTCGTCCACGGTGCCGAGGGAGTCGGGGTTTGTGATCTGGAGACGAGGCGCGAAGGACCGTCCTATACGGTGGATACCTTGCAGGAACTGCATGCCCGCCATCCGGAGACCGAGCTGACGTTCATCGTCGGAGCGGACGTCGCGAGCACGCTGCCTGCCTGGCGCGAGCCGCGCGAGCTGCTCTCCCTGGCGCGGCTTGCCGTCGCGGCGCGCCCGGGCAGCGATCGTGGCGAGGTGCTCGACGCGCTCGCCTCGGTCGATGGTGCGAGCGAGCGGGTGTGCTTCCTGGATGCGCCGCTGATCGACGTGTCCTCCTCGCGTGCGCGCGAGCGGGCGGCGGCGGGGCAGCGTATTGATCGACTGGTAGGGGGCGAAGTGGCTGAATTCGTGAGAGAGCACGCGCTGTACGGCGCGCGCGTGGGCACGGCGGGCTGACGGTGGATCCTCAAGAGCTACTCGGGGAGATCGCGCGGCTCGCGGCGGACAAGAAGGCGATCGAGATCGTCGAGCTCGACCTACGTGGCGTGCTCGGCTACACGGACTACTTCCTGGTCTGCTCGGGCAACACGACGCGCCAGACGAAAGCGATCCACGACGGGATCCTTGAGGGCCTTAAGCACGAGCACGGAGCGGTTCCCCGTCGCGTGGAGGGGGCCAGCAGGGCGGATTGGATCTTGATGGATTACCTCGACGTAGTCGTGCATATCTTCACGCCACAAGCGCGCGAGTACTACCGCCTCGAGGAGCTGTGGGGCGAGGCTCCCTCGCGCGTCGCCGACAGCGCTTAGGGCGTCGGTCGGAGACGCGGCAGGCGAGCAAGGCGCGCCTAGATGGCGATGCCATCGGACGGGTCTCGGCCCGTCGCGGGATTGTCGAAATTCGTCGGATTCCTCGGATAGGGTGGCCACGACAGCGCCCGCGAGAGGCGTGTGGCGCGCAGCAGGGGGAGAGAGCATGTATGGATCATTGGCTGCATGCAGCCGTAAGACGCTCGTGCTGTGGACCGCCGCGCTGGTACTCGCGGCGCTCGCCTGGAGCGCCGTCTCATCGACGTCGCTGGCGCGAGCCGACGGCCCGGGCAGCGGCTCGCCGTGGGTCGCGACGGTCGGTGACTCGTTCATCTCCGGCGAGGCCGGGCGCTGGGCGGGCAACACCGACGAAAGCTCGTCGAAAACGGATGCGCTCGGCTCGACGGCGTACTACGACAACGCGACGAACACGGCGGAGCTGATCAAAGGCTGCCACCGCTCGAAGTCGGCTGAGGCATACATCGGC
>DATJOE010000323.1:0-2218 GCA_035507305.1 Solirubrobacteraceae bacterium | reverse complement strand
CACGAAATGAACGCCGCGGCCCTGGTCCTGGCGGAGGGGGCCGAGAAGCTCGGGGTCGGATGGAGCGTCACGCCGCTCGCGACGGTTTCGGCGCCGCGCGGGAAGTCGCCGCCCTGCGTCTACCGCGGCATGTGCGTGATCGGCTGCTCCACCAACGCGAAGCAGAGCGTGCTCGTGACCTGGCTGCCGCGGGCGCTGAAGGCCGGCGCGGAAATCCGAGACCTCGCGATGGTCGGACGGGTGGAGCACGACGGCGCTGGCCGCGCCACGGGCGTCCACTACCACCGCGAGGGGCGCTGGCGCTTCCAGAAGGCGAAGAACGTCGTCGTGGCCGGCTACGCCATCGAGACGCCGCGGCTGCTCCTAAACTCGGCGAGCGCCATGTTCCCCGACGGCCTCGCCAACTCTTCCGGCCTTGTCGGCCGGAACCTGATGGCGCAGGCCAACCAGGCGGTCTGGGGGCTCATGGACAGGGAGGTGCGCTCCTACAAGGCGCCGCCGTCCCTCGCGCTGACCGAGCACTGGAACTACTGCGACGACGGCAAGGACTTCTTCGGCGGCTACGCGTACATGAGCCAGGGCCCGCTGCCGGTCGTCTGGTCCGGCGTCCTCGCCTCGAAGCGAGGGTTGTGGGGGCAAAGGCTGATCGACCGGATGGAGGCCTACAACCATCAGGTGGGCTTGAAGATGGTCGGCGAGTTCATGCCGCAGGAGCAGAACCGCGTGACGCTCGCGGAGGAGCGCGACCAATACGGCCTTCCGGTCGCCCGCGTCACCTATTCCTGGTGCGACAACGACAGGCGCCTCATCCGGCACGCGCTCGGCTTCATGCGCCGCGCGCTCGAGGCGGCGAAGGCGCGCGACATCTTCGACGAGGACGACGACACCTGCCATCTCAACGGCACCGCGCGCATGGGCGACGAGCCGATGACCAGCGTGGTCAACGCCGACTGCCGCACGTGGGACATCCCGAATTTATGGATCTGCGACGGATCGGTGTTCCCGACGGTCGGCGGGGTGAACCCGTCGCTCACCATCCAGGCGATCGCCTGCCGCACCGCCGACCGCATCAGGACGATGGCGCGTCGCGGCGACCTGTGATCGGCCTCCCAGGATGGCGGCCAGCGCGCTCATCTCTGGCGCCGGAATCGCTGGTCCGACGCTCGCGTACTGGCTCCGCTGCGCAGGACTGACCCCGACCCTCATCGAACGCGCGCTGGAGCCGCGAAGGGGCGGATATGTCATCGACTTCTGGGGCCTCGGATACGACATCGCGGAGCGAATGGGGCTTGCGAACGAGATTCATAAGATCGGCTATCGCGTGCGGCCTCGCCGGCGCGCTTGCTCGACACGGTGGGGATCACATCGAGAGCTTTCGGAGCTACGAAGCCCTGCTGCGGTCTTTCATCCAGCGCAAGCAGCGGGCGGCGCGAGGATTTGCGCGCGCCTTCGCGCCGCGAACGCGATCCGGGATCCTCTTTCGCAATGCGGTCGTCTGCGCCGCTGCGATACCCGGTCTCTCCGGCTTGGCTCTTGGCCGTGACGTTTCCGACCGAATCGCAATGCCCGACTATCCCTGGCTCTGACGATCCGAACGATGGTCCGGGATCCTTCAGCTCTGAGGGCTTGCGCCTATCCCGCCTTCATCGACCGGTTCGCCCGCGCGTGCGCGGGTTTTGCAATGTGCGTGAGGTTGTGCGCGGTGTTGATCAGGGCGAGATGGGAGAACGCCTGCGGGAAGTTGCCGAGTTGCTGCTTCCCGACCGGATCGTACTCCTCCGCGAGGAGGCCGACGTCGTTGCGCAGCGCGAGCAGCCTCTCGAACAGCGCGCGCGCCTCCTCCATCCGCCCCGTCAAAGCGTAGTTGTCCGCGAGCCAGAAGCTGCAGGCGAGAAAGGCGCCTTCGCCGGGAGGCAGTCCGTCCGACCCGCCTTCCGTGTCGTAGCGCAGCACCAGGCCGTTCCACATCAGCCTGCGCTCGATCGCCGTGATGGTCCCGCGGACGCGCGGATCGTCCGGCGGAAGGAAGCCTACCAGCGGGATCAGCAGAAGGCTCGCGTCGAGCGCGGTCGAGCCGTACGACTGCACGAACGCATTCTGCCTGGGGTCGAATCCGTGCTCGCACACGTCCGCGTGGATTTCGCTGCGCGCCTGGCGCCAGCGCTCGACCGGGCCGTCGAGGTTGAACTCCTCGATCGACCGGACGGCGCGATCGAAG
>DATJOE010000322.1:0-6576 GCA_035507305.1 Solirubrobacteraceae bacterium | reverse complement strand
CGCGTCCGCACGAGGGCGAGCCGATCCATGAGCACGTCTGAGCAGCGTCCCCCCAAGCGCACGACGCCCCGCTATGGGGGCTACGTCGGTCTGCTCGCGCTGCTGATCCTCGCGCTGATCACGATCAACACGATCGTCACGAAGCCCAACGGTGTGAAAGGCCTCGCCTCAGGCGAACAGGTGCCTGCGTTCGCGGTGCCGCTCGCGCTTAGCAGCCTCGAAGGCGACGCCGATACAGCGACCCATGCGAATGAGGGCGCTGCGGGGCGTGTGCCCGCTTGCCAGGAGCGTGGCCCGCGGATCCTCAACGTCTGTCAGCTCTACGAAGGGGCGCCGGTGGTGCTTGCTTTGTTCGTCAACGGCGGTTCCTGCACCGACGTACTCGACGAAATGCAAGCGCTCGCGCCGTCGTTCCCCGGCGTGCGCTTCGCAGGCGTCGCGCTGAAGGGCGATCGCGACAAGTTGCGCAGGCTGATTCGCTCGCGCGGGCTCACCTTCCCGCTAGGGATCGACAACGACGGGGCGCTCGCCGCGCTATACAAGGTTGGCACGTGCCCCCAGCTGACGTTCATCTACCCGGGGGGCGAGGTGCAGGGTCGCGCGCTGCTGAACAACCCCTCGCGCGGGCAGCTACACAGGCGCGTCGATGAGCTCGCTGCAGGCGCTCGCGGACGCGGCTGGCGCGGAGCCGGGTTCGGTCGATGAGCGAGGAACCCGTGCCCGGCGAGCTGGTGGCGGGCTGGTGCGCGCGTGAGGTCGAAGCCGAGCTGCCCGGCTTGCGCCTGCTCGCCACCGAGGTCGAGGTGCGCCGCCGGGGCTCGCTGACAGGCGCCGCGCCGCGTGACGTGCTCGGCAGGCTGCAGGAGAAGTCCAACCGCTTTCGCGGCGCGAACGCGATCGCCGTGCGTCGCGAACCTGTGCCCTCGGCTTATCGCGTGTTCTTTCGGCACATTGGCTTGGATCCTGAGGTCGTGCGCACACCGCTAGAGGCCGCGGTGTTCGATCGGATGATGCGCGGGGGATTTCTCTCCACCGGCCTGCTCGATGACGTCCTGCTGATCGCCTTGCTCGACACGGGCGTCCCCGTGTGGGCGCTCGACGCCGAGCGGGTGCGGGGGCCGCTGGGGATTCGCGCGAGCGTCCGAGCTGAGCGGCTCGGTCGCAGCGAGGACAGCAGCGAGTTGCCCGAGGGACGGCTGGTGGTCGCCGACTCCTCTACGCCGCTCGCGGTCCTGTTCGGCGAGCTGGCACCCGCGCATGCGCCTGTAGGGGAGACACCGAGGCTGGCGCTGTTCGCGGTCCAGGTCTCCGGTGTCCCCGAACTGTACGCGGAGGAGGCGCTGTGGAGCGCTCGCGCCGCGCTCGAAGCTCCCTGAGAGTGGCCGCCGCGTAGCGCGAATCCTGGCCATTGACCGCACAGATTCAGCGCTCTGCACACCTGACGCACTGGTAGAATTCGCACGTACCGCGTACGAGGAGGAGTCGGAGGCGTGAGCCGGTCCGAGCAGCTGACGGTCCACCGCGGCGCAGGTCTCATCGAGACGCTCGACGAGGCAGCCGCTCGTAGATCGCTGCGCGCCCAGATCACGCGATTGGAGCACGAGCTGTCGGATCTCCTCTCCGCGGGCTTCCCGCACATCCCTGTTGCCGCGGCTCGAATGCCGCGCGAGGAAGCGCTTGGCGGCCCGTGCCTACTCACGCTCGCCGAGCTGGAGCGCCGTCGCGACCGGCTGGCGGGGCGCCTCCAGGATGTTCATGGACTGGCTCGCCGGCGCGCCGTGCACGAGTTGCGCGCGCAGGAGCAGCTCGAACGAATGAAGCTTGAACCGGGCCGCTACAAGTTCGCGCGCTTGCCGGTGCGCGACCTCGGCGAAGGGGGCTGCGGGGTTTGGGAAGTACGTCCCCGCTTCGGCCTGGTTGGCATGCTCGCCGGCTGGTGGGAGCTCAAGCTCTCGTCAGGCTGCCCGTTACCCAAGGGGTCGCGTCCCAGGCGCGGCCCCGCTCTGATGAGGAACGCAGCATCGCGGCGAGCGTGCGTCGCTGACGGTCGGTCATCGAGCCGATCGTCTTCTTCTCCGACATCGGGATCTGCGCGAGGAACTTGCGGCAGCGAGTTTGCCCCCAGCGACGCTGGCTCATCAGCAAATCGGCGACCGCCATGCTGTGTGCCTCCCACGGGCACTCGAGGATCACTTCGGCGGCGTCGATCTCATCCATCGAGACCTTGCGCTTGAGCTCCGCGCGGGCTAGGCGAACCTTGTTCGCTCGCTCCAGGGCGCGCATGTATTGCGGAGCAGGGGCAACTGTCGCTGTCGCGTTCATGTGGGACTCTCCCCGTTGCGACCCCGGGCACCAGAGCCGCAACATCCGTGCTTGATTTTTGACGAGTTGACGCTCGTGGGGACGTCCAGGATCAGCCCAGGGCCGGAGGCTTGCGACCCATAAAGAACTTGTCCTGGCGATGATCGGGGGGCGAACCCGGACGTCGTGCGGAGCGCTCCCGCAAGCTATGTCAGGGTGGTGCTTTAGGTCAACTGACTTCCGACGCTTCGTACGCTAGAAGCGACCTTTTTCTCGCCGGATCAGACTTGTGAAGATTTGGACAAGAGGCTCGGCGGGTAGGGGGGACACGGCGGCTCAGACGTCTCCGATGCGTTGCCGACGTCTCATTCCGCGAGCGGTTCTGGAAGCGGACCGTGCTCCGCCTCGAACTCTTGCTTGACGCGCGCGAAGGCTTCGAGCGCACGGTCCAAAGTCGCCGTGTCGTGCGTGGCCATAACGCTCGTGCGTAGCAGCGCGCCGCCGGGCGGCACTGCCGGGTGAAGTGCACAGTTCGTGAACACGCCCGCGTCGTACAGCGCCCGCCAGAGCAGAGCAGCCTGCCAATCATCACCGACGAGTACGGGCACGATCGGCGTGACGATCTGCTCGCGCGGCGCGTCCGGTGCGGGCGAAGTTCGCACGGGCCCCCCGCCCAGCGTGCGGAAGCCGATCTCGGTGAGTCCCGCACTCAGGTAGCGCGCGCGATCGAGCACCTGCGCCAGCAGCTCGATGCCTTCAGGCGAACGGATGATGCGCAGGGCTGCGAGCGCTGCCCCAAGCGCAGCGGGGACCGCCGAGGCCGTGAACAAGAACGCGCGCGAGGCGATCCGCAGATACTCGATCACCTCGGCCGACCCCGCCACGAAGCCGCCGCAAGCCGCGAGCGACTTCGAAAACGTGCCCATCCGAAGGTCGACCTGCTCCTCGACCCCGAGCAACTCGCTCGCGCCGGCCCCGCGGGCGCCGAGCACGCCCGCGCCGTGCGCCTCGTCGACCATCAGCCGCGCGCCGTGGCGCGCGCACAGCTCGACGATGTCCACGAGCGGCGCAACGTCGCCCTCCATCGAGAAGACCCCGTCGACCACGACGAGCACCCCGCCGCCGTCGCCTTCGGCCCGCTCCAGCGCACGGGCCAGCTTGTCGAGGCGGTTGTGTCGGAAGGGGCGCATCTTCGCGCGGGAAAGCTGGACGCCGTCAAGGATCGAGGCGTGATCGCCGGAGTCGACCACGACCGTGTCGCTTGGACTGAGCAGCGTGCCCAACGTGCCGACATTCGCCTGGTGGCCCGTCGTGAAGACGATTGCGTCCTCGGTTCCCATCCACTCCGCGAGCTCGCGCTCGAGCTCGAGGTGCAGCGGCGTCGTGCCGTTCAGCAGGCGTGAGCCCGTCAGGCCGGTGCCGTAGCGGTGCAGCGCGTCCTCCGCACCCTTCATCACCCGCTCGTCGCCCGTCAGGCCAAGGTAGTTGTTGGAGGCGAGCATGATCCGCGGCGCTCCCTCCATCTCGACCACCGGCATCGCCGGCGACTCGACCGTGCGGAAGTAGGGCATCAGGTCGGCCTCGCGCGCCGCGCGCAGCAGATCTTCGCGCTCGTGCCCGCGAGTCTTGGCGAACACGTCAATCGAGGTGGCCATATATCGTGCGCGCGCTAATGGCGGTTGAGATCAGAGCGGTATCGGGCGGCCGCGACCTGAAGCGCTTCATCGACCTGCCCTTTCGCCTGCATGCTAACCATCCTCGCTGGGTACCTCCGCTAAAGCTCGAGCGGCGGCTGTTCCTGAACCGCAAACTGAACGCGTTCTTTAGTCACGGCGAGGCCGAATACTTCCTCGCGCTGCGCGACGGCCGCGTGGTCGGGCGCGTCACCGCGCAAGTCAACTACGCGTTCAACGACTACCAGGATAAGCGTTGGGGCTGGTTCGGCTTCTTTGAGGTCGAGGACGACCAGGAGGCCGCGGACGCGCTGCTCGACGCCGCCGCGGCGTGGCTGCGCGAGCGCGGCATGGAGCGGATCGTCGGACCCGCCGACTTCTCGATGAACGACGAGAGCGGCATCCTGATCGAGGGCTTTGACTTGCGCCCGATGATTCGTCAGCCCTGGCATCCGGCTTACTACCAGCAACTGGTGGAGCGGTCCGGCATGACCAAGGCGATAGACCTGCTGATGTGGAACCTCGAGGTCACAGGTCGCGAGAAAGTGCTGCCGGTCATCTGGGAGCTGGCCGGCAAGGTCGAAAGCGAGCACGGAATCCGCGTACGTCCGATGCGGCGCAGGCACCTGCGCAAAGACATGGACGCCTTCGCCGAGGTCTACAACTCCGCGTGGTCAAAAAACTGGGACTTCGTCCCGTTCTCGAAGAAGGACCTCGACGCCTATGCGCAGGAGTTGCATCTCGTCTTCGACAAGCACTGGTTCATGATCGCCGAGAAAATCGACACCGGCGAGGTGGTGGGGATGGCGATCACGATCCCCGACATCAACCAGGTCCTCGCAATGATGAAAGGCAAACTGCTGCCGCTCGGATGGTGGTACTTCCTGCGCAAGGGGCGCCTAACCGACCGAGTGCGCGTTGGCTTCCTCGGCGTCAAGCCCGAGTACCAGCACACCGGCGTGGCTGCACGCCTCTACCAGCTGCACTACGACGCCGCCGAAGCCAGGCCGCAGGACGGCGGAGAGATGGGCTGGATCCTCGAGACGAACACCGCGATGAACCGCGGCATGGAAGCGATGGGCGGCACGATCGTCAAGCGCTACCGTGTTTACGAGCGGTTTTTGTAGGCCATAGGAGATAGTGTTCCCGACTCGCTCCGGTGAGTCACGTCGAGGTCTTTCTGAACCGTACTGTTTCCTACTATCTAGGGAATCGCGTGCGGGCATCCTGCGTGAAGAGCGAACGGTCGGCCCCCCGTTTTACTGCTCGAACGCGCCGAGCCAGCATTCTCAGGGCTTCGCGCATCGCGCGCATGGTCGGATGTGCCTGTTTATCGGACTGGGTTTGACAAGTCGGATTGACCGAACGAGTCAAACCGTCTTCTAATAGTCATCTTGACTGTCGAGGACTTTCCTGGGTAGATCTTCTGAAAACCGATCTTTACGGAGACTTACTGAGGCGTGTCGGGGTGTCGCTCCGATAACCGACGGGCCGTTGGGCTGCGGCTCGGCAGGGGACGAGCGGGGAGGAACGGGAGATGACTGCGAGGGATCTGTGGCGGGCGCCTGACGCGCTCGCGTCGAGGGAGTCGTCGTTGAAGGAGCCGTGCTCCACGCTGCCCTGTCGCCTGCCGGCGCAGGAAGGGTCTTCGTCACGGCCACGCGCGGCGTTTATAGCTCCGCGATGGCTCATCAGACGTGCGTCGGAGCGGCGTGTCCGCATTTCCGACGACGGGCGCACCCGGTGCGCTGCAAGAGGGACCGGAGCGCTCGGTCGAGCGAAGTACCGGTCGTATCGATCAAAACAACAGGAGGAGTGGTAGATGGTCGGAGGAAAGAAGCTCGGCCTGGTCTTCGCCGTGGTGCTCGCTCTGGGCGCGCTGGTTGCCACGACGGCGTCGGCGCACCAGCTGACTTATCAGACGTGCGTGAAGGCGGCCAAAGTCGGCAAAACGTACACGGGCAAATACAACGACAAGGAATGTAAAGAAGTAAACGCCAAAGGCGAAGGGAAATACGAAGCGCAGGCGGTCGCCGAAGGGACCACGTACACGGGCAAGGACAAAGCCGTGGTGATCACGGCCGGGGGCAAGACGGTGACCTGCAAGAAGGGCACCGAGGCCGGCGAATACGTCGCTGAAAAAGTCGCGTCGGAGCAGTTCACGTTCGCCAGCTGCTCGTCCGGCAAAAAAGAAGCCTGCACGAGCCCGTCGGCCGCCGCGGGGGTCATCCAGAGCAGCACGGTGAAAACCAAGCTGGTCTACCTGAACCCGGGCGAAACCGAAGTTGGCGTGTTCGTGATTCCGGCCCAGCCGTGGCTTGAATTCACGTGCGGTGCGACGACGATCGCGGTCGAAGGCCGCTTCATCGGAAGCGTCGAAAACACCAAGAAGGGACCGAAGTTCACGTTTGCCACGAGCGGTGGCAAACAGCAGCACCAGTTCTTCTACGCCGAAGAAGAAGCGGAAGAAGCATTCGGTCCGTTCACGCTGTTCACTGAACCGGGCGAAGCGGAAGCAACGATCTCGGGCTCCATTGAAAACGGCCCGAAGGGCGCGTACGCCGCTTAGGCGGTAGCCCAGCTGGAGGGAATCGTGGGGGGG
>DATJOE010000321.1:0-10835 GCA_035507305.1 Solirubrobacteraceae bacterium | reverse complement strand
CGGGGACGATTCGCAAACGGCCTCGTGGTTCGGGAGCAACCTCGCGGGTTACACCGCGTTCAACCAGCTTGGAATCCCGACCCCGGTCGCGATCCGCTTGAAGGCGGCGGCGGCGCTCTCGACCGGGCAACAGCTCTCCCTCCAGATCATCGGCTGCAACTGAGAGGGATCGCGTGCTCTTCGACAACGGCATCGGGGGCGAGATCGAGACCTTCGGGGCCTACCTCTGGGACTCGGTCGATCACGCCTTCGGGGGCAGCTCGGACGCCGCCGCAGCGCTCGAAGCCGATACCGACCCCGCGCTTTCCGCGCTTGGTGGAAGCGGCAACCCGAGCGTGCTCGGCGACACGACCGACGCCGAGAACAGCACGCTCCCGGACAGCATCATCCCGGCCGGCCTCTCCGGCCTGCCGTGGGGTTGGATCCTCGGCGGCGTCGGCCTGGTCGTCTTCATCGGCGTCGCGGGCTACGCGCTGCACGGCATCGCCAAGGTGGAAGGCAAGTGATCACGTTCGCCATCGGCGCGGGCGAGCTGCGCGACGACGAAGGCGAGCTGATCGGGTCCGCCTACTCGGGAGCCCCCGGGCACGTGAACGTCGCGGCAGACTGCGCCCTCCCCCAGCTCGGACCCATCCCGCCCGGTCGCTACCTCCTGGGCGAGCCCTACGACGACCCCGAGCGTGGGCCCTTCTGCATCCCGCTCACGCCGTGCACGGGCACCGACACCTTCCGGCGCGGCGGATTCCTCATCCATGCCGACAACCCGCGCAAGCCTCCACGGAGCAGCTCGGAGGGGTGCATCGTGCCGCGGGACCGCCCGACGCGCATCGCGGCGTGGGTCGCGGCCCAGCCCGACCGCCTGCTCGAGGTGGTCCCGTGAGCCTGCCTCTCTGGGTGCACGAGCTAGCCGCGACGTTCGTCGTGACGCTCGCGGGGTTCATCTTCCGCTTGGGGTGCCGGTGGATCGTGGAGCAGGTGCGCTGCATCATCGAAGAGGCGCTCATGCCGCTCCGATCCGACTTCAAAAAGCTTGAGGGCCGCGTGCAGCGGCTCGAACACCCGGCAATCCAGCCGGCGCAACTCAGGAGGTAGACCCGTGGGACTTGCATCGACCGCTGACGAAATCCTGCCCGCCGTCAACAAGGCGATCACTGCCGCTCGCAACTGGATGGATGGGGCGCGCCCCAAAGTCGACAAGGTGGTGTCCGCGATCGAGGGCTTCGATCAGGGCTTCATCGGAAGCGTGCTCAACAAGTTCCCGGGCGTCGGCTCGATCGCGCAGGCGGTCGTGGGCATCGTCGAGATCGGAGGCGAGATTTTCGACGGAGCCGACGCGCTGCTCGATTCCCTCGGGGCGCCCTCGACACTGACGGCCGCCCAGAAGGCGGGGCCGCTGTCGGCGATGCTCGTGAAGCTGAAGGCGCCGCCCGTCGTCGAGAAGCCGGCTGCACCGAAGGCGGCCTGACGTGTTCCTGTCCAGGCCGACGCCGCAGGCGGGCGAGCTGGATCCGGTGATGTTCCGGATCGCGCTCGCCCGCATCAAGCGCTTCGAGAAATGGCGCGATCGACTCGCGCTCGTTGCGAGCGTCGCATCCACGCTCGCCCGCGTCCTTGACGATTATGTGGCTGCCCCAGCCAGGGACCGGCTGTTGTTCCAACTCGCGGGCAAGCTCGGATGGGTCGACGATGGCGGTGAGGGAAGTAGGGAAACCCCGGACCTTCCCGGACGGGAGCCTCCGGGTAGCACTCCAGGAGTACGAGCAGGGCAAGAAGCCGAAGTTCGTCGGGTGGAGGACGCTGAAGGCGGCCCCTGCAAAGGCTGCGGAAACCACGTCGCAGTCAGCGGCCACCTCCAGCACTGCCCCCGACGCGAAGACCGAGAAGGCGAAGGTCGTCCGCGAGCGGGCGGCCCAGCGCAAGCGTGAGCAGCGCGAGCGCGAAAAGGCCAAGGACGCGGAGGGCAGCGCGTCCGACAAGCCCGAAGGCGAGCCCTTCTCGTGGGGAGCTGCGGCCGCGCTCCTCGGGAGCGTCGCCCTGGTCGGCGGGTTCCTCTGGTGGGTCGGCTCCCGGAGCTCGGGCGGCGGGACCGTGCTCTCCCTCGTGCCGGGCGGGAGCGCTGCAGCCGGTTGAACAACGACCGCTTGTGAACGTCAGAGAGATCGGTTAGAGTGATCGTATGACCGTCCAGGCCCGGTCAGCATGCTCCAAGACCCGCCCTTCCACGGGTTCGGGTTCTTCCCCCGGTCGTCGGCCTGGCGATCGGGGGTTCTTTTTTTGCGCAGCCGCCCTGGTGCTCGAACCGTGAACGCTTTCGCTGCCGCGATCGATCGCTGGGTCGAGTTCTGGCGCCCCCAGCTCACGACCTCGCGCTTCGCGCTGGTGCAGCGCATCGCCTTCGAGCTGAAGCGCGCCGGCCGGCCGGGCGTCTCGTTCTCGATGTTCGGTTACGCGACCAACGCCTTCGCGGGTCGGACTTCAGTCGGAGGGGTCCGAAGGCAATTGAACGACCTTGCGAAGCAAGGCGTGCTTGAGTGGCTCCCCCAGCTCGGCGACCGGCCTGAACGTGGGGGGTTGCGTTGTGGGATCGCCCTGCCCAGGGGAGCGGATTTGAGACCCCTGCCCGCCTTCGCCTGGTCGGACTTCGGTACGGAGTATCCCGAAGCCTGGGCGGCCCTTCAGGCGCGCGCAGCGTGCGGGGACAGCTTCTGGTCCCTGTACCGCGACAGACTTGCCCTAGGGGCTGTCACGCAACCCCAGGGCACCATTTCGGACACACATCCGACCCCACCCGCCGACCCCGAAAAGGGCACGACGGGTGGGAGGGGCGTTATGTTGCGAAGCGCTCCCGCCGTCACGGGCTCCGCCTCTACCACATCCAACCCCTTCGCAGCTCCCCCCGAGGCCCCCCCCGGGGCCAAGGCAGGCATGCCCGAAGGCACCCCCGTTGCGGCGGGCCGCATGGTGCCAGTTCTGGGGCGGGCCTCGGCGGGAGCTGCCTGCTACAGCGCGCCCCTCAATGAGTCAGGTGCGCAAGCGTCTCTGAAAGAGACGGATCTAGATCCATGCTTCTCCCAGGATTCGATCGGGGGGTCCGGGGGAGAAAAGCGCCCTGAGCCGTCCGGGCTCGCTGTCACGGGCCCACCGTGCCGACAGCCTGAGCAGGCGGGCCCGGACTGGGAAGTGCTCCCTTCGGAAGCTTGGCGCTGGGAACAGCTCGATGCGCCCCCAGCGAGCTACGTCGACCGAGTACTCGCGGGCGACCCCGAGGCCTTCTGGCTCGATCCGCGCTTCACCCCTTCCCGCGCGGGCGCGCTCGCAAGGGCGCGGCTGCGCAAGCGCACCGTCGCCCAGCTCGAAGATCGCGCCGCGCGCCTGGAGGCTCGCGCCGCCCACGCCGAGCGGCTCGCGTCCCGCAAGACCGAAGGCGAACGCTGGGCGGTCCGCCAGGTGGTCCACCTGAAAGAGCAGCTACGCGCCGCGGGCGTGCGCCCCAGGTACGATTTTTCAAGAGCGGTCGGGCCCCCGCCAGGGCCCGACCTTTTCCACGCAGTCACAGGGAGTCCAGGCCAATGAAGCGGCTCGAGAAGGTCGCTGCGCTCTTTGTCGAGCGCGGCGGCGTGTACTGGAACCTCCCGGGCGTCGATGCCTGGGACTACGAGCGTGACGCGCGCCGGTACAAGGGCCCCTGGCCCGTCGTCGCGCACCCGCCCTGCCAGAGCTGGTGCATGCTCGCGAAGCTCAATGAAGCTCGCTGGGGGAAGGCGATCGGTGACGATTCCGGCTGCTTCGAATCGGCGCTTCTGTCCGTGCGGCGCTGGGGAGGCGTGCTCGAGCACCCGGCGCCATCGCTCGCCTTCGACGCGTTCGGCCTTTCGAAACCCACCTCTCGAGGTTGGCAAAAGTGCCTTGACGGGAGCTGGGTCGCCGAAGTCGCCCAGGTGGCCTATGGGCACCGCGCGCGAAAGCTCACGTGGTTGCTGTACTGCGGCGACGTCGCCCCCCTGCCCCTGAAGCTGGGCAGCCCCAAGGCTCAATGCGTCGTCACCACGTCGAAGCGATTCAAGGCAACGAAGCTCCCGCGGCTGCCGGACCGCGAGCACTCGAGGACCCCTCTCACCTTTCGCGATTTCCTGCTCGAGCTCGCACGCAGTTGCGTCGGCGGCGCAGCCATCGGAGCGGAGCGCGCCGTGACGTGGACCATGACCTGCTCGCGCTGCCACGGCTGGCTCGACAAGGACGGTGCCTTTCGCGGGCCCGAAAGCGGGCAGCGGTTCGACACGCTTCTGTACGGTCGGCTGGAGCTGTGCGACGAATGCGCGGCCGGCTGGCTATACGCGGCTGCCTTCAGCTTCCTGCTTCGGAGCTGCGGCCCGTTTCCGATGCCCGTCTATCCGATCCTCGCGCACCATTTCGAGGCTGCACCGTGACCCCGCTCGATCGCATCAAGGCCGATCGGCTCGTGGACTACCGCAAGCGGATCGAGCGCGCCCGGGAGATTCTTGAGCATGGGCCCTTCCAGCTCGGCGAAGCGGAGGGCGACGAAGAGGCGTTCAACGAGCTGCTCCGGCTGCTCACGCTCCAGAGCGATGCCGAGAAGGCCGAGGCGCGCGAGGTGCAGCCCGAGCTGCGCCTGTCGATGCTTGTGGGCGTCCGCTGCTACGCGTGCCAGCACGTGCGCACCCTCGGCTGGATCCGCACCCGCGAGCTGGACAGCCTCCGACGCTCGGAGGCCTGCCCCGAATGCGGTCACGGAGGCGGCCAAGAAATCGAGCTGTGCGGCGAGCGCTGCGCCTTCGGGCTCTGTCACGCACCGCGCCCCTGCGGGGTGCACGATGAAAGCGAGAAATTCACATGACGTGGGGCCTCTATCTGATCTTCTGCGTGCTCTCGCTCACGAGCACGATCCTGCTCGGCCTGTGGTTGCGCGAACGGGCCGCATGCGATCGCCTGGAGCTGCTCGCGAGGCGCCACATCGAGCACATGACCGCGCCACTCGGAACCTTCGCGCCCCAAGTGATCGAAGGCGGCATGAAAGAGCTGGCGAAGGGGTGCGGCTCCGACGCCTCGCAACAGTCGATGACCCTGAACGTGAAGGGGCGCCCGAAACTCGCCGTCGTTGACAAGGGGCGCCGTTCGCACTAGGACGGGACTCATCCAGGCCGGAAGGGTGTTGTCCTACGGCCAGGGCTCAACCAGCATCGACGACGGAAACCGCCCCCCAGGACCCGGCAGGGTTCGAGGCGGCCGTGGAGCAGGCCCGCGAAGAGCGGGCCGAAGAGCTGCAAGCGGAGACGCTCGAAGCCGAGCCCACGCCGCTTCCCGACGCAACCTCCGAAAGCTATCGGCGCTCGATCGAGCGCTGCACGCGCGCCGCCTTCCAGCTCGCTGCGATCGGCGTCGGCATGTTCGACCCGGTGATCGGCTCCTCGCTCTTCGACGGTTCCCCCGACGCCGCCCAGGACGCAACCGACCTTCTGGTCGAGTGGCTCGCGGGACGCGCCGCGAAAATCTTCCGGTTCGCTTCGGTCGCGGTCGCCTTCGGACGCAAGGCGATCGACCGGCGCGCCGCCGAGCTGCACGAGCTGGCCGAGAAAGCCGCTCACGCTCCCGATCAACGCCGCGAAGAGCGGCCCGCCGTGGAGGTGGTCCAGTGAAGCATTGGGGCTGGTTCATTTTCGGGCTTCTGTCCGGGTCGGCCGTCATCGGTATTTCGGTGCAGTCGATCCTGAGCGCGCCCGTGCCGCAGAGCCCGAGCGACGGCTTGCAGGCGGTTCCTCTCCTGTGAACCGCCTCGAATCCTGGATCGTCGGGTTTCTCGTGGGCGCCGCCGTCGCGGGGCTCGTCCATAGCGCCTACCACGCGAGCGGGCTCGAATGAGCGCGCGGCGGGAATGGATCTTCACCGGACTTCTGGTCGGCGGCGTGTGCCTCACGCTGATCGTCTTGGCGGCCATCCCATGAAGTTCGGTGCGCACCTCTTCGTGGGCCTGGCCGTGCTCGCCGTCGTCGGCCTCGGCATCTACGAGCTGATCGAGCACCGGCCCGCGTTCTCGCAGTTCGCCGGGAGCACCGCCGAGGTGACCGACCAGGGCGCGACCATACGCCGCTACGACGTGGGCCCGGTCGCGGCGTTCATCATCGGACTTCTGGTCGGCGGCGTGTGCCTCACGCTGATCGTCTTGGCGGCCATCCCATGAAGTTCGGTGCGCACCTCTTCGTGGGCCTGGCCGTGCTCGTCGTCGTCGGCCTCGGCATCTACGAGCTGATCGAGCACCGGCCCGCGTTCTCGCAGTTCGCCGGGAGCACCGCCGAGGTGACCGACCAGGGCGCGACCATCACCGGCCTGGTCGGCCAGGGCGCGGGCTTCATGGGGTTCGATTCGTGAAGCGCCATTGGCTCGCGATCGGCGCTGGCGTCGTGCTCGTGGGCGCGATCGGCCTCATGCTCTGGTCGAGCAGCTCGGCGAGCGCCAGCGAGACGCCGCAGTCTCCGGGGCTGCCCCAGCTCGACACGTCGATTCCCTTGAACCTGGGCAACGTCGGCGCCTTCCTCAGAGCGACGGGGCAGTGAGCGCGGCTCGCAAGCTCGGCGGTCAACGCCGCTACGACGTGGGCCCGGTCGCGGCGTTCATTGCCGAGGCTCCCGAAGGCGCCACGACGGCCGTGTGTGGCATCACCGGCTACGGGAAAACCTACGGGCTGCAAGCGGGGCTCGCGAGTTCGCGGCGGGTGTTCGTGTTCGACCCGTACAGCGCGATCGATCGCCGTCGCGGGGGCGGGACGCGCTGCGCCTGGGAAGGCGAGCATTTCACGCACGACGCCTTGCTCGAGCAACCCGGGCTCCTGCGGCGCGAGCGATTCCGCATGGTGTACGACCCGGACTCGCTCGATGAGGCGCGCCTGGGCGCGCGCGCGTCCGCGATGCTGGAAATCCTGTGGGCCCTGGGCGATGTGGATGTGGTGCTCGAAGAGGCGGGGTTGTTCTCGCGCTTCGCGGTGCCGCTCATCAACCGGATCGCGACCGGGGGCGCGCACGCGGGCCTGCGTTTCTTCCTCGTGGCGCAGTCGTTCTCGCGGCTCGCCATCGACGCGCGCCGCAACGTCGCCCGGCTGGTGCTCTTCGCCCAGGGCGAGCAAGCGGATTACGACCTTCTGCGGGGCAAGCTGGGCAAGCTTGCCGCGCGCAACCTCGCCGGCCTGCAAGTCGGCGATGCCCCCGTGCTCTGGAAGTACGGGGACGTTCCCAAGGAGCAGCGCACATGAGCAAGGATCTGGGTCTCTTTCTGGGCGGGGCGCTGGTCGGCCTCGTGATCGGTAGCCTCTCGACCGCCGTCACCGGCTGGCCGCACGTCGGCAAGTGCCGCGCGTTCAAGGGCGCGGGCCTCGCGGCCCCTCCCGCGCAGTAAGCACCTCCCCCGCGCTTCGCGGGGTCTTTCTCCAGGCCGGTAGTTCAACCCTCACCGCAGTCGCAGCAAAACGGAACGGAGAGAAGACGATGGCTCGCCAGTGCAACGCCTTTCAGGTGACTTTCGGATCGGGGGCCCCGGGCGTGCTCCAGAAGCCGATCCGGATCAACCCCAACCGCAAGTGCACCCGCATCCGCTGCCGCGCGACGATGGTCGTTGCCAACTCCGGCGCGGCCTACAACATGACGGCCGCGAACCTCGTCACCCTCGCCGCTGCGCTCTTCGCCAACTTCTACCTCGCCTTTGGCGACACGGACGTCGAGGTGGTGGACGCGAACCACCCCTTCTCGCTGATGCGCTACCTCTACGCGGTGATGGAGAACAAGGACTTCACCGTCCAGATCGGAAACAACGGCCAGTCCTACGCCATCAATGCGGTGACGGGCACCAACATCCAGATCGGCGCGTCGGGCAACACGACCCTCGTCATGGAGTTCGTGCGGTCGTTCACGTGGGTTCGCGGGGCCAAGCAGCTCCACGACAACTGCCCCGGCACGTCGCAGATGCAACAGCTCAATCTGTCGATCACCCCCTCCACGACCTCGCCCACGTTCAACACAGGTGCGGTGACGGTCTCCACCGCCTCGATCGTCGTCATCTTCGAGGACATGCCCACGAAGGCCGACAACCCGGACCCGTACGCTCGCGTCATCCGCATCCGCGAGACGACCACGCAAGGGACCGATGTGCCGCTCCCGTTGCAGGACGGCGGGGCGCCGATCCACATCGCCGACCTGAGCACCGCCGCGCTTTCGACGGTGCTCACGCTGTTCAACATCTTCGCGGATGGCATGACCGCCATCCAGGGGATCATCTCGGCGGCCCAGGCGCTGAACGAGTGGGAGCAGGACCTGCCCTTGGGCGCGTTCGACGCTTCCACGCTGGGAACGCCGCTGTACACGACCCCGGTGATCGATGACCTGGAGAGCCTCGACAAGGCGCAACAGCTCATCTTCAATCAGCCCAACAACGACATCACGAGCCCGCAGCTCGTGGTGATCTTCTTCCCCGCGTGGACGAAATCGGCAGTCAACCAGGCGGGCGGCAACCTCTCGAAGACGAAGCAGGGCTACGTCGCCCTGGGTTCCGGGGCCGCCACGAGCGGCGACGGCACCGACCCCGCAACCGGGTCGGTGACCCCGCTCGCGGTGCTCGATCCGAGCACGCCGCAGGCGAGCCTGGTGCCCACGGTGCGGTTCTCGCCGGGCAGCACGCCGACGACGATCATCCCGCCTCACCTCACCGCCGGCGCGATGGCGGCGGCGGCCAGCAAGGCCGGAGGTTCGGCCGGTGTGACCGGAAGCGCCGTGCTCGCAAGCGCGGCGCAGTCCCTGGCCGCGGTGACCCCGGGGGCGACGCTGCCCACGAAGATCATCGCGAACCAGCCCGGAGTGGCGATGGCGCTCTCGCAGATCACCGCGAAGGGCGTCGGGAGTTCGACCACGGCGGCGGCCACCGCAGGCGCCGCAGCGAACCGCGTCACGGCCGTTCGGTAACAAACCCCTTCTCGGGCGCGCGCCTCGCACAGGCGCGCGCCCGCGAGGCTTGCCATGAAGAAGGGTTTCGTTGTTGCCGGTGTCACGATCGTGGTCGTGGGCGGGCTCTTCGGCTTGTACGAGCTGACGCGCATCGCGACTGGCGCCGCACCCGCCTCGACGAGCGGGTTCAACCTCGAAAGCGCCCTCGGAAGCCTCGGGGGCGTCGGTACGATCCTCGGCGGGAGCTCGGG
This sequence comes from Solirubrobacteraceae bacterium, assembly GCA_035507305.1. Taxonomy (GTDB): domain Bacteria; phylum Actinomycetota; class Thermoleophilia; order Solirubrobacterales; family Solirubrobacteraceae; genus Palsa-744. The sequence goes on along the minus strand of DATJOE010000321.1, from coordinate 1,642 downwards.
CGGTATGAGCTTCGGGAACCTGTTCGGCGGCGGCGGTTCGAGCGGGAGCAGCTCGGGCTCCGGCACCGCCAGCTCCGGCACCTCGTTCGACAGCTTCGACAGCTCGGACAGTGATTCGGACGACGATTCGAGCGACGACGACAGCGACTAGAGCGCGTGCCCAACGTTCCCAACAGCGCCGCGCTTGCCGCTGCCGGTTACTCGACCGAGCAGATTACCGCCATCCAGGCGCAAGGCCAGACCTGGGCGGTCGACGGGAACGGCGGCGTGTTCGCCGAGGCGAACGCGCAGCTCAACAACGCCGTCTGGACGAGCGTCAACGCTTGGGTTGGCAACGGCGTTCCGTGGGGCGGCGCGGACTACCCGCTCGCCCAGGACGGGGAGGGTTGCCTCGGCTGGGATGCCATCCAGGAGGGCTCGTACACCTCGCAGGGACGGCCGCCCGATCCGACGCTCGCGGCCTACTTCATCACCGAAAATGACGCCTACGACTGGATGCAGTCGCAGGTGGCGGCGGGCAATCTCTCCGTGAGCGTGGGCAACAAGTTCCAGCAAGGCGCGCAAGGGCTCTCCGACACGGCGAACGCGATCGGAAACGACTTTTCGAGCGGCAACATCGGCGCCGGGCTCGAAGCCGTTGGAGGCATCGCGCTCGATACCACGCTGATCGGCCTCGCTTCCGGCGCGGGCAACGACCTGATCGAAGGCGGGACGGGCGGCGGGAGCACTGCCGAGCAGCAATTTTTGAACACGCAGCAAGTGGCCGCGCAGATCACACAGGCAGTCGGACAGGCCGGCATGGGCAACGTTGGCGCGGGGGAAAGCGCGCTCTCGAAACTCGTCTCGGCAACGCAAGGGCCGCAGGTCGCGGGGCCCGTGGGAGGACCGCCGCCTCCTGGAGCAGCTCACCCGGTTGAAATCCTCGCGCTCGCCCTGGGCAGTCTCGCTCTCCTGGGCGGCCTTCTCTACGTGGTGCTCTGATGCTTCCAGTCACAATCGCGGCCAACGGTACGCTGCGCTACCCGAAGTGCTGGGGCTGGTCGCCCCAAACGAACCCTGCGGGCGGCACGTACCAGGTCGACAACGGCCTGGTCATCCCGCTCTCGAACACCAAGGTCACGTTCGAAGAGCCGCACGAAGTTCTCTTCAGCGCGCCGAGCGCGAACGCGCTCGTGCTCTACCTCGCGACGGGAGAGAACGAGCTGGACGTTCTCCCCGACCCGCCGCAGGCAGTCGCGTCGCTGGTCGCGGCCAGCTACCTCTACCCAAAGACCGTTTGGACCCCGAGCACGAACGGGCCGAGCGGTGTGGGCATCGTGGACACGGGCGTGCTCGCAACGCAGGGCTACCGCCGCTTGCTGATCACGATGGGCGCCGATGGGTCCACCTCGAACCCCACGGGGCCCGTGATTTACCAAGCGAACAGCGACAACACGCTCGATCAGATCGTCGCGGGCGCGGCCCTGTCGAACACGTCCGGCTACCGCACGGGCTGGACGATCGGGGACGATTCGCAAACGGCCTCGTGGTTCGGGAGCAACCTCGCGGGTTACACCGCGTTCAACCAGCTTGGAATCCCGACCCCGGTCGCGATCCGCTTGAAGGCGGCGGCGGCGCTCTCGACCGGGCAACAGCTCTCCCT
>DATJOE010000320.1:0-2817 GCA_035507305.1 Solirubrobacteraceae bacterium | reverse complement strand
CGGCTGCCGTTCTGGTCGGTCGGGAACAGCGGGATCAGGAAGCGCGCCACGACCGATACCAGCAGCATGACCACAACCAGCGCGGGAATGGACGGCGTCGTTTCAGCGAGCGCGATCGCGAGCGCCAGCCCGGCCACTCCACCAGCCACGGCCTGCGCCCAGAACCAAGCGCGATATCGCCCGATGCCGTAGTCGCTAACCGCATCGCTTCGCGGGTTGTATCCCGTTGGAAGCACGTGCAGCGTGATCAAAGCGGCCGCCTGTGCGGCGGCCGCGAGCGCGGCGACAATACTCAGGGCCTGAACCATCTCTCCACCCTCCAAACAGTGGACGGACTGGCTTACGTCAGCCGCAGCCTAGTTGTTCGAGTGGCGCGCTGCAGCCCGGGCGGATCGGTCCCCCGAGCGGGCTGCTTCTGCGTGACCAACAACGTTCTCGAGGGCGGCCAGCGTCGCTCGCGCTCGGCGCCAGTGGCAGCCTCTCAGGTAGCGCCCCGCAGCTCGCTCTTCGGAGGCCTGCCTCTCTCACCACCGCGGTCCCGCTCATTGCGGGCTGGGTTGGACTCGGGTCCAGAGCTCGTTGAAGGAGATGCTGTCGTAGAACGCGGTTCCGTCGATGACCTCGCCTTCGTGCATCTTCATAACCCATACGTAGCTGTTCTCGTAGGGCTGGCCGTCGTTGGCGACTCCGCGACCGTCCCAGAGGACTATCACGGTGTCACCGTCGGCGTAGACCGATCGGATCGTGACCGGGCGGAACGACTCTGAGGTGCTGAATCGTGCACCGAACGGCGCCAGGACCTCGTCGATGAACTGCTGCTTACTCTCGTATTCCTTGGACGCGAACGAGTGGCCCTCGATCCGCCAGACCATCTCGGGCGCGAACACGTCGACGACCCTGCCCGTTCCCTCGCGCCAGGCATCGAAGACCCGCTCGATGGTCCGTCGGTTGGCCTCGGTCTGGTTGGATGGGTCAGACATCTTCCTGCTCCAATGGTGTCGAGGTGCGGGAGCCCTGAGGTTAGCGCCGCCTCCCCAGAGGGCACCCGTCCATCGATGGACGATCGCATCCGCTCCAACGCGGGCGTATGGATTCCGGTCTGCCGCACGCGCGCTGCGGACGAGAAGCGTGTGCGAGCGGTCAGTATTGCGCCGCGAATCGACGAGCCACCTCGGGAACACTGCACCAGCTCAGGTGCTTGCAGGCAAGTCAGGCGTGCGCGAGGGCGCGCATCTGGCGCACCGGGTGCCGCCCCAGACGACTCAACGTCGCATAGGACGAGGCGTGCCCGTGTGTTCGGGGCGCGACGCTAACAGGCACACGACCCCTGAGCCGGTCGATCACGCCACGGCGCAGCGGCACCAGCAGCAGCTCCGTGTCCTCGCCCACAAGGACGGTCGCCTGCCCTTCGATCAGGTTGCGCCACAGAACATCGTCGGTCCACTCCTCATCGCTGGGGACGAACGCGACATCCGCCGGGTAGCCGAGATCGTCGTCGCTTCGCGACGCAGCCATGAACAGCTCATCGGTCTTATTGGTGATCTCGCTCATTGCCGGTGCTCCCAACCGTGAACGATATCGCGCCACTCGCGCAGCAGCTTGAGTTCGGCGGCGTGCATCGCGTCGTTCACCGAGCCATGCGTGACGGCCGGAGACTGCTTCTCCAAGCCGACGTACGCGTGCTCGTGGTGCTCGCTCGGGCCGTGCGCGTTGTCGAATGTGCGCACGGTGCGCCAGCGACCATCCCGCAAGACGAGGAGCACGATCGCGTACTCGACGGGGTGCTCACTCGACCGCTCTACGACGAGCTGCACGTCGGAGGCCAGGAAGCGGCGTCGAGTCCGATCCTTAGGCATCTTCGAGCGTCGTCACGTCGTCTGCGCTGCAAGCCGCTCGGCCGGTGCCACCCGACCAAAGGCCGCCTCCACAAACGCCGACTCGTGCGCGCTCGGCGAATAGTCCGCGTAGCGCTGGGTTGTCTCGATGTCCCGATGCCCCATCCACTCCTGCAAGGTCCGCATGGGAACGCCGGTACCAGCCATCGCCGTGCCGAACGTGTGGCGCAGATCGTGGAAGCGGTGCGACTGCTCAAGCTGCGCGGCCTTGAGCGCCCGGCGGAAGCGCCGCAGGATCGCCGCCTTGTCGAGCGGCCCCGCCGTGTGGGGATCGGCGAACACGAGAGCATCGCCACTACTCTCCCCCGCTGCGCGGCTGAGCCGGTCAAGCTCTCCCGCAACCTCGTCGGCCATCGGAACACTGCGCGTCGAGCGACGGGACTTCGGAGTGCCGAACTCGCCCAGCACGTAGTTCTGGCGGACCCTGATCCGGCCGGCGACCCAGTCCACGTCGCGCCAGCGAAGCGCCACCAGCTCGCCCTGCCGCAGGCCGGTCATCGCGGCCGTGAGATACATCGCACGGTCGATCTCGCGGTAAGGACCATCAACGGCAGCGTCGGCCAACGCACGCACCTCAAGCGGCTCAAGGAACCTGATCTCGGCGCTCTCCGGCTTGCCAGGCAGCTCGACGTGCCGTGCGACGTTCACGGGCAGCCATCCCTTGCGCTCGGCGAACCCCAGCAGCGCCGAGAGGTAGCCGATGTAGTTGCGCACCGACTTTGCGCCAACAGGACGCCCATAGCGACGGTCGCCCTTCGCCTTCGGTCCCGGCCTCTCCCCCTTCTCCATCATCGTCATCAAATCCTGAACGTCCTGGGCCGTTATCCGGCGCAGATCGCGCTCCGCAAAGAACGGCTCAAGCCAAACGCGCAGGATCGACTCCACAGCCGTCGTCGTCGCCTACTTGCGGCTCTGACGCTCC
>DATJOE010000319.1:0-8155 GCA_035507305.1 Solirubrobacteraceae bacterium | reverse complement strand
TGTGATCCGAGAACGCCTCCCGGATCAGCAGGACATCTCCCGGGTCATCCTCCACCAGCAGGACCGAGATCAACTCGGCATTCATATCGATCCAATCTTCATCACGGCCCCCAATCAACCCCCCTCAGCAACAGGAAGGGTAAACCGAAAACGAGCACCGTCTGAAAACTCGCTGTCAAGCCAGATGTGACCCCCGTGGTACTCGACGATCTTGCGGCACAGCGCCAGGCCGATTCCGCTTCCGGCGTAAGCCTCGCGTGAGTGCAGGCGCTGGAAGATCAGGAAGATCCGTTCCGCGTACTCCTGCTCGACACCGATCCCGTTGTCCGTGCAGCTCAGCTCCCAAAAATCGCCCTCGCGTCGGACGGCGAATCGTACGATCGGCGCCTCCGCGCCGCGGAACTTCAGCGCGTTTGAAATCAGGTTCTGGAACAACGAGGCGAGCTGGGCGCGATCGCCCAGGATCGTCGGCAGCGGCTCCGCAAGCACTTCACCACCCGACTGCTCCAGCGGATTTGCCAGTGCGTTTTCTGCCGCGCGCACGACGTCGTCCAGCGCGACCGGTTCCCACTCGCGGCCGCCGCGCCCCACCCGCGAGAACGCCAGCAGGTCGTTGATCAGTACCTGCATCCGCTTCGCTCCGTCCACCGCGAAGTCGATGTACTGCTCGCCCCGCTCATCCAGTTTGTCGCCATAGCGCTGCTGCAGCGCCTGGCAGAAGCTCGCGATCTTGCGCAGCGGCTCCTGCAAATCGTGCGAGGCCACGTAGGCGAACTGCTCCAGCTCCGCGTTCGATCGCTGTAGCTCCAGCGCTTGTGTCTCAAGCTGAGCCCGCGCCTGCTCGACCGCCGCGAGCTCGCCCACGATCCGTCGGCGCATCGTGTCGATCTCCGCCCCCATCTCCGCGATCTCGCGCGGGCCTTCCGCGACCGCGAGCGGCCTCGCGAACTCGCCCCCCGCCACGCGCCGCGCCTCCGCGCCCAGGCGCGTCAGCGGGATCGTCACCGTGCGGCGCAGGATGAAGCCCGCCGCGAGCACTGCCCCAAGGATCAGCGTCCCCGCGACGATCAGCAGCGCCTCCAGCGTGTCAGCCGCGTTCTGCAGGTTCTTCCGCGCCCGCGTCGAGCGGGCTTCGAGCGTGCGCTCGAGGCTCGAGAGCGAGCGGCGCACCTCGTTGAACAGCTTGCGCCCCCGCACGTCGATCGCGATCGAGCGGCTGTGCGAGAGGTCTGGTTGGATCAGCGTCGGCGCCACGTACGCGCCGCGCCAGGCATCCGCGCTCGCGCGCACCGCCATCACGTCGCTCGCCAGCGGCGCGCCCACCGTGCGCTCGTGCGCTTCGAGTTCGCGGTACGCGGCTTTCTCGGCGTGCAGGCCGCTGTCGTACGGTTCGAGGAAGTTCGACTCGCCCGTCAACGCGTAGCCCCGCACGCCCGTCTCCTCGTTGATCAGCGCGTTTTCCAGCGTGAGCGAGACGCGCCGCGCGGGGCCGACCTCGTCAAGCAGCAGATGACGGTTGGAATCGAGCCGGCCGTTCGCCACGAGCGCCAGCGCGATTCCTAGCGCCGCCAGCAGCAGGACCACGCCGATCGTCAGCGCCAGCAGTCGCTCGACGCCTGTGCGCGCGACCCAGCGCCCGACTCGCGTGGATTGGTTCATCCCCCGGCGCCATCGCGCGCGCCGAGCAGCAGCATCGCCACGTCGTCGCTCAGCTCGCCGCCGTTCAGTCGCTCGGCTTCGGCGATCAGCTCCTCGAGCAGCGCTTCGGGCTGCTCGCGCCAACCCGGCCCCGCCTTGACCCGCTCGGAGATCAGCCGGTGGAAGGCCTCTTCGCCCAAGCGCTCCATCCCCGCGCCCACGCGGCCCTCGATGATCCCGTCGGTGTACAGCAGGATCGACCACTGGTCCGGGAGCGTCAGGCGCTCGGCCGACCAGCTGCCTTCGTTGATCCCCACCGCTCCCTCGCCCAGCATCGTCGAGAGCGCCGAGGCTTGGGCGCCCTCGATCAGCACCGGTTGGGGGTGGCCCGCGCGGATCAGCGTCGCCGAGCGGCTCTCGGGGTCGATCTCAAGCGTGCACAGCGTCGCGAACAGTCCCGGCACGTGGCGCTCGTGCTCGAACACGCGCTGCAGCGTCTGCATCGCGAGCTCCGGTGCGTTGTCCGCCAGCGCGAGCGCGCGCCACGCCGCGCGCAGGCTCACGCCGATCGCCGCTTCGTCCGGCCCATTACCGCACACGTCGCCCACCAGTACGTGCAGGTGGCCATCCGAGGTCTGCACCAGGTCGAAGAAGTCGCCGCCCAGCAGCGCGCTGCTGCGCCCGGCTCGGTAGCAGGAGGCCACCCACACCGAGGGATCCTCGATCAGCGGGCTCGGCGCGAGGCCACGTTCCAGGCGCCTGGCCTCGCGCGTCTGTGCCTCCGCGAGCAGCAGCTCCCGCTCGGCCTCCTCGGCGCGACGACGACCAATCGCGTAATGGATCGAGCGCGCGAGCTGCTCGCCTTCGACCCGCCCCTTCACTAGATAGTCCTGCGCACCCGCTTCCACTGAGGCCACGCCCGCGCCTTGATCGTCCAGACCCGTGAGCACGATCAGCGGCGTTCCCGGCGCTCGCGTGCGCAGTTGAGTTACCGCGTCGATTCCCAGGGCATCGGGTAGGCCGAGGTCGAGCAGCACGCAGTCCACCGCGGGGCCAAGGGTCGCGAGCGCCTCCTTCAGCGTGTGACTACGCGTGATTTTCGCGTGAGGGAGCCGCTCCGCGAGCTCGTCTTCGACCAGGAGGGCGTCGCCCTCGTCATCCTCGACCAAGAGAACGCCGATCGGCTCGCGTGTCACCGTGCGCTCGTCGCCTGGCGTCACCGCCCCACCGTCCGTCGCCCGGAAGGTTCGGCACGCAGACACATAGCCGCGCCATCTTATAGACGCTGCCAAGAACTGAACCTATAGGCGCCGCCGGGACCTGAACCGTCGGCGAGCGCGCATATGTTTCAGCAGATGAGCGCGATCGAAAAGCTGCGCGACCGGATGGCGGAGCTCTCGGACCTCTCGGCGACCGAGATGCTCGCGACGTGGGACCAGCTCGTGATCATGCCGCCCGAGGGCGCGGCCGGTCGCGCACAGCAGCTCGGCACGCTCGCGCGCATCGCGCACGAACGCGCGACGGGCGAGGAGCTGGGCGAGTGGCTGGAGGAGCTGGACGGCGCCGCGCTGGACGAGCTGGACGCCGACATCGTGCGCCTGGCCCGCCGCGACTGGGAGCGCGCGCGGCGAGTCCCGAACCAGCTCGCCTCTGAGCTGGCGCAAGCCAGCGCGCAAGGGCAAGAGTCCTGGCGCGCCGCGCGCGAAGCCGACGATTTCGCGGCGTTCGCCCCAGCGCTGCAGCGCAACGTCGAGCTGGCGCGCGCCCATGGCGAGTGTCTAGCCGAGCCGGGGGAGAGTCCCTACGACGCGTTGCTCGGAGAATTCGACTACGGGCTGACGGGCGCGGACCTGCGCGTGCTTTTCTCAGCGCTCTCCGAGCGCCTTCCTCCGCTCGTGGGCGAGGCGAGCGAGCACTCGCCTGCTCGTTCCTTGGAGGTGCCGGTCGCGGCACAGGAAGCTGCCGTCGAGGCCGTGCTACGACGCGTCGGCGTCGACGGGCAGAGCTGGCGCGTCGACATTTCTGCGCATCCATTCACCGCCTGGATGGGATCGCGCGATCTGCGGATCACCACGCGCTACGGCGACGGCGAGGTCGAGTCGCTGCTCAGCTCGCTGCACGAGTTCGGGCACGCGCTCTACGAGCGCCAGATCGACCCCGCGCTCGACCGCACAAACCTCGGGAAAGGCACCTCGATGTCGGTCCACGAGTCCCAGAGCAAGCTGTGGGAGAACCACATCGCGCGCAATCGCGCCTTCGCGGAGGTGCTCGCGGCCGAGCTCGCGACCGGCGGCTTCACGGTCTCGCCCGTCGATCTGCACGCGACGCTTGTAGGCGTCGAGCGCTCGCTGATCCGCGTCTCCGCGGACCCGCTCACCTACCCCTTGCACATCATCCTGCGCTTCGAGCTCGAGCACGCGATGGTTGAAGGCGACCTTGCCGTAGCCGACCTGCCGGGGGCCTGGCGCGAGGGCATGCGTCGCCTGCTCGGCGTCGAAGTGCCCTCCGACGCGCTCGGCTGCCTGCAAGACGTGCACTGGGGCGCGGGCAGCTTCGGCTACTTCCCGAGCTATGCCCTCGGCTGCCTGATCGCCGCGCAGCTGTGGGAGGCACTCGAGCGCGCCCTCGGCCCCCGCGAAGAGGCATTGCGTCAGGGCGAGGTCGGCGAGATCAAGGCCTGGCTCGCCGAGCACGTGCACCGCCACGGCCGTCGTCTCGACACCTTGCCGCTTGTGCAGCAGGCCACCGGCGAAGACCTCTCGGTCGAGCCGTTCTTGCGTTACGTAGCACCGCTTGCAGGCTGAACCCAGGCCAAGCAAAGCGCCCTGAGACGGTCGAGGGTCAAGTGAGGCAAGGACGCAGGGAGCGTGGCGTAGGGACCTACGCGAGCGACTGAGGACGCAGTATCACGCAGACCATCGGCCGTCTCAGGTGGTTGCCACGATTTCTGCCATCAACTCGTGGAGATCATGGTTGGCGTCATAGACCATCTGCTGGCGCGCAGCCCCGTTGCCGGCGCCAAGCAAATCGCGTACTCCCTCGAGCTCCTTCTCGCAACCCAGCTCGCGCGCGTGGGGATCGAGCGCCAAGAGCAGCTCCTCGCATAGCTCGCGCACGCCACGCCGCTTGTTGGCACCAGCATCGAACAGCTCGGCGTCAAGCCCATGTCGCGCGGCGAGCCAGCGGTTCTCGTCGAGTAGCTCCCAATGCAGCTCGCGCGGATGCTCGCCGCGCTGGAACTGCTCTACGAGCAGCTTGACGAGCGAGACGACGAGGGCGCTGAGGGCGGCGGTGTGCTCGACACGGGTCTGCGAGTCCATGGCTCGGACCTCGATCGTGCCGAGCCGGGGGTGGGGGCGAACGTCGTACCAGAGGAAGGTGTAGTCGTCGATCAGTCCGGCCTGGCTCATGGCCTGCACGCGCGCGACGAAGTCCTCCCAGCCCTCGAACCGGGGCGGGAGCCCGACGCGGGGGAAGGCGCGGAAGATCGGCACGCGGCTGGACATCAGCCCGGTGGGTTCGCCGCGCCACAGCGGCGAGTTCGCGGAGAGGGCGATCAGCAACGGCACGTAGGGACGCATGGCGTTGGCGACGTGAACGGTCTCCTCGGGGTCGGCCATCCCGACGTGGACGTGCATCCCAAACACGAGCTCCTGGCGGGCGACAAAGCCGAGCGAGCGGATCAGGCCGCGATAGCGATCGTCGCTGACGACGCGCTGGTCCTCCCAGCGGGCGAAGGGATGCGTGCCGGAGGAAGCGATCTCAAGGCCCTTCGCGCGCGCTCGGTCGCGGCAGCGCGCGCGCAGGGAGCGAAGCTCGGCCTCGGCCTGACCGATGCTCGCGCAGGGCGAGGTCGCGATCTCGAGCACGGACTCCAGCAGCTCGGGCTGGATCTGACCCGAGGGCGGGTCCTCGCCGAGGATCGAGTCGATCGCGTTAACGAGATCGAGCGAGGAGGCGTCGAGGATCATCAGCTCCTCCTCGATCCCCACGGTGTAGCGGGGGCCGTCGAAGCGGTGCTCCATGTCGGCACCCTACCCAGCGCCGCCGCTGGAGCAAACGGCGTTGCGGGCCCCCGCAAGCCGGGAGGACGGCCCTACGCGATGGCCCTAACGCTCCTGCAGCACGGAGAGCACGTTGCCGGCGGGGTCCTTGAACCAGGCGATGTACGGGCCTCCCTCGCGCATGATCCCGCGCTCGTCTTGGTCGAAGGTCTCATAGCGCTCGAAGCGCACGCCCCGCGCGCTCAGCTCATCGACAGCGGACTCAATCTCATCCACAGGAAAGTTGAGAATTGTGTACTCCGCCGGGGTGTGGTTGGGCTTGGGATAGACGATCGTGGGTCGCGCACCGCCCTCAAGCTCCAACGTGAGGATGCCGTTCGCCTCGGAGGTGCTGATTCCAAGTGTCTCACCGTAGAACTCCTGGGCCTTGGCGACGTCGTCTACGGCAAAGCCGCTGAACGCCTTGGTTTGACCGAACATCACGGGCTCCTCTCGCTGGCTTGCTAGAACTGTCCTTAAGACGGATCGGGCCGGCAGATCTCATCGCCCGCCGGCGTGCCGATGAGTTTCGGGCGCAGTCTTCGTCAGAGATTTAAATCGATGAAGACGACCCGGAAAGGGAATGCGTAGATGACGAGCACCACAGACAGAAATCGCTGGCTGGCCCTGTACGTGCTGTGCACGGGCGTGCTGATGATCGTGCTCGACGTCACGGTCGTAAACGTGGCGCTGCCCTCGATCCAGACGGACCTCGGGTTCTCGAACTCGGGCCTGGCGTGGGTCGTGAACGCGTACCTGATCGCGTTCGGCGGTCTGCTGCTGCTGGCGGGCCGGATCGGCGACCTGGTGGGACACAAGCGCGTGTTCCTCGGCGGCCTGGTCGTGTTCACGCTGGCCTCGCTGGTCTGCGGGCTCTCGGACAACCAGACGCTGCTCGTGGTGGCGCGCTTCGTGCAGGGGGCGGGCGGCGCGGCGACCTCGGCGGTGGTGCTGGGAATGATCGTGACGATGTTCCCCGAGCCGGCCGAGCAGGCTAAGGCGATCGGCGTGTACGGCTTCGTCGCCTCGGCGGGCGGCTCGGTGGGGCTGCTCGCGGGCGGCGTGCTCACCCAGGCGATCGACTGGCACTGGATCTTCTTCATCAACGTCCCGATCGGCCTCGCGACAGGCTTCGCGGCGCTTCGCCTGCTCGAGGACATCCACCTTCCCGCGATGGCGAAGAGCATCGACTTGCCGGGTGCGGCGCTGATCGTCGCGGCGCTAATGCTCGGCGTCTACACGATCGTTTCGCCCGCCGCAGAGAAAGGCTGGGGCTCGGGCACGACGCTTGGCTTCGCCGCAGGTTCACTCGTGCTGATGGTGCTGTTCATCTGGCGCGAGGCCACGGCGCGCGAGCCGCTGATGCCGCTGCGGGTGTTCCGCTCGCGCGACACGGCGGGCGCGAACGCGATCCAGGCGCTCGTGGTCGCTGGGATGTTCGGGACGTTCTTCCTCGGCTCGCTCTACCTGCAGCGCGTGCAGCACTACGACCCGCTGAAGATCGGCCTCGCGTTCCTGCCGACGACCGTCGTGATGGGCACGCTCTCGCTGCGCTACTCCGAACGGCTGATCATGCGCTTCGGCGCGCGCAACACGCTGGTGCCGGGGATGGTGCTAGTCGCGCTGGGGCTCCTCTATTTCGCGCGTATCCCCGCGCACGGCAGCTACGCGTCCGACGTCCTGCCCGTATTCCTGTTGCTCGGCGCCGGGGTGGGGGCGAGCTTCCCGGCACTGATGTCGCTCGCGATGGCCGACGTCGCTCCGCAGGATGCGGGCCTCGCCTCAGGCCTCGTGAATACCTCGGCTCAGGTGGGCGGTGCGCTCGGGCTCGCGGTGCTCGCGACGAGCGCGGCGACCCACACGAAATCGCTGACCGACGCGGGCAAGTCCCAGGCGGTCGCGCTGACGAGCGGCTACCACCTCGCGTTCGTGATCGCGGCGGGCCTCGTGGGCCTCGCGATCGTGCTCTCGCTGATGCTGCGTGCGCCCAAGGGTGGGCCGGTCCAAGCGGGCGAGCCCGCGCTGGCGGAGGCCGTCGAGCTGGGCGAGGGGCTCGCGCCTTCGGAGCATCCGGGCGGTCCCGAGCGGCCAGTGGCCGAGGTCGGCCACGAGCGATCCGTGGTGGAAGCGAGCTAGGCGAGCACACGAGCGAGGCACGGCCGATGGCCGGCGAGCCTCAGCGGACGGTGACCGTCGCGGTGCCGAGCCCGCTGCTGCGCTCGCAGTTGCCAGGGCTTTTCGCGCGGACATGTGCGCTCCTTGCAGGCGCGGGCGGCGCATGCCAGACCTTGCTGTGCGAGGTCGCGGGCGTGGACGCGGATGCGGTGGCGGTCGACGCGCTCGCCCGCCTCGCGCTCGCGGCGCGGCGCAACGCCTGTGAGGTGTATCTGCGGGGGGCCTCGCCTGAGCTGCTCTCGCTTGTCGAGCTGGTCGGCCTGGCGGACGTGCTACGAGCCGAGTAGCCCTACGCGGGA
>DATJOE010000318.1:0-8708 GCA_035507305.1 Solirubrobacteraceae bacterium | reverse complement strand
CGGAGGCGGCGCTGATGAACACGTCGCCCTGGCGCACCCCGCCCTTGATCTGGTTCGCGACTTCGGTCGAACCGCCGCCGAAGCCCTTGTAGCCGGTGCCCGTCGCCTTCGTGAACGAGGGGCCGAAGTTGTGTTCCATGTAGTTCAAGAGCGAGCCCGCGAACAAGGTCGAGACCGTGCCCGAAGCAGAGTCGCGAGCAAGGGGCGGCGTCGCGGCCCGGGCGGGTAGCGCACCCGCGAAGGAGAGCGTCAGGGTTACGGCACCGGCGGCAAGCACCTGCATTCTTCTCTTCATCTCTTCTCCTAAAAGTCGGTCAGTCGCGTTCGACCATCACGGACGTCGCCTTCACCATCGCCGTCGCCCTCACGCCCGGCGCGAGGCCCAGCTCCTCGACCGAGTCGCGCGTGATCGCGGCTGTGAGGAGGAACGGTCCGGCCTCGAGCTCGACGAGCGCCATCACGCCGTCGACCTCCACTGAGCGAATCGTCCCCGCGAAGCGGTTGCGCGCCGAGCCCCGCGTGCCTGTGCGGTGGCGCTCGGGTCGCGAGCTCAGGCGTCGCACCTCGGCTTGCGAAACACGGCGGCGGTTGCGCTCGTCGCGATGCGTACGCAGCTTGCCGTCGCGATCCCAGCGGCGCAGGGTGTCGGCGCTTACGCCAAGGGCCTTCGCCGCCTCGCCGAGCGAGAGGTCACCCTTCGCATGCATAGGCATTGCGTATGCATAGCGCAAATCCGTCGAGAGCTCTCTTTCGCTCGTGCCCGTGCGCGCTCCTGCACAACCGTGTTAGATAGCTATCGACCTCGAGATCGGAGCGTGCGATGGCACCAATTTCACGCGGTTTCCACGGACGTCGGCGAAGCGATGTAGACCCTGCCCGCGTGCCGCCCGGCCAGTACGTCGTGCACGACTTTCCCGTGCTGTCCGCCGGGCCCACGCCGCATACGCCCTTGGAGCAGTGGGGCCTTCAGATCGGCGGCGAGGTTACGGCGCCTGCGTCGTGGACCTGGGAAGAATTCCAGGCTCTGCCCGCCGAGACGTTCACCGTCGACATCCACTGCGTGACCAAGTGGTCGAAGTTCGACACGAGCTGGACCGGCGTCTCGCTCGACACGCTGCTCGCGGGCGTCGAGACCGAGGCGGACTACCTCACCGTGTGGTGCGACGGTGGCTACACCACGAACCTCGCGCTGGAGGACGTGACCGACGGCAAGGCGTGGATTGTTTACGCCTTTGACGGGCAGCCACTCGAGCCCGAGCACGGCGGCCCCGCTCGCCTGCTCGTACCGCATCTCTACTTCTGGAAGAGCGCCAAGTGGGTGCGCGGACTGACCCTGACGCGCGAAGACCGACCAGGCTTCTGGGAGGCCGCGGGCTATCACAACCACGGCGACCCCTGGAAGGAGCAGCGCTATTGGGGGGACTGACCCGGCTGGGAGAGCCGGCGACGCCCGACGGCACGACGGCGCGACTGGGTGCCCCGCCCGCGCGGATGCCTTTGCGCTGGCACACCGCGCGTGTGCGCGAGCTGCGTCAGGAGACCGCGCACGCTAAGACGATCGTGCTCGATGATCCGCAGTGGCCTGGCCACGCCGCGGGGCAGCACGCCGACGTGCGGCTCACCGCCGAAGACGGCTATCAGGCCGAGCGTTCCTACTCGATCGCCTCTGCGCCTGAGGAACCGCTTGCGCTGACGATCGAGCGGATCGACGACGGTGAGGTCTCGCCCTACTTGACCGAAGAGCTGCGCGAGGGCGACGAGCTGGAGCTGCGGGGGCCGATCGGCGGTCACTTCACATGGCGCACGAGTGACGGCGGCCCGTTGCTGCTGCTCGCGGGCGGCTCGGGGCTCGTGCCGCTGATCGCAATGCTGCGCCACCGCGTGGCGCAGGGCGATGAGACCGAGGCGCGCCTGCTCGTCTCCAGTCGCGGGATCGAGGATTTGCTCTACGCCCAGGAGCTAATAGCTCTGGGAAAGCGCCCTGAGGTCACGGTCCAGATCACGCTCACGCGCACACAACCGCCGGGCTGGGACGGGCCCGCCCGCCGGGTCGACGCCGAGATGCTGACTCAGCTCGGCCCCGCGCCCGGGGCGCGACCGCTCGTGTTCGTCTGCGGTCCCACCACGTTCGTCGAGCACACCGCAGACGCGCTCGTCGCGCTTGGGCATGCGCCCGAGCGAATCCATGCCGAGCGCTTCGGGCCGAGCGGCAGCTGAGATGGGTATCGCGTCCGAGATCGGCGGAACCTTGTGGGACGAGCGATACGCGCTCGACGGCAACGCGATCGCGGGCCTGCTAGAGGAGGTGTTCGAGGCGGATATGACGACCGCGCGGCGCGTCTGCCGCTCTTGCGGCACCACGAGCGCGATCGGGGCGCACCGCGCCTATCGCGGCGCGGGCGTCGTGCTGCGCTGTCCGGCCTGTCGCGACCTCGCGGTGCTGATCGCGCCGCTGCCCGATCGCAGCCGCGTTTGGCTGGTCGGCGAGTGGACGATCGAGACCCCGCCGCGCTAGGCGGCTCGCGCGCGCTGGTCGCGGTGCTCGCCGGGGGCCGAGGCCGGCGGATCGGCGGCGCGAAGCCGACTCGCGCGCTGGCGGGACGGCCGCTGATCGACTACCCCCTCGCGGCAGCCCGCGCGGCGAACCTGGAGGTAGTGGTCGTGGCCAAGCGCGACGACGAGTTGCCTGCCGAGCTCGCTGTGCCCACAGTCATCGAGCCCGAGGAGCCCCGCCATCCGTTGTGCGGCGTGCTCGCTGCGTTGGAGCATGCCGCGCGAGAGGCACCGGAGACCGCGGTGGTGCTCGTCGGCTGCGACATGCCGTTCCTCGCCCCCTCCTTGCTCCGCTCGCTTGCCGATGCGCACCGCGGCGCGGTGCTGATCGAAATCAGCGGTCGTGCCCAGCCGCTTCCCTCGCGCTGCCTGCCCGAGCATGCGGGGCTCCTACGCGACTCGCTCGCGAAGCAGGCGCCGCTCGGGGAGGCGCTTCGCTCGCTAGGACCCGAGATCATCGACGAGCGCGTACTCTCGCGCTTTGGCGATGCCCGGCGTCTGTTTCTCAGCGTCGATCGCCCCGAGGACCTGCAGAGCGCCGAGCGCCTGCTCACCCCGCCGCGGGCGGTTCCTCCGCCGGCGGGCTGATCCGCTCGGCGGCCGCACGCAGCTCATCGAGCGAGATTCGCGAGCGCCCCGCGATCCAACAGGCCAGCGGGGCCGCGGTACGTTCAGATGAGTGTGCTGCCGTCCCAGCGAGGTCGAGCAGCTCTCGGATCTCCTCGATCGATGGCCCGGCCACGCCCACCTCGCGCGCGAACGCCGCGATCCATTCATCCCGTGTCATCGCGCGGACAGACTAGCCCGACACTGGTTCTGCCGGCGCGGGGCGGGTAGAAATACGGGTATGGCGACGCGTGCGCAAGTTCTGGAGTTGCTGAAGCAGGGGCACAGCTACGAGACCGCCGCGCGCGAGCTCGGGATCCCCGCGGGACAGGCATTCATGGTCGCGACCGGGCTGTCCGCCGACAGCAGCGAGACGCCGTCGCCCGAGGAGATCTCTTCGCTGCCCGAGCTGCCCGCCAGCCCACAGCAGCTCGTCAACTCCGCTCAGTTCAACCCCACGCGTAAGCCGCATGTCGAGGAGTGGGTCCGGCGGCGCGCGGCGCGCGAGTTGAAGGGCGACGCCTGAGCATGTCGCCGCTGCCCTCGCCCAGCGACTGGCCGCTGCTACGCCAACTGCGCGGCGAGGACCGGCTGGGACGAGGCGCCGCGGTCAAGTCCGCCGCCACGCAGGCGCTGCGCCCGCGCACCGCCGAGGCCGACCGCGTCGTCAAGTCGGTCTGCCCCTACTGCGCGGTCGGCTGCGCGCAGAACCTCTACGTCAAGGACGACAAGGTCGTGCAGATCGAGGGCGACCCCGACGCGCCGCACAGCCGCGGGCGGCTGTGCCCGAAGGGCTCCGCCACGCTGCAGCTCACGACCGGGGACTCGCGCGAGCGCCACGTGCTCTACCGACGGCCCTACGGGACCGATTGGGAGCGCCTGGACCTAGAGACCGCGATGGACATGGTCGCCGACAAATTCGTGCAAGCGCGCGCCGAGGGCTGGGAGTGCGAGAGCGAAGGTAAGCCCACGCGTCGTTGCATGAGCATCGCCGCGCTCGGCGGTGCCACGCTCGACAACGAGGAGAACTACCTGATCAAGAAGTTCCTTACCGCCGCGGGTGTGATCCAGATCGAGAATCAAGCCCGTGTATGTCATTCCTCGACCGTCGTCGGTCTCGGCACCTCCTTCGGCCGCGGGGCCTCCAGCACGCTTCCCGGCGATCTGCAGAACTCCGATCTGATCGTCCTCGAGGGCTCGAACATGGCCGAGGCTCATCCCGTCGCCTACCAGTGGATCACGGAGGCGAAGGCGCGCGGAGCGACCGTGATTCACGTCGATCCGCACTACAGCCGCACGAGCGCGCTCGCGGACATGTTCGTGCCGCTGCGCGCCGGCACCGACATCGCCTTCCTCGGCGGGGTCATCAACCATGTGATCAGCACCGAATCGGACTTCCGCGAGTACGTGCTCGCCTACACGAACGCGCCAACGATCGTCGGCGAAGAGTTCGAAGACGTGGGCGCCGACGGGCTGTTCTCGGGCTTCGACCCAGAGAAGCGGGGCTATGACCCGAAGAGCTGGCAGTACGAGGATGCACTCGTCGCCGCGGCTGCCGGACAGCGCGACCAGGAGGCCGACATCGCGGCGCTCACCGGCGGCGAGGACGCGAAGGGTGCCGAGCAGGCACGCGGGATGCCGAAACTCGATCCCACGCTGCAGCACCCGCGCTGCGTGTGGCAGATCCTCAAACGCCACTACGCGCAGTACACGCCGGAGATGGTCGAGCGTGTCTGCGGCGTGCCGCGGGACGTCTTCGCGAAGGTCTGTCGGCTGTTCGTCGAGAACTCCGGACGCGAGCGCACGACCGCGTTCGTGCACGGCGTCGGCTGGACGCAGCACACGATCGGATCGCAGTACATCCGCGCCGCCTCGATCCTGCAACTGCTGCTCGGCAACATGGGCCGGCCCGGCGGCGGGGTGATGGCGATGCGCGGGCACGCCTCGATCCAGGGCTCCAGCGACATCCCCACGCTGTTCGACACGCTGCCCGGCTACATCCCGATGCCGAATGCGCACCGGCACGAGGACCTCGACACGTACATCGCCGCCTCCTCGGCCAAGCGCGGCTTCTGGGGCAACATGCGCGACTACATGGTCAGCCTGCTGAAGGCTTGGTGGGGCGCCTCGGCGACCGCCGAGAACGACTTCTGCTTCGAGTACCTGCCCCGGCTCACGGGCAGCCACGGCACCTACCAGACCGTGATGGAGCAGGTGAAGGGGACCGTCAAGGGCTACTTCCTGTTCGGCCAGAACCCCGCGGTCGGCTCGGCGAACAACCGCATGCAGCGCCTGGGGATGAGCAAGCTCGACTGGCTCGTGGTGCGCGACTTCTCGCTGATCGAGTCCGCGACGTGGTGGAAGGACGGTCCCGAGATCGAGTCCGGCGAGATGCGCACCGAGGACATCGCCACCGAGGTCTTCTTCTTCCCCGCCGCCGCGCACATCGAGAAGGAGGGGACCTTCACGAACACGCAGCGAATGCTGCAGTGGCATCACAAGGGCCAAGACCCCCAAGCCGACCAGCGCAGCGACCTGTGGTTCATCTATCACCTCGGCAAGCGCATCCGCGAGCGGCTCGCCGGCTCGACCGAGAAGCGTGACCGGCCGGTGCTCGATCTGACCTGGGACTACCCGACCGAGGGCGAGCACGCCGAGCCGAGCGCCGACGCCGTGCTCGCGGAGGTCTCCGGCTGGAACGCCGAGGGCAAGCTCCTCTCCGGCTACACCGAGCTGAAGAGCGACGGCTCCACCTCCTGCGGCTGCTGGATCTACAGCGGCTGCTACGCCGATGGGGTCAACCAGACAGCCAGGCGCAAGCCATGGCGCGAGCAGAACTGGACCGGCTCCGAATGGGCCTGGGCATGGCCCGCGAACCGGCGGATCCTCTACAACCGAGCCTCCGCCGACCCCGACGGCAAGCCCTGGAGCGAGCGCAAGGCGCTCGTCTGGTGGGACGAGGAGAAGCGCGAATGGACCGGCCACGACACGCCGGACTTCGAGGCCGACAAGCCGCCGGACTACCGTCCGCCCGAGGACGCCGAGGGGCCCGCGGCGATCGCGGGCAATACGCCGTTCATCATGCAGGCCGACCAGCGCGGCTGGCTGTTCGCGCCCGCGGGCGTCGCCGACGGCCCGATGCCCACGCACTACGAGCCCCAGGACTCGCCCGTGCCCAACACCGTCTACCCCGAGCGACAGCGCAACCCCGCGCGCGAGGTCTTCCAGCACGAGGAGAACCGCTACCACCCCGACCCCGACGAGCCCGGCGGCCAGGTCTACCCGATCGTCGTCACGACCTACCGGCTCACCGAGCACTTCACCGCGGGCGGCATGTCGCGCTGGACGCCCTATCTGGCCGAGCTGCAGCCCGAGTTCTTCTGCGAGGTCTCGCCCGAGCTCGCGGTCGAGCGGGGACTCGAGCACGCCGGCTGGGCCACGCTGATCTCCGCGCGCGGCTGCGTAGAGGCGCGCGTGATGGTCACCGACCGGATGACCCCGCTGCAGATCGAGGGACGAACCGTGCACCAGATCGGCATGCCCTACCACTGGGGGCCTAATGGCTACGCGAAAGGAGACTCGATGAATGAGCTCTCCTCGATGTCGCTCGATCCCAGCTCGCACATCCAGGAGGTAAAGGCGCTGAGCGTCGAGATCCTTCCTGGTCGCCGTCCTCGCGGCGCGGCGCGGCGCGAGCTCGTGCGCGAGTACCGCGAGCGCGCCGGGATCACCGCCGAGACCGGGATGGCGCCGTGAGCGGCGCGCCTGGGATCGGCGACGGCGCCGCCGCGAGCGCGAACGCCAGCCTGCTGAATGTGCTGCTCGAGCACGGCGAACCCGCCACCAGCTCGGGCTATGGCGAGCACCCTCCGCGGATGGGCTTTTTTACCGACACCTCGATCTGCATCGGCTGCAAGGCCTGCGAGGTTGCCTGCAAGGAGTGGAACCACGTCCCCGAGGACGGCCTGAACTGGACCGGCCACTCCCACGACAACACGATCGGCCTGAGCGCCGACACGTGGCGACACGTCGCCTTCATCGAGCAGCGCGTGCCCGTCGGCGAGCACCAGCCGAACTTCCAGCGCGAGGGCGAGGGCTTTCGCTGGCTGATGTCCTCCGATGTGTGCAAGCACTGCACGCACGCTGCGTGCCTCGACGTGTGCCCGACCGGCTCGCTGTTCCGCACCGAGTTCGGCACCGTGGTCGTGCAGCAGGACATCTGCAACGGCTGCGGTTACTGCGTCCCCGCCTGCCCCTATGGCGTGATCGATAAACGCGAGGACGACGGCCGCGTGTTCAAGTGCACGCTCTGCTACGACCGCCTCGGGGCCGGGCAGGAACCGGCCTGCGCGAAGGCTTGCCCGACCGACTCGATCCAGTTCGGCGAGCTGACCGAGCTGCGCGAGCGCGCCGCGAGCCGCGTCGAGCAGCTGCACGAGGCCGGGGTAGTGGAGGCACGGCTGTACGGCGAGAGTCCCGACGACGGCGTTGGCGGCGACGGGGCCTTCTTCCTGCTGCTCGACGAGCCCGAGGTCTACGGCCTGCCGCCCGATCCCGTCGTAACAACGCGCGACCTGCCGCGTATGTGGCGCAACGTCGGTATCGCTGCCGGGGCGCTCGTAGCGGGAGTTGCGACTGCATTCATGGGGGCTCGGCGATGAAGGCGGCGATGCCGCTGGGCCGAACCGCGAGGACGCGGCGATGAGTGCAGGCAGCGAAGCCGAGGTAACGCGCGAGGGCCTCGGCGGTCTGCGTCCCGGACGCGAGGCGCGCACCTGGTCGCACGGCGAGGCCGGGCGCGACGGCGAGCCCTCCGCTCGGCGCAGGCGCCGTGAGGCGGGCGAGTTCGAGCACCCCGGCGCCTCCTACTACGGGCGCCCGATCCTCAAGGAGGCGACCTGGGAGTCGACCGACATCGCGGGCTACTTCTTCCTCGGCGGCCTAGCGGGCGCCTCCTCGGTGCTTGCGGCCGGCGCGCAGCTCAGCGGACGCCCCGCGCTCGCGCGGCCGCTGAAGCTTGGTGCCGCGGGGGCGATCCACCTCTCGCTCCTCGCCCTGATCCACGACCTCGGGCGCCCGGCGCGTTTCCTGAACATGCTGCGCGTGTTCAAGCCCACCTCGCCGATGAGCGTCGGCGTCTGGATCCTGTTCGGCTATACCCCCGCGGCGACGGTCGCGGCGCTCGGTGAGGTCGTCCCGCGCGGGCGGTGCGGGCGTCTGGGCGCCCTTATGCGTGGGCTTGCCGCCCCGGGCACGGCCGGCGCGGCGTTGCTCGGCCCCGCCGTCGCCTCCTACACCGGCGCGCTGCTCGCGAACACCGCGACGCCCGCCTGGCACGAGGGCCATCGCGAGATGCCGTTCGTATTCGTGGGCTCGGCCGCGAGCGCCGCGTCCGGGCTCGGCCTGCTTTCCGCGCCCGTTTCGCAGAACGGTCCCGCCGTACGGCTCGCGGCGCTGGGTGCCGTGGGCGAGATCGGCGCGTTGAAGTTGTTGGAGCGGCGCGTCGGCATGGTCGCTGAGACCTATCACGAGGGTCGCGCGGGCAAGCT
>DATJOE010000317.1:0-4029 GCA_035507305.1 Solirubrobacteraceae bacterium | reverse complement strand
GCGCGGGAGGATGCAGAAGAAAGCTGCGCCGTGGGCATGGGTGCGCTTGCGCTCCAGGGCATGAAGCGCGTCCTGCCGGATGAGGGCGTCCGGGATGCCGTGCGCCATGCGGCGCCAGTACGCGATCTCTTGGGCGCCGAGACGCAACGCCCAAGACAGCTCGCGGAGCGCGGCAGCCGCCACGGCCCGCGCTTGGCCTCGGGTTAGAGGCGCAGGGTCTGTGTCGCGCAGGGTGGGTACGCGACGACTCTAGGGGTCGGGTCAGTCTGAATCGTCGGGCTGGGTCTTGGCGATGAAATAGCCGGGGATAGCGGTTATCGCCACGGCGACCGCCGTCACGAGAAGCAGGCTCTTGACGGCGCTTGCGAAGCCGAAGGAGAAGACGACCGGAAAGCCGGTGACGCCGAGGATCGCGTGGCTGCCGAGCAGTTGTCCGAAGAGCCCGAAGACGGCGCCGACCGAGCACCCGGCGCCGACGAGAACGGTCGACTCCAAGAGCAGGATTCGCCAGACGCCGAAGCGCTTTGCGCCATCGAGCTTCAGATCCGCCAGGGCACGCCGGCGCAGCCAGATCATGTTCCCGATCGCGGCAACCATCGCCAGCACCGCCGCGATCAGCACGAGCGTTGAAATCTGCGTGAGGCGCGAAAGGCCCTGGCGGCTTGCGGTGCGCTGGCGTACTTCGCGTTCTCGTGCCGTCTCTACAACGAGCCCAGAAGATGAACCGAGAGCGCGCTGGACCTCGCGGCGCAAGACGATGCTGGAGACCCCTGGCTCCGCGAACACCTCGTATGCGCTCGCGTCCGAGCTGGCCCATGCCTTCGCGTAGTCGGTGGCGCTCATCACGATCGCGCCCGGTGGCCATCCGATGTTCGTGCAGAGGGCCGCGACGCGCAGGCGGATCGGCGCCGGGGCTGGAAGCGTGAACGGATCGCCGATCCGCAGATGGTGTTCTTTGGCTATCGCGTCGGAGACCACAGCCCACCCGCCCTGGCGAAGGCGTGCATCGGCGAGCGCAAGGTTGCCCTTCACGATCTGATGCGGAGGGACGAGCGATCCCGGCCCGTTGGGGGGCGCGCTGATCCACACCCGGCGCTGACCGTAGTCAAGGAAGCTGCCGCGGTAGAGGTCGACGGTGCCCACCCCGGGGACGCGCGCAAGCGCGGGCGCCGCCGTCGCCCTAAAGGTGGCAGTGGCGAGAAGGTTGTTCAGGCCCGGCGGGAATGCCCATACCTCCGCAGCTCTGCTCACGTCTTTTGCAGAGCGGTCCAGTCCACGCTGTAGATCGGCGTGGGCGCCATCGATCGCGACGATTCCGAACACGGCAATTGCTCCGGTCGCGGCGATCGCAACGGTGCGCGGCCAGGTCTCGCGAAGCTCGGATGCGGCCACGAACGGTGCGCGCACGGTCAACACGAGGCTCGTGCGATCGACCAGCCAGATCACCCCTCGAAGCAATGCCGGGAGCAGCAGGAGGAGGGCCGCGGTCAGCGAGACGATGCCGACGATGACGGCGCCGGGTGCGAACAGCAGGATCGAGACCGTCATGAGCAGGCACGCCAGGCCGGCAAGCGAGGTGCCTCCCGCCAGAAGCGCAGCCGAGACGCCACGGGCCATGCGGGTCGCGCCTCGCGTTCGCCGCAGCCGCCGGGCGAGCGAAAACTCTCCGGCAAACGGCACGAGGATTCCGAGACACGCGGCGAGCAGACCGCTGACGAGCGCGACCGTGATGCTCTGCCACGAGACGATTCGCTGCTCCCCGATCGCGAAGGCGAAGGACAGGTAGCCCGGGGTCGCACGGAAGAGTCGCAGGGAAAGCTCGTTGCCCAGGAACAACCCCAGGCCCGATCCGACGATGCCCAGGACAAGGGCGTCGACGAGAAGGACCTTCCTGATGGCGCCGGGCGTGTAGCCGTCCCAGCGCAGGTCGCTGACGATCCGGCGACGGCCGGGGACGGTGATGAGGATGGCGTTGAAGGCAAGGAGAAATCCCACGAGCGCGCTTATCGCTGCGAAGACCGCTGTGGATTGGTTGGTGGGAGCCGCTGCGCGATCAAAGAGCGAGGCGTCGTAGGTGCCGGTCTCGACGTTGACGCGCCCGCCAGCGAGCTGCGCGAGCTGATGCTCGACGGCCCCCTCCTGGCCGGGTCGCGCCCTGACGAGGACGCGCGTGATCCTGTGGGGCATCTTGGCGACCTGCTGGGCGTAGGCGAGGGGCGCGAGGGCCACGGGGCTATGCACGAGCACGCCGATGTCCGATTCGTGCAGCACGAGGCCAAGCCAAGCCCGGGTTGTCTCGGCGCCGATCTGAAGCCTGAGGCGTTCTAGAGATCGCGAACCGATTTCGGTCGCGATCGGCGCGGGAAGCGCAAACGCGCTTTGCCGGGCGAGTGCAGCGACGCTGAAGTGCTGTAGGAGCGTCCCGCCCAGATGCACCGTGCGCGGGTCGGCGCCGATCAGCTCTACGGATGCCCTGCGCCCGCGAGGCCCAAGGACGTTCGCCTGCACTTCGAGCACCGGCGTCGCGGATCGAACGCCGGGAAGTTCGCGAGCCTCGCGTAGCAGCCGTTCGTCAAAGCCGCTGTATGTGCGTGAGAGCAGTTGCAACTGCGAGCTGCCAACCAGGCCCCGGGTCAATTGATGGACCGAGCCGTTCAAGCTCGTGTTCGCGATCTCGGATGCGAACAGCAGGGCGACGCCGATCGCGATGCCGAGCGCGGCGAGCAGTTCAGGGACAAGGCGCCTTCGCGCCCGAACCCGGTACAGGTTGAAGATGCCCAGCAGGCGCACGATCAGACCGCGCCCGTGTCTGGCTTGGGCGCGGCACGCGGTAGCGGGGCATCCAGCAGATGGCCATCGCGCAGGGTGAAGGTTCGAGTAGCGATGGAGGCGGCCTTGGGATCATGCGTGACGAGAAGAAGCGCCGCAGGCCGCTCCCGGCAGTAGGCAAGGAGGTGTTCGAGGACTTCGGTTCCGCGTTCTGTATCGAGGCTGCCCGTAGGCTCGTCGGCGAGCAGCAGCTCGGGGTTGGTGGAGATCGCACGCGCGATGAGCACCCGCTGGCGCTCGCCCATCGACAAGTGCTCCGCCTTCTGGTCCAGCCGATCGCCGAGACCCAGCCGCTCCAGGATCGGGCCGACCTGGCGATGCGCAGCGCGCCTCGGCTGATCGCCGATGAGCTTGAATGCGGCGTTGTCAAGCGCGCTGGCGCCGGGCAGCAGATCGAGCGACTGCCGAACGAAGCCGAGCTTGCGCATGCGGTATTCGGCGGCATCGGTCTCTGAGAGGGAGACGATGCTCTGCCCGTCGACCAGGACGTCGCCGGAGTCGGGTTTCAGCACGGCTGCGGCGATGCGCAGGAGCGTGGACTTTCCCGAGCCGCTGGGGCCGTAGAGCGCGACTGCTTCGCCGACTGAAATTGCCATCGAAACATCCTCGACGGCGAGGATCGAGCCTGTAGGACCGCCCGGATACCGCTTGACGACGCGGCGTAGCTCTAGCACTTAGGCGCTCTGCTGGCGATCGGGAAAGTCGAGGACGTTGTCGGTGTGCTCCGTGGGCGGGGGGAAGACGAGGCGTGTGGCGCTGAGCATGCCAAGGCGATCGACGTGGCTCGTGGGCATCTCCGGCATGGCGACGAGGACGCCGATCTGATCCTCATCAGTGACGATCCGCAGAAAGCGCATCGTCTCCTCGGACTGAAGGACATTCAGCGAGGCCGTGGGGTCGTCGATCACGAGCAGCTTAGGCTCGCGAACGAGCGCGTGAGCGATGGCGACGGGCGTTCGCTGCCCGTCGCTCAGCTCGTGCCAGCGCGCACCGGCGCAGTCCGCTACGCCGATCCGGCCGAGCGCTGCGAGCGCGCGCCGGCGAGCCTTCTGTCGAGGTTCGGTGCCGATCAGCGGCATGCTCACGAAGTCAGCAACGTCATGCAGCTCTTCGGTGCGCGGTCCTCTGCGACGAACCCATCCGATACCACGGTGCAGATCGTCGGGAAAGGCCACCGGACGACCGCGGAAGCTGACGGTG
>DATJOE010000316.1:0-10376 GCA_035507305.1 Solirubrobacteraceae bacterium | reverse complement strand
CGCGGCGCTGGAGTACGCGACGCGTCGCGAAGCCGTCGTCGTCGGCAAGCCCTCGGAGGACTTCTTCGCTGCGGCACTCGCCGACATGGAGCTCGAGCAGGCGGTGATGATCGGCGATGACGTAGAGGCCGACGTGGGCGGGGCGATGGCTGCAGGGCTGCCGGGGGTGCTCGTGCGTACTGGGAAGTTCCGTCAGGACGCACTGCCGCAGGAAGTCACGCCTACGGCGATCGTGGACTCGGTGGCGGATGTGCCCGAGCTGCTGGCGCGGATCTTCGGCCGTTCCTGACGACGCCCTACCCGACGCGCACTCCCCGCCGGCCCCCGAGGCCGAGACATCGTCCGCCCGCCCGCCGGCCTCCGAGACGGGAGACATCGCTCGTTGGGAGACATCGCTCGTTTATTCCTCATAAATATGGGTAGAAATGTGTCCTAACCAGCCGGGGCGAGCTCGCGGGGTGCTCGGCGGCTACCACCAACTGCCGAGACAGGAGACAGAAGTGCAGACGACAATGGACAGGCGCGCGTTCCTGAAGCGCGCCGCCGCCACGAGTGGCGGGTTGCTCGTGCCGAGCCTGATACCACCCGTCGCGAAGGCGGCGGCGAAATCAGCCAGGCGCCCGAACATCCTCGTGATCGTCGTCGACGAGATGCGCGTGCCACGCTGGTTCCCCTCGCAGGACGCGCTCGACACGCTTCTGCCGAACCTCGCACGGATCCGTAACCGCGCGACGTCGTTCGAGAACCACTACACCGCGGCGAACATGTGCGTCGCGGCACGTGGCACGCTGCTGACCGGCCTGTACGGACACCAGACGGGCTGCATGCTTACGAAGGCGGTCGCCGACAGCAGCACGCTGAGCCCGAAATTCCCGACTTGGGGCACGATGCTGCGCCACCACGGCTACAGGACCACCTGGTGGGGCAAGTGGCACCTCGGCCCCGTGCCCGACAAGACCGAAGGCGGACTTGAGGAATATGGATTCGACGGCGGCACTTACCCCTCGCCAAACGGTAACCCCGAGCAGGGCAAAGAAAAGGACCCGGCGATCGCCGACCAGTTCATCGAATGGCTCGACGGCGTCAGCGGTCACAAGCCTTGGTGCACGACGGTCTCGCTCGTGAATCCGCACGACATCAACTGGTGGCCGCGGTTCACGGCAACTGACGAAGTGACCCAGCCCGTGGACTATCGCTTCAGCAGTAGCCCAGGGAACGTTGAGACCGCGGCGCAACTGCAGGCGAACAAGCCACGGCTGCAGACGGCGCTGGAGCAGACGATCGCGATGGCGAGCGGGCCCGTGCCCAACGAAGGCGGCCCGCTCGAAGAAGCGAGCTGGGCGGAGAACCGCACGATGTACCTGCTCTATCAGCAAGAGGTAGACGTGCAGATTGGCCGCGTGCTCGACGCGCTCCATGCGCGGCCCGACCTCGAGCAGAACACCGTCGTGATCTTCACCGCCGACCACGGCGAGTACGCCGGATCACACGGCCTGCGCGCCAAGGGTGGGGGCGCCTACGACGAGGCGATCCACGTGCCGCTCTACATCTACGACCCCCGCGGCCAGTTCTCGAATGGCGCGAGCACGCGCACGCAGTTCACCTCGAGCGTGGACATCGCGCCGCTGCTGCTGACGATCGCCTGGGGATCGTCGAGCTGGCGCTCAAAAAAGCGCTACTCGCATCTCGCCACGCGAGCCGACATCGCGCAGATCGCCACGAATCCATCGGCCGCCGGCCGGCCGTGGATCGCCCACATCACAGACGAGACGACCGTCGAGGAGCTGTCCTACACGTACAGCTTCGCGGACGAAGCACCGCACCACGTCGCCGCCGTGCAGACAACCTCTGGTAAGTACGCCGTCTATTCGCCGTGGAAGGACGGCACGATCGAAGTCGACACCTCAGATCAGGACTTCGAGCTTTACGACTACTCGACAAGCGGGGGGCAGCTCGAGCTGGACAACGTCGCGGGTAGCGGGTCAAAGCTGCGAGAAGACCTTTCGGCGCTCCTACAGAACGAGGTGATCCCGAACGAGGTGCGGGCGCCTTTGCCTCGGTACCTGAAGACCGCGCAGGAAGAGGGAATCGCAGACTTCTATGCGCGGACGGACGAAACAGGCGTCTAGGCCGCGCACCCTTTCGGCGCCGCCCGGGACGCCCAGCCAACGACTCCCTAGCCCTGGACTGCTGGACCCTCTAGCGCCGCCTGTGGCTGCTCTTCCTGGGCAAGCCCACCTGGAGCCGGATCGGCCAAGGTCGGCAAGCTGGCCAGCGCCTCAACCACGAGTTCGGGCGTTATCTCAATTTGCGCCGCACTCACATCCTTGGCGTGGTCGATGTCAACTCGTTTATAGACCAACGGCATCAAGTTACTCTTTCCTAGTCGGTAGCCACCACGATACCACCGACGTTGACTAGAACATGGGCGAGGACCTCTGCCAGAGCGATGTGTTTTCGGATGAAGTCGCGCTGGCCAATGAGCGATGCATCAGCTGTCTCCGCGAGAAACGCAAGCACCCCGATCTGTCGTCCACGTGCGTCCTGTATTGGCGTCGCTGCAACTCCCGTCAGCGTCTTATACCGCTCTTGTTGGCTTTTGGTTAGGCCCCTCGTCCCGTCGGCGACTTCCGATCCCCTCACCTGCGAGTAGAGGTTGGTATCCCACGCCTCGGCGGTTACAGACCGCGGCTCACGCCCTACCACCCACCCCTCCTCGGGTCCCCAGCCGTCCGGGTCATAGTGCGGCATCATCCGCCTGCCCGAACTGGAAGGCAAGAACACCTGGGCGGCATAGCCCGATCCGAGCCCTGTGTTACCGGGCGCAAGTAGCGCAGCGATCAGGACTTCTTCCGCCCGTTCGCGGCCCTGCAGGAGACGTCGGCGCTGAGCGCTGTCGAGGTGTTCGAGAAACACGCCCATGCGCACACTTCCCAAGACGACGAGAAGCGCTGCCAGTGCCCACGCGCCCACGACTAGAAGCTTCGCGGGCACACTCCAGTTGCTCCAGTGCGGAAAGACCGTGAACAGCGTCGGAACGAGTACGGCGCCGAGGCCACCGAGCATCGCCAAAACCTGGCGACGATTGCGCTTGGAACCTGAAAGCAGGCGACTAGCCGTCATGGCTCCGCGCGCGCCAAATACGCAGATTGCTACGGCGACTCCGATACCCGCCGCAGGTGCAAACGCGATCACCAGCATCGCCACGCAGATCGAGGCAATCAGCATCAGTGCGATAACCAGCAACGTCAAGAGTCCCGTCGCACCAACCGAGCCGAGAGCAAAGATGACGTTCCACAACATCCGTGGAGCGTTTCTCATAGATTGAAGATCCCCCTACAACGGGCTGCATCTGAGCGAGAGTTCTGAGATCTGGAACCTTAGTCGCTAGCGCGGTAATCCGAGCGGTTCGATGTCAGTTCAGAGGTTCGACTCGCAGATATTCAGGGACGGTCATGGAAAATGTCACAGAGCCCGCCCCTGATAGAGCCCCTGATCCGGTATCCGCCGAATCCGCGTCAGCTTCGGCTCCGAGAACCCCGCCTCGGCAAAGAACCCCGCAAGCTCTCCGGGGCTGTACAGATCAGCCCCGGAGGTGAGATGGAAGAAAAGGCTCAGCGTCGCGGCGGTAGCGCTCTCTCGCTCGCCGTCGGCGCGGAACATGTCGAGCACCGCCACGGTAGCCCCGGGCTTCACAGCGGCGCGGATGCGCTTCAGCACCGTGACGATCTGCTCGCCGGAGAGGTGGTGGATGATGTCGAACAGCAGCGCGCCGTCATAGGGGCCGCCGAGGTCTGACTCGAACATGTCGCCGTCGCGGTGCTCGACGCGGTCTGACATCCCGGCGCTCGCGATGATCTCGCGACCGACACGCGCGCTGCCGGGCAGGTCGAGCACGGTCGCGTGCAGCGTCTCGTGCCGTTTGCAAAGCGCCGCGGAGAACCATCCGTGGGCCCCAGCGACGTCGAGCAGCGCGGTAGGCCGCTCGGACAGTTTGATCGCTTTGGCGACTTCCTCGGCGGACAGCCGCGCCAGCTCGTACTGACCGGTGATGTACACCCGCCAGTACTCCTTCTCCTCCGCGGGCTCGCGGTGGATCTCGAAGCTGCCGCCCTCGCGCACGATCCGCTCGAGGTCTCCGTACCACTCCCAGTAGCTGGCCGTGTGCTCGAGGAACGTGCCGATGTAGTTGTCCGACTCGGGATCCAGCCACTTGCGCGAGCGCTTGGCGATCGAGAACGTGTGCCCGTCCTGCTCGAGCATCCCGAGCGCTGTGAGGTTTTCGCAGAGCAGGCGGGTGCCCGCGACCTGTAGCTCCAGCTCCTCGGCGACGCGCCCCGCGGTCGCGGGGCTCTGTAGCAACCTGCCGAACACGCCCAGCCGCTGCGCGACGCCGATCACACGGCCAGAGGTCATGCCGAGGAACGCGTATCCGGCGGGCAGCGGCACCAGGTTCGCTCGCAGCGCCAGCCGCTCGAGCAGGTTGTCGGGTGCGGCGGCGAAGCGCATCTGGCGCGCAGCCTACCGGCGCCCACTCTCCGTGTGCCCGGCGCGCTTGAGAGCTACAGACGCCCGGAGGCCTCAGCGGCCTGCTCAGCCTGCGTCAACTGCCGCTCGACCAGCTCGAGCCCCGCGTCCCAGAACCCGGGGTCCGCGAGGTCGATGCCGACGATCTTGCCCAGCTCCTCGGGGCTTTTCGAACCTCCGGCCGCGAGCATTTCGAGATAGCGCGGCACGAGCGCAACCCCTTCCTGCTCGTAGCGCTCGTACACCGAGAGCGCGAGCAGCTGCCCGTAGGCGTAGGCGTACACATAGCCGGGCGAGCCGATGAAGTGCGGGATGTAGGACCACCACGAGCGGTATCCCTCGGTGATCTCGACCGAGTCGCCGAGCAGCTCGGACTGGCTCTCGGCCCACAGCTCGGCGAAGCGATCGACCGACAGCTCCCCCTCCTCGCGCCGCGCGGTGTGGACCAAGTCCTCGAAGCGGTTCATCGCGACCTGGCGAAACACGGTAGCGATCGTGTCCTCGAGGTTCTCGGCGAGCAGCGCAAGCCGGGAGCCGGGCGAGGAATCCTCGGCGAGCAGCCGCTCGAACACGACGGTCTCCCCAAATACCGAAGCCGTCTCGGCGAGCGTGAGCGGCGTGCTCTGGTGAAAGACCCCTTGCCTAGCGGCGAGCGCGAAGTGCACACCGTGGCCGAGCTCGTGCGCGAGCGTCAGCACGTCGCGGCGCTGGGAGGTGTAGTTCAGTAGCACGTACGGCTTCACCGAGGGCACGGCGGAGGCGCAGAATGCGCCGCCCCGCTTCGCGGGGCGCACCGGCGCGTCGATCCGCTGCTCCTCGAAGAACGCGCCAGCGACGGCCCCGAGCTCCGGCGAGAACGAGGAGTAGCAGTCGAGCACGATCTCGCGCGCTTGCGCGTAGCTGAACGTCGCCTGGTCGTCGCTGACCGAGGCCATCCGGTCGTAGTCCGCGAGCCGATCGATCCCGAGCAGCTTCGCCTTCAGCCGATACCAGCGTCGCGGGATCTCATAGCGAGCGCGGACCGCCTCGATCAGCGCTTGAACCGACTCGTCGCTGGCCTCGTTCGCGAGGTTGCGCGCCGCGAGCCAGTGTGGGTAGTGGCGTAGCCGATCGTCAACGCCCTTGTCGGCGAGCAGCGTGTTGAACAGGAAGGCGCGCGTGCGCAAGCCAGGAGCGAGCGCCTCGCTCACGGCCTCGGCCGCGACGCGCCGCGTCTCTCGATCCGGTAGCGCCAGGCGGCTCAGGGCGACGTCGAGTGCGACCTTATCCTCCGGCAACTGCACCTCGATCGCGGAGGTCAGCTCCTCGAATAGCCGTGTCCACGCGCTCGCGCCGGTAAGTGACTTCTCGGCGAGGATCTTCTCCTCGGGTTCTGAGAGCAGGTGCTCACGGTAGCGGCGCACGTTGCGCAGGTGATGGCGGCAGAAGTCCAGCCCGTCGCCCGCGAGCAGCTGCTCGGCCTGCTCGTCCTCGAGCGCCGCCCACTCCAGCTCGAAGAACAAGAGCGTGGTCTCGATCGCAGTGCCCCGCTCCTGGGCCAGCTGCAAAAGCGCCCCGTTCGCGGGATCCGCGGTGTCGGTTGAGAAACGCAGCGCGGCATAGCTCGCGGCCCGCCCGACGAGATCATGGATCTCAGCGAGTTCCTCCATCGCGGCGCGCAGCCCGTCCGCGTCCAGCTCGCGCACCTTGCCGGCGTGGCGCGAGGCGAAGTCCTCGGCCCGCTGCTGGGCCTCGAGGAGGCGCGGCTCGACGCCCTCGGCACCTTCGCCGCCGACAAGCGGTTCGAGGTCCCAGGCCGCGGCCTGAAGCTCTGGGTCGGTGGACTCTGGTGCGGCGGCGGCCATCTCTGGACGCCAGCTTATCCCGGCACGGCAGTGGCCCGGCACGGAGCCTGCGGCAAGCGCCGGGCGGCTACTCGCTTGCGAGCGCTTCGAGCATGTTCAGCTTCGCGGCCCTGCGCGCGGGTAGCTGCGCCGCGAGCAGCCCCGCAAGCGCGGCGACGAACAGCAGTACGACCAGCGTGCCGACGGGAACCGAGAAGACATAGCCCGAACCGGACAGCGCCCCGACGACGACGATGACCGCGACGATCAGGCCGACCAGCAGCCCGAGCACGCCACCGATAAGCGCGGTGATGATCGACTCGTAGCGGATCATCTGACGCACCTGCCGGCGAGAGGTACCGATCGCGCGCATCATCCCCAGCTCGCGCGTGCGCTCATAGATCGAGAGGATTAGCGTGTTGACGATCCCGAACAGCGAGACGATCACGGACATGGCGAGCAGCACGTAGATCAGCGTGAGCAGCGTGTTGACCTGTTTTGAGAGGTCTTCCTTGAACTGCGCCGCAGTCCGCGAGCGGGCTTGCGGGAACTGCTGTTCGAGCAGCCTTTCGACCTTGGGCTGGACCTGCGCGTTGCCCGCGCCGGGGGCATAGGAGACGAAGTCGAGCGCGTCTTCGCGCTGCCCGAACGTCGCGCGCGCGAGCGGCAGGCTGATCGTGAGGTCCTGCAGCAGGCCGGATTCTTCTTTGACCGTGCCGAGGATCTTCAGGCTGACGCGCTTGTTCGAAGGCGTGAGCACCGAAAGCGTTTGCCCGACCTTCAGGTGGTTGGCTTTGGCGTATTCCTTCGTCACGACGGTCCCGGTCGAGCCGAGTTCGAGCAGTGTGCGTGGCGAGCCCTTGTCCCATTCGACGCGATACACGCGCTCGAAAGAGGTGGGGTCTAGCGCGGTGATTTGAGCGTTCTGCTTAATCCCGCGCACACGCCCGAGCGTGAAGGCAAGCGGCGTGACACTTTGAACCCCGGGAACCTTTGTCACGGCAGGCGCAACCGCGGCGGGAATCCCCTGTTCGTTGCCGGCCTGAGAGTTCTCGACGATCAGGTTCCCCGCAAAGGAGCGGTCGACCGAGGCGTCAATCGTGGCCTTGAAGCCGTCGGCGAGCGTGGCGATAAAGGCGACGAGCGCGATGCCGATGAGTAGCGCGGCCGCGGTGACCATTGTGCGCCCGGGCTGACGCATCGAGTTCTCGCGCGCCAGGCGGCCCGTGACCCCGCGCCAGGCGACGAGCGTGCCAAGCACGCGCGCGAGGAAAGGCACGACACGGTATTTGCGACCACGCGCACGCTGGCGCAGACGGATGCCGGCGACGAACACACCGATCACGGCGATCAGCACGATCGTGCCGGTGCCCTCGTTGTTGGCTATCGCGACGACGAGCCGGATCGCGATCAGCGCGAGCAGGATCGGTACGGCGTAGCGCCCGCGCGTGACCGCTTGGCGCGGCGGGATCTCGACGCCCTCGCGCATCGCGGCCAGTGGCGGCACGCGCGTTGCGCGCAACGCGGGCGGCAGCCCAGCAACCACGGTGACGATCACGCCGACGAGCAGCGAGACGACGATCGTGCGCGTCTCTATGACCGTGCCGCTGTCGGGCAGGTCGGCGCCGAACGCCTTGAACAGCTGGTCGAGCGCGGGCGCGAGCGCAAGGCCGCCAAGCAGCCCGAGAACCGCGCCGAGCACGCCGAGTAGCAGGCCTTCCCCGATCACGGAGCCGAGCACCTGCGAGCGCGAGGCGCCCATCGTGCGCAGCAGCCCAAACTCGCGCGTGCGCTGGGCGACGGTGATCGAGAAGGTGTTGAAGATGATGAACGCGCCTACAACCAGCGCAACGTAGGCGAACACGAGCAGGAACGTGCGCAGGAAGCCGAGGTTGTGTTCGAGGTCGTTGGTCTGCTTCGCGGCCTGCTGTTCGCCGGTGCGCACGTCGACGCTGCTCGGCAGCGCGGCGCGGATCCGCGCCCGCAGCTGCCCGGGAGTGACACCGGGCTTGGCGGCGACGTCAATCTGGTCGTAGCGCCCGACCTCGCCCGCGGCGTACTGCGCCTCGGTCGGGGTGAGGATCGCGGTCGAGGCGCCGCCGAAGGACTGGCCCCCAGCGAACTTGACGATGCCGACGATCGTGTAGCGCTTGGCGGGGGCGGCTCCCGCGACGAGCATCTGTCCGCCGATCTTCAGGCCGTGACGCGAGGCGGTGGCTTCGTCGAGCGCGACCTCGCTCGCGCTCGTGGGCAGGCGCCCTTTGACGGGCGAGAAGGACTCAAAGCGCTTGGGCAGCTCTCCGGCGATAAAGGCCGGAGCGCCACCGCCGGTCAGCCGCTTTCGATTGAGATCGAGCAGCGTTCCCTGGGTGAAGATGCCACCCGCAGCTTCGGCCACACCGGGTACTGAGCGCACGCGCGCGAGCATCGCTTCGTCGATCGGCGATTCCTGGGCGCGCTTTTCGCGCCCGAGCGTCTCGGTGGGCGTGACCACGACCGAGTTGCCCTTTTCGGCGGTCTTGAAGATCCCGGCGAAGGAGTTGTTGATCGTGTCGGTGAGCACGTAGGTGCCCGCCATCAGCGCGACCCCGAGCGCGATCGCGATCCCAGTCAGCGCAACGCGCAGCTTGCGCTGCAAGAAGCCGCGCAGGACCAGCCGGGCCATCTCAGCCGATCGACTTCATCAAGTCGAGCGCCTCGTCGGTCGTGACGGCGGGGCTGTCGTGCACGATGCGCCCATCGGCGAGCACGAGCAGGCGGTCAGCGAACGAGGCGGCGTGCGCGTCGTGCGTGACCATTACGACCGTCTGGTTGAAGTCGTCAACCGCATGGCGCAGCAGGCCCAGCACATCGTCGGTGGCCTTCGAGTCGAGGTTGCCGGTGGGCTCGTCAGCGAACACGACAGAGGGCCGCGAGACGAGTGCCCGGGCGACGGCGACGCGCTGCTGCTGACCGCCGGACAGCTCGGCGGGGCGGTGGCTGAGGCGATCGGCGATGCCGACGGTCTGCACGAGGCGATCGAACCACTCGCGGTCGGGCTGACGACCGGCGATCGACAGCGGCAGCAGGATGTTCTCTTCGGCGCTCAGCACCGGCAGCAGGTTGAACGTCTGAAAGATGAAGCCGATCTTGTCGCGGCGCAGGTTGGTCAGCCGCTTGTCGTCGAGCTCGGTGAGCTCGGTGCCGTCGATGCTGACGCTGCCCGAGGTCGGGCGGTCAAGGCCCGCGAGGATGTGCATAAAGGTCGACTTGCCCGACCCGGAAGGGCCCATGATCGCGGTGTAGCGAGAGCCCGGGAAGGCGACAGTGACACCGGCCAAGGCATCGACGGCCGCCTCGCCTTCGCCGTAGCGGCGATGCAGGTCGGTGGCCTCGACGAGCGTGGGCGAGCCGTTTTGCTGAGGGGCGAAATTCACGTCCTCGGGCAGCCTACAACCCTCCCCCGGCGGTGTCCGGGCGACTGGCCTAAGTGTCCGAGCGACGGCCTAGCATCCTCGCCCCCATGCACGAGACGACACCACAGGTCTTCCTGATCGCTCGACCGTCGCTCGAGGTGGAGGGGCTGCGCGGGTATCTCGCGGACGTGGGCGGCGAGTCCTGGCTGCAGCGGCGCCTGGACGAGGCGGAAGGGCAACCGAACGGGGGGGAGCTGCTGGTCGAGTTCGGCGGCCGCGCCTGCTATCGCAGCTGGGAGCCGGGGCTGAACCCGAACGTGACGCGCGTGCGCACGGACCAGCGAGAGTACTTCGCGAACATCCTGCGCTCGGCACACGGGAGCGTGCTGGAGCATGCGAACTACTCGTTCGCGCTGCGCCACGTGAGCCGTGTTTTTACTCATGAGCTTGTTAGGCATCGCGCGGGCTCGGCCTTCAGTCAGGAGAGCCTGCGCTACGTGCGCCTGGCGGACATCGGCTTCCGGGTCCCCCCCGCGCTTGAGCCGGTCCGCGATCAGGTGCTGTCGATCGTCGAGCAGCTCGAGGAGTTCCAGGTGAGCGCGGCGGAGAAGCTGGGCATCGACGAGGAGGG
>DATJOE010000315.1:0-35384 GCA_035507305.1 Solirubrobacteraceae bacterium | reverse complement strand
GGGCTGCGAATGCGGCTTTCAAGGTCTCCCCGATGGGCGAGGAGATCTACCAGAGCATCCTCAGTGCTTACGGCACCCTGGCGGTGACGGAGATTCAGGGGCTGAGCTTCCGGGGGCGGTCGTGATGGCGGCCCTGACGGTCGGACTGGCGGTGATCGGCATCGTGGTCGTGAGCCTGGCCATTGCGGTGCTGGTCAAAGC
The DNA here is from genome assembly GCA_035507305.1 of Solirubrobacteraceae bacterium. Lineage (GTDB taxonomy): Bacteria > Actinomycetota > Thermoleophilia > Solirubrobacterales > Solirubrobacteraceae > Palsa-744. The sequence goes on along the minus strand of DATJOE010000315.1, from coordinate 35,183 downwards.
CGAACAGCAGCCACCACTCCCGCCAGCCGAAGACCGGGCCGCGCCGTACCGCGAAGGCCTGCACGCAGCGATCCGCTTGCAGCGGGTGGCTCAGGATCTGGAGCAGCAGATTTACACGGAGGCGGAGGCGGTGCGGCGGGCGAGAGCAGCAGACGCCGGCGGTGAGCCGTGAGCCACCAGCCGTCATGGGAGCGCCTGGTGTGGTGGCTCATTGCCAGTGTCATCGGTCTCCAGCTCCTGGCCGACGTCCTGCCCCGCCTGGTCGTGCCGATCAGCGTGCTGGCGATTGTCTTTGGGGTGGTGCGCCTCATCTGGTGGCACACCCGGTTGTAAAAACTACTGTTCACAAAAGACTCGATCGGGTGCATACTAGTTGGCGAACACAAAGGACTCACTGGGGAGACAGGAGGTCGAGCACGACAATGGCAAAACAATCAAATAAACGGCTGCACATCCGCACCAAGCGGCTGGCCCAACTTGACGACACCAAGCTGGCAGTGGCCTTCTGGCTACTGGCCAAAGACACCCGCCCAGCTGAGCCGTCACCCGACACCGCACCGGTCACCCTGCCCCAGCTACCGACCAATGAGGACGATGCGGAGGCAGCTTAGGTGTGGCTGCTCGCGTTGGCACTGCTGGCGCTCGCCAGTGCGGTCGCCCTGCTCGGCGCTATCACCTGGCGCGAGACCCGCGCCGAGCTAGCCAGCGTCCGGCTGCGCTTTAGCGGCGACGTCACTACGCAAACCGCTACCGCCCTTATTACCGCCATTGCCGGATTGCCGCAATCAGCGCGCGTCGTCCTAGCGGTTAGCGCTGATGAACACGGGCTCACCCATCGACTCCATGCGCCGCGGCCGATGCTCGACACGCTGCGCGCCCAGCTTCGCGGTGTCCTACCGAGCTTGCGCATGGAAGCGCTCCCGGACGAATCGGAGCCGGACTGGACGCTGACCGCGCGGCTCGCTTGGCGTGGCCGACACCCGGTACTACAAGCCGATCAGCCGGAGCAGGTCGCCGCCGGACTACTCGGCAGCTTTTCGGGACTGCACGCGGGCGAGACACTGCGGCTGGCTTGGATACTCGCGCCGACCCGTCGGCCACGCCTGCCACAGCGGGATACACCGAACCAACCGACACCGTGGTTCCTGCCACCCGGCCCGTCGCTCGAACAGCTGCGAGCGCTGCGGAGTAAGTACGCCGCCCCGCTGGTTCGCGCTCACTCAATCGTCATGGTCAATACCCGCCGACCGGAGCGCGCCCGGCACCTGCTGGCACGATTGACGGCGCTGATGCGCTCGCGCCAGACCAGTTGGGGCCGCGTGAGCGTCCGCCGCGTACGTACGCGACCACTTATCTCTTTCACCCGCTGGCCGCGCGGCTCGCTGTTCACGCCTGACGAGCTGGCCGGGCTCATCGGCTGGCCACTGGCCGCCCCGCGCATACCGGGCTTGGCACTTTCGAGCGCCCCCCAGCTCATGCCAAGTCCGCGCCTGCCGCACACCGGACGCGTCTATGGCCGCTCGGATTGGCCCGGCCTTGAACATCGACTGCTGGCCCAGCCGATCATCGGCGGTTTGAGCCATGCCCTCATCGTCGGCCCGACCGGCTCCGGCAAGTCGCACCTGATGGCCTCCCTGATCGCCCAGGACATTGCCGCCGGACGCGGTTGCCTGGTGCTCGACGGCAAGGGCGATCTGACGGCCGACATCCTCCGACTAATCCCCGAGACGCGGCAGCGTGACGTCATCGTGCTCGATCCGGGGTCGCGCTTGCCACTGCCCGGGTTGCGTGTCTTCGGCCACGGCAGCGATCCTGAACTAACCGCCGATCTAGTGCTCGGCATTTTCCGCGAGCTGTTCGCGGATTCGTGGGGCGTGCGCTCCGATCGCTGGCTCCGGGCCGGGCTCGTCACGCTGGCCCACGAACGAAACGCCACGCTGGCCGACCTGCCGTTCCTATTCAGTGACATGAGCTACCGGCGCACGCTGGTCGGGCGGCTACGTGATCCACTGCTCCTCGACACCTGGGCCGCCTTTGAGGCCATGAGTCCAGCCGAGCGCACGCAGCAGCTCAGCTCGCCGCTCCACAAGATCACGGAGGTCATCGGTCGCCGGGTGGTGCGCGGCGTGCTCGCCCAACCCGAACCGACCCTCAATCTGCGGGCCGTCTTGCAGAGCCGGAAAATCGTGGTGGTCGCCCTCGCCGCTGGCTTGATCGGCTCGCCAGCCGCCCGCCTGATTGGCGCGCTCGTGATTCATGAGCTGTTCCAAGCCGTACAGGCCCGGGGGGCGCTGTCGCCAGGAGCCCGTCACCCCTTCTTGGCGTATATCGATGAGCCGAAGGTGCTCGGCGACATGCCCGTACCACTGGACTCGCTGTTCGAGCTGGCCCGCGGCTTGGGTGTCGGCCTGACGCTCGGTGCGCAATCGCTGATGCAGCTCCCCAAGGTCGTGAGCCAGGCGGCACTCACGAACGCGGCGACGATCGTTACTTTCAAGCAAGCCGCTGACGACGCGGTAGCTCTCGCCCGTGAGCTGAGTGGCCTAACCGCCGAGGAACTGCAAGGGCTGGGGCGTTTCGAGGTCGCCGCCCGGCTCGGGCTTGGCCCCGGCGACGTGGCCCCGGTCGCCACCGGCATCACCCTGCCGCTGCCGAAGCCGGTGAGCGACGCTGGCGCTATCCGCAAAGGCTCGGCGGAACGCTATGGCCGTCCGATCGCAGACACCGACCGAGCACTCAGCGAACGACACCGGCTCCCGTCCAGTCCGGCCAGTCGCCCCACGACTCCCGAGGCACCGGTCGGTCGAGTTCGGAGGTCGTCATGAACTGCCCGATCGCTTGTCCGATCGTGTCGAGCAAGCCTGCGGGGTTCCTTTGGCAGCGCGGGGTGTTTCGGGCAGTAAGCGACGCGACTCTTTCCCCTCTCCCCCTTCGCGTCTGTCTGCCTGTCCCCGGAGGTCAGTCGTGAAGCGGGTCAGCAGTCGGCAGCTCGTGGAGCTGGTCGAGACGCTCTCGCCGCGCGAGCGGCAGGTTGTGCAGACGGTCGGGCTTTTCAAGCTAGTCACGGGAAGTCAGCTCGGGCGGTTGTTCTTTCTGAACATCGCCCGTGCTGCTTCCCGTGGGAGAGCAGTAAGGAGGGAGATAACGAGTTTGGCTGAGCGCCACGTCCTCTATCCGCTGCCGCGAAGGATCGGCGGCGTGCGCGCTGGCAGCGCCGGTCAGGTCGTCGCGCTCGGGCCGATCGGCAAGCGCCTACTCGCCTACTGGCAGGGCGAGGGCTTCGTGCGGGTGCGCGCCGTCCACGAGCCAGGCTCGCTGTTCGCCCGCCACACGCTCGCCATCGCCGAGCAATACGTCCGCTTGGTCGAAGCCGAACGGGCCGGTGACGTCGAGCTGCTGCGCTTCGACACCGAGCCGGACTGCTGGCGCGCGGGCGCGGCGGCGACGCTGAAGCCCGACGCCTTCGTGCGTCTCGGCGTCGGCGAGTTCGAGCAGCGCTCCTTCTTGGAGGTCGATCTCGGCAGCGAGGGCCGTGGGGCGCTTGCGCGCAAAGCCAGGGCCTACGTCGCCTACTACCAGAGTGGCCAGGAGCAGGACAGCACGGGGGTCTTTCCACGGGTGGTCTGGATCACCACGAACGCAGCGCGGGTGCGGACGATCACGGAAGTCTGCGCGTCCCTGCCAGCCGAGTTTTGGCAGTTGTTCGTGGTGGGCACGCCTGAGCGAGCGATCGAGCTACTGCGCGGAGAAGCGCCGTGATTTACACAACGACTGTTCACAAAAGACTCGCTGGAAGGTATACTGGGGACATAAGCGGAGGATCACCACTATGACCGAGGCGCAAGCCCAGAAGCTCGGGCAGCTCATCGTTCGTACCCGTCAGCAGCGCGGCCTGTCAACCCGCCAGCTGGTCCGGCTGGCCGACATTCCGCAGACCTGGCTCCAGCGGCTAGAGCACGGCCACTTCTTGCAGCCCTCGCCGGATCGCCTGGCGCGCCTGGCTGAGGTGCTGGCGATCGACCCGGTGCGTATCGACCGAGCCACACATAACTACCTGGCCGACAGCCTGCCGAGCGTGCATACCTACTTCCGCAGCAAGGAAAAGGCCAGTCCCGAGGAGATCGCCGAGATCGAAGCCGCCATCCAGCGGATTCACAAGAAGTATGAAAGGAGGGAGCAATCAGCGTGAGTACAACTGCAATCAGTGAACCGGAGCAGTACCAGCGCGGCTGGTTGGAGCGACTGCGCGCACTGACCCCGCCGAGGAGTCTCAGCCCGAGCGAGGCGCGCGCCCTCGCCGAGCATCAGGCGATGCGCCTCCTCGATGAACTCCGTCTGCGCCAGCCCGCGGTGCCTGAGGTGCTGCTGGCCGAGCTGCCGCTCTTGAACGTGGGGCGTCAAAGCAGCTTCAAGGTGTCGGGCCTGACGACCCACACGCCGAATGGCTGGGTCATCCTGCTGCGGCGCGATGAGCCAAAAGTTCGCCAACGGTTTTCACTCGCCCACGAACTGAAACATATTCTCGATGACCCGTTCGTTCGGCGGCTGTATCCCGCGCTCGGCCACAACAGCGCTTACACACGCGCCGAGCGTATCTGCGACTACTTCGCCGGTTGCCTGCTGATGCCGAAGCGGTGGCTACTCAGCGACTGGCGCCAGGGGCGCCGCAGCGTCGAACGGTTGAGTGCGCGTTACCACGTCTCGCGGGCTGCTATGCGGGTGCGCCTCGATCAACTGGGACTGAGTGAACCGACACCGCGCTGCCTGGGTGTCGAGCCGGAGGCTTGGACATGAGCGCAAGAACAATGCGCGCCGCCCTGCTGCTGCGCGTCAGCTCGCCGAGCCAGGTCAAGACCGACTATGACCCGGAGGGTCTTTCCCTGCCTGCTCAGCGGGAGGCCGCTACGCGAAAGGCGCACAGCCTGGACGCTGAGATTGTCCGGGAGTACATCGAGCCGGGCTTTTCAGGTGGCTTTATCCACAAGCGCAAAGTGTTTCGGCAGATGATCGCGGATATTCGCGACAAACAGGACATTGACTACGTAATTGTCTGGAGCGTGTCGCGTTGGGCACGTAACCAAGAGGATCACTGGGTCGCGCGCGGCATGATCAACCGAGCCGGTGCCACGCTTATCTCAGTCAAGGAGCCAATCGGCGGCGACGGCTCTCACGGCATCGTCGTGGAGGGTGTTATGGCGGCAGTGGCGGCCGGGCGACGGATCGAAATCTCTGAGGAGGCCAGTCGCGGTATCAAGCGCAAGGTCGAAGTCGGCGGCTTTCCCGGCTATGCCCCACTCGGCTACGTGAACAAGGGCGAGCCGCTGCCGGGTGGCGGTGAGGTGCGGATCATTGTGGTGGACAGGCAGCGTGCCCCGCTCATTGCCTGGGCCTTCGAGACGTACGCCACCGGCCTCTACTCACTGGCCGATATGGAGACACTGCTGGCGGCGCGCGGCTTGCGCTCCCGGGGAAACAGCCGCTACGCACCGCGCCCGCTGAGTCAGGGACGTATCCACGAGCTGCTGTCGAACGCGGCTTACGCGGGCAAGGTGCCCCATAAGGGCAAGGTCTATCCGGGCCGACACGAGAAAATTATTGACGAGGAACTGTTCGAGCAGGTACAAGCGGTGCTCAAAGCCCACAACGCGGCCGGGGAGCGCGATCGCAAGCACCAGCATTATCTGAAGGGGTCATTGCGGTGCGGCTACTGCGAGCAGCGACTGACCTATTCGCGCAACAAAGGCAACGGCGGCACGTACGAATATTTCGTCTGCGCGCCGGGGATGAAAGGTGACTGCCAGGGCGGTTACCGCCGGGCCGAGACGATCGCGGGCCTGATCGAGGACGAGTACCGGCGTATCACGCTGAGGGCAGACGAGCATGAACGGGTCGCCGCCCTGATCGAGCAGCGGCTGGCCAGTCTCGCCGACACCAGCCAACAAGAGCTGGATCGCTGCGATGGCGTGCTGGCTGGGCTCAAAGAGCAAGAGAAGAAGCTGCTAGCCAAGCACTACCAGGACGACGTCTCCGACGAGTTGTTCCACGAAGAAGCTGAGCGGATCAAGGCCGAGCGGGCCGACGCCCAGGGCATCATTGATCGGCTCAGCCTGCGCCATGACGAGCTACAGGGTTTCATCAGCCTGACGCTGAAGCTGGTCAGCTATGACCTGCACGACCTCTACCTACGAGCTAGCCCATCGATCCGGCGGCTCATGAACCAAGCCCTGTTCGAGACTGTCTGGGTGGAAGCCGACGACGAGCCGGTCATCTACACCCGGAGCCAGCTGGCCCAGCCGTTTGCCGATGTGGTCAGCCTGCGGGACGAACTGGCCCGAATGGAGGCGCAGCCACACGAAACAGCCGCCGACCCCTTGACGGGATCGGCGGCTTGGGTCGTTGGTTCCATTAGGAACGAAATGGTCGGGGCGGCCGGTTCAGGTTGGCTTTCTAGAGCCGTTTTTGGCCTTGCTGCGGTCTCCCGGTGGTCTCCAGCACATGTGCGTCCAACGTTGTTTGACAAGGTTCCTTGACGGGTCAGGCCTGACAAAGTATCTTGTCATTCCGTGCGCATCGCGCAGACCGCTCGAAAGCACGGCATCGCAGACGACGACATGTTCCACGCGGTTCGCAACCCCATTGCACAGTGGCAACTGGACGAGGACTTCATGATGCGCGTCGGTCCCGCCCGACGGCGACCTGCTGGAGATCGGCCTACTGGGCATCGACACCGACGATCCGGTGATTGTCCACGCGATGCGGGCTCGGCCTCAATACCTGCCTCACCGATGACTGGAGCAAAAGGCATGCACACCGACCAGGAGATTCAGCGAGTAGCGAGGCTCGCCGAGGAGTTCGATCCGTCCGACGCCCGCATGGACGATACGACCGACCTGCGCACGCTCGCAGAGGCCGTTGACAGTGTCCGCGCCGGCGAGGCTCGTGTCCGCGAGCTGGTTGCTCGCGCGCGTGCCAACGGTAGGTCGTGGGGCGAAGTCGGGATCGCGCTCGGCGTGTCGCGCCAGGCAGCACGCGAGCGGTTCGCTGAGAAGATCCGCGCTTAGGCTCCGATCGTGATCCAGACGACAATCGATCTGCCTGACGAGCTTCATCAGGAAATCCAGCAGGCGGCGAAGGAGCGAGGGATTAGTGAGGCCGAGTTGGTCCGCACGGCGGTCCGTCACGAGCTGCTCGGCGCCGCTGATCGGCGGAAACGCGACAGCCGACGTGCTCGTCTCCTCACGGCGACAGGCAGGCTCGACAGTTCTATCTACCCCACTAAGTACCTCGACGAGCTGCACGCCGAGTGGCGCGACTGACTGGCCTCGCATGGACTGGATGCACGCTCCTCCGGGAGGTACATCGACGCCCTAGAGACAGGCAAGTGCTTGCGCTAAAGCATGACGGACCGTCTGCGCTGCGATCCTGACAGCGGGTGTCCGGGCATCGGGAGGCATCGGAAGTATGGTGCGGACGGTGCCCCAAACGACCCAGAGCCAAGACGACCGCGGCAGCGCCAAGACCGCCCTCCACATCGCGTGCGACCGACTGGAGCTGGCCGTGAACGAGCTGGCACGAATCCTCGGGACCAGATCGTTTGCAGGTCATGTCTCACTTCAGCCCAAAGACACAACCCGCGCCTCCAGCTTCAAGACCGAGGCTGAAATGCTGCCGATCTTGCGCAAGGCAGCGTCGGCACTCTGGACCGAGCGTAACCCGTCTCGAACATGGGTGATGCTCGAGGAGCAACTCATGCATAGTCGCATTGCAGACCTCGTGCTAGTTCGGCTGGACATCGATGTCTTCCGCGAGCGGTTGGAGGGTGGGTGGCTACGACCTATGGGACTCGCGGAGCTAAGAATTCTCGGTGCCGTTAGACCCGATCGCCGAACGGGTGTCACCGCCGTTGCCCGAGCAGTCAGGATGGAACCGAACAACGTGAGACGAATCCTTCGCACCCTCTCGCACGATGGATTTATCGCGCGAGACGGTCCTAATGCGTATAAACGCCTTGCCCCAAAGCGCGCAATCGCGCAGCGCGTCATCTCGTTCGAGGCCAAGCGTGATAATCCACGCACAGCACTCGCGCAAGCTCGCGCTCATCGTGTTTGGGCAGAGGAAACATACGTAGCGTTCGACAGTCGATCCGCGCAGCGTTTTCGCGCCATGCATTCGCCGTACGCACAGGCTGGTATTGGCCTGATTCAGCTAAGCCCCGATAGGTGGGACTTGGTGACTCGGTCCCATGCGAGACGTCGTGCCAATCGTCTTGAAGCAGCGCTGATGGGCGAGCGCGCGCTGGCGCGGCTCCTCGGTCAGCCCGCGAAGGACCGACCGGAGCGTCGCCTCCCACACGGTCATCGACTGTCGCGCGAGTCAGAGCCTGTCGTTAGTGGCGCGGATGCCGAGCTACTGATCGAACTGACTCGCACTCACGCAAGCCCACGGGGCTAGCCGTCTAGCACGTCCCGCCAAACCGGGAGATGTGTCGGCCGTGATCGGTAGTCGAGCTGAATACCAGCATCACGGACTACGCTGGAGAACTCCAATGCTGCGTTAACCCGTTCATTGATGCTCCGCGCAGGATCACCAGGATCGAGTTCGGAAGCGAGCCGTGCACACCACCAGATGAAATGACGTCCGGCTTCTGTAGAGTCGAAGCTCGCTCCCTCGCCAGGCAGTTCTTCGTCGCAGTAAGGACAGTCGCAAACGTTAAAGCCGTCAAGCTCGGCGAGATCCTCGACCTCCTCTGCGAGCACGAACCCGAGCATCTGAGGCAGGAAGTACCAGTGCAGGGGCGGTAGGCCGCCCCCACCTTTTGCCGGCGCGGCGGTGCGCTGCATCGAACCTGCGATGCCAGCGCCAAACGAGCGTGCACCAAATGCGCACATAAGCCAGCCTGCCAAACCGCTTTGAGGCAAGGCCACGGGACGATCGTTGCTATCCAATGACCGCACAACCTCGCGGAGCCCGGAGAGCGCGTCGCCATCTTGGTAAGGCATATACCCAGCCGGCGGGTTGACACGCATGCGCAGATACATCGGAAGCTCCGGTCCCTCGACGAGCTCATTGATCATCGCGTTGCGCGCTTCGTTGTTAGCAAATACGCCTTCCGTCGCCTCGATTCCCATGAGCAGGTGCTCATCGGAGGCTTGCGCAAGCGCGACCTCAGCGAAACGAATTGTTGTTGAAAGCTCGTGCTCAGTCTGACTTGTACCGTGGAGCATCCAGGGCGAGACCAGCACCGTCGCGTTCGCGTAACGCTGCGCCTGCAAAACGTTGCTCACGAACCGCTCTACGTTGGCTGCTGGCTCGCTCTCCCCAAGGTAGTCGTAGTCATCTCGGCCTCGGCCCCGCTCGTCATAGGACAGATCGAGTCGGGGACTCTCGGGGTCCGCAACAAGGAACGCAGCTAGCGAGGTCCACTCGTCGGAGACCTGCGACCAGTAGGAAAGCTGTTGCCGAGGAAGATGCATAGTTGCGCCGACGCGCCAGTCCGGCTGCGTTGACGCGAGCTTCTCAAGTATCTCGGTCACTGCGGTATATGCCTCCCGAGACTGATGAAGCTGGAATCCGTGCGCGACGTCCGGCATCATGCGCGTTCCAAATCACGCATCGCACGATTCACACTCAGCCGTTCATGAGGCTCGGCGGAGAGGATCCGCATAACAACTTCCGCCACATCGTCGGGCCAGTTGGGTTCGTCCCGAGGATCGGCTGGCGGTCCAGAGGCAATCCGGTCGTAAAGCGTCTGAACCGTCGTTGCACCTGTGTCGAGGAAAGGATGCTTTCCCGTCCCCGCCTCGTAGACGACTACTCCGACTGCGAATAGATCGCTTCGTGTTCTTGCGGGCTTGCCTCGAAGCTGCTCAGGCGCCATGTATCGAGTCGTGCCCACCATCTGTCCGATCATCGTATGGGTGGACATATCAAGGACCTTGGCGAGGCCGAAGTCAAGCAGCACTGGACTACCCCACCTTGCGTCCCGAAGCGCAACGTTGGCTGGCTTAATATCGCGGTGGATGATCCCGAGATCATGAATTTCCCCAATACCCGCAAGGAGGCCCGTCAACAACTGGCGCAGCTGTTCGCCATCTGGTCTCGGACCCTCTAGATGATTCGCAACAGACCCGCCTGCGATGTACTCGCATTCAAGGAACAAAATCTTTTTGCCTGAAGCGATAAAGCCTCCAGCGTCGTAGAACCCCACGACGTTTGGGTGCTCAGCGCTCCGAAGTGAAGCAATCTCCCGATCCCAGAGATGGTGTGGCATGTCGAGCCGGTGGATGACCTTCAGTGCGACCTCCCGCTCGCCACGCAAGGCGCGATAAGTAGTCCCAAACTCCCCTTTTCCAAGGAACTCGAGTTCATCGAACGCCCCTAGCCCTTCCGTGATTAGCTCAGTGGTGACCTCGATGTTCGTCACCAAATGCCTCCGGGTGCGATTCGACGTAGGAGAACTTCGCCGCAATCATAACTATTCGTCCAAATAGACGTTGCGTGCCGTCCTAGGCTAATAGGAGACCGAGGGCTGCGGCCAGATGGCGACTGCTGGAACGCAGCGGCGAGACCGCAAGTAGGGCGATGGCAGCAGCATCAGTCTGTTGCGTGTGTGCGGTGGGTAATCGAACGCGCCATCGCTCGGCGCTCAGACCTCCCGCAGCGATGAGCAGCTCGGACCCGAGCCGCGGCTCCGCGTGCGGCTGGAGAAAAGGAACTGCTGCATCGCCCGAGACCAAGCCAGGCGCACGCGCGGAACAGCTGCAGAAGCTCTGCGCAGGCAGAGATGTGGTCCCTCTGCGGTCCATTTCGGCGGCTGCTGCGACCCCTCTGCGGTCGCAAGTCCCACGAACAGCCGCGAAAACCTACGAATACCGTCCCCGCGCCGGTCAGCATTTTCGCGCCTCTTCGCCAATATTCGCGGCTGTTCGCGAACATGCGGAATATCGGGGCGCCCGGATTTGAACCGGGGACCTCACCGACCCGAACGGTGCGCGCTACCAGGCTGCGCCACGCCCCGATGCGCCTCGCAGTATTCCACAGCGACAGAGCTCGCCTCGCCCGGAGCATCGACTCCCTAGGCGAGTCATGGACATCGGGTCCGGACGTCCCCCCGTAGCGCAAGCGACAAGCAATCCGCACAGCCTCTCGGCCAAGCACCGCCGAATTCTGGGCAGTGGTATGTTCCCGCCCATGCGCTGGGGGATCGGTCCTCTGAGAGCGATGGGGGCCGTGGGAGCGCTGCTCATCGCGCTAAGCGTCGCGGGATGCGGCAGCAGCACGACGACGACCACGACGACCGGCGGCGAGGTAAGCGTCGCGGTCACCTCGCCGACTAGCGGGAGCGTGATCGCCGGCAACAGCGTCACGATCCGGGGCACCGTCTCCCCGCCCACGGCGACTGTCCAAGTTCAAGGCAAGCCAGCCGCAGTCGGGAATGGCGTCTTCACTGCGGCGGCCGAACTCCACGGAGGCCGGACGACGATCGACGTGATCGGAAGCGCCGCCGGCGAGACGCCGGGGTCGACAAGCGTCGTGGTCGTGCAGCAGGGAGCAAACGCCCCACGTGTAGGCACGAAAGTATCGGGCTCCGGTGCAACGCCGAACGTCGCTCACGAGGCACCGGGACAGAGCAACAGCCAGAGCGCTTGCGGCGATCAGCTCACCGTCGGACCGGATACGACCTGCGAGTTTGCCCAGAACGTTCGTGAGAAGTACGACGAAAACGGCCCCGGGACCTACGAAATCTATAGCCCCGTCACCGAAAAGACCTACTCGATGACATGCGGCTCCACGAGGCCGGTCGTCTGCACCGGGGGCAACAACGCCTCCGTCTACTTTCCCTAGCGCCGTGCGACCGGGCGTGGGGGCGGCCGGATAGCCTGGATCCCCATGAACCAGCCGCAGGATCATTTCCCTGAGCGTCGCCGTAGGGTGAGGCGTCGTCGCGCGATCGCCGCTGCCGCGCTGGGCTTGATCATCGTCGGCGCCGTCGCGACCGTCTACCTGCTGAACCGCCGCCACAACGTCGTCGTCGTGCACGTCGCCGCCAAAGTGCACGACGCTCCCACTGAGGCTGCCCCTACTAAGCCTGCCCCCTCCGGCGAATACCCCGCCGCACCGGGTGCGCCCAGCCTCGAACGCGTGAAGGCCGAGCTCGCCGCCGCCGAAGGCAAGCGCACCTCACCCTCCTCCTCAACTGCGACGCACACCGGAGCTAACAGCGGAGTGCTCGACGCCGGCGCTGAAGGCTCCTTCCGGCGCCTCGCGGCCTCGATGTCCGGACACGTCGAGCTTGCCGTTCTTCCTTTCTCCGCCTCCGCAAGCGTGACCCTCGGAGGCGACGAACCGGCGCACGGCTGGAGCACGACGAAGGTCCCCGTGCTCGTATCGCTCCTGCGCGCGCGCGGCGCGAGCGGCCTGACCGCACAGGAGCGCTCGTGGGCACAGTCGGCGATCACCGAATCCAGCAACGAATCCGTGCTCGCGCTCTTTTCCGACCTCGAGCGGCTCGAGGGCGGTCTCGCCGGCGCCAGCCGCTACATGGAAAGAGTCCTTCGTCTCGGCGGGGACACAGCGACGACCGTCGCCACTGCACCACCCCCCGCGGGCGCCGTCACGACCTTTGGGCAGACCGAGTGGAGCCCCGACGAGGCCGCTCGCTTCTTTCGCTCGCTAGCCCTCGGCTGCCTATTGCCGTCCACCCAGACGAGCTACGTGCTCGGACTAATGCAGCGCATCGTGCCGTCCGAGAGCTGGGGCCTCGGCTCCGCGGGGTTCAGTTCCGTCGCGTTTAAGGGCGGCTGGGGACCCGAGCGCGGTGGCTACCTAGTGCGCCAGTCCGGCATCGTCGACCCCACGAGCTCGCGCGGCGTCGCCGTCGCGATTGTCGCGGTCGCGCCCTCCTTCAGCGTCGGCACCGAAATGCTCACGCGCACCGCCTCCTGGCTCAGCCGCCACCTCCGCCCCTCGGCAGGCGCGAGCGCTGGTTGCGCGCGGTAATCACGTGCTTCCCGTGCCGCGGTCTGGGGCCCTGCTCGCGCTGCTCCTCACCGCCGCCTGGGCCGTGATCGGCTGCGGTACGACCACGACCGTCACCGTGACCCAGCCCGCGACCGCCGCAGCACTCAGCAGCGCAAGCGCACCCACGACGGCGCCGCCGGCACCGCAAGACACGAGCACCGGGACCACCGAACCCGCCACCCCACGACTCAAGGCAGTTCCCAGGCCGCGCATCATCTGGGATCCAATCCCGTTCGGCGCCGAACGCAAGCAGCAGATGGTCGCCTATTCCCGTCGTCACTACGGCAGTTTCATGGCGCCGACTTACAGGCTCATCGACCCACACGTGATCGTGATCCACTTCACCGAGACCCCCACTTTTCAGGCGACGTACAACACTTTCGCCCCCGACACGCCCGACCCAGAGTTGCACGAGCTCCCTAATACGTGCGCTCACTTCGTGATTGACAAGTCGGGCGGCATACATCAGCTCGTGCCCCTCGGGATCATGTGCCGTCACACCGTCGGGCTTAACTGGACCGCGATCGGTATCGAGCACGTCGGCGACAGTGATCGTGAAGTTCTCGATGACCCGGCGCAGGCCCGCGCGAGCATCGCCCTCGTGCGCTGGCTGAGGTGCCGCTACCACATCGCGATCAAGAACGTGATTGGGCACAACGAGAGCCTTGCCAGTCCCTACCACCGCGAGGACGTGCCCGCGTTGCGCACGCAAACCCATTCTGACTTCGACCATGCCGACATGCAGATCTACCGCCACCGACTCGCCGCTGCGGGCGGCTGCCCGCCATCACCCACGGTCGGCTGAGACGCGGCAACCCGCCCCCCTGACCGCGGCTGCACAAAAAACGCCAATCGGTAGTCTCTATCGCTCTCTCCAGCACGATTCCGCTTTTCGGTGAATCCAATGGGGAGTGCACGGACACATCGATCGGGGGTCTCCGGAGCCGGGCATGGAACTCAGCAGGACACGCACAGCTGAGCATGGAAGAGATGAAAGATCGCCGTCGATGCGACAGGTCTGTGCGGTCCTGGCGCTCGCTTCAGCGATCGCGCTGTCCTGCTGCGCCGTCAGCTTCGCGAGCGGCGTATCGGTGAATGACCTCAACAGCGGAGCGACGCCTGCCGCCCTGGCCCAGTCCCTCGTCGGCGCCGGCGTGAGCGTGTCGAACGTTGCGTACAAGGGCTCGCCGCGCGCCGCGGGTACCTTCGTCAACGGCGCCTCGAGCATTGGCTTCGAATCTGGCGTCGTGCTCAGCAGCGGAAAGGTCGAGACCTACCCAGAAGACGAACCCTGCTCGGTCGGCGTCGAGGGGCCTAACAACTGCCAGGAGGGCGGCGAAGGCACGTCGGACTCCGACAGCACGCAGTTCGGCGAAGTGGGCGATCCCGAACTGACAAGCATGCTCGGGATCGAAACCCACGACGCCGCGGCGCTCGAATTCGACTTCGTCCCCGCCGGCTCGACTTTGCAGCTGAACTATGTGTTCGGCTCCGAGGAGTACGACGACTTTGTCAACGCCTTCAACGACGGGTTCGCGCTGTTCGTAAACGGGAGCAACTGCGCACTCGTGCCCGGGACGAGCGAACCGGTGTCCGTCGACACGGTGAACGATGGCAGCGACACCAGTGAAATCGCATCGGCGCACCCGGAATACTTCCGGAACAATGTGGGTCAGCCGCCGCCGATTGATTCACAGCTTGACGGCCTGACGACCGTGCTCACATGTTCCGCGAGTGTCGAACCCGGCGTCGAGAACCACATGAAGCTCGTGATCGCCGACGCACTCGACGAAGCGCTCGACAGCGCTGTATTTCTTCAGGCGGGCAGCATCACCAGCAGCGCGCCGCCCACGACGCCCGCCCCGCCGAGCGGGGGCGAAGCGAGTCCCGGCGCGCCCGCCCCCCGCGGCGGGGTAGCGGGCACGAAAACGACTGGCGGCGCTGCGGTCGCCGAACCTGCTGCGCCCGTCGCCAAAGCTACCGCGGACGTCGGGCCCGCGAACGGCTCGGTCCTGATCAAAGTCCCCGGCTCGAACTCCTACGCGCCGCTCGGCGCGACGATCTCGATCCCGCTCGGAACGCTGATCGACGCCAGCAAAGGAACGGTTAAGCTGACATCCGCGAAGAACTCGGAGGGAGAAACCGAGTCGGGGCTCTTCTCCGGCGGCGTATTCCGAGTGGAGCAGGCGCTCGCACGCTCGCCAGTGAAGCACGGAAAGTCGGTGCTGCTCACAGTTCTTGTGCTCGCAGGTCCACTGCCCGTCTGCTCGGCAAAGCGCGCCAGCAACGCCGCCGCCGCGCGCCGCACCACGCACCAGTCAGGTCGTCGGCTTTGGGGGGAAGCCAAAGGGGACTTCCGCACCGAAGGACGCTACGCCTCCGCGACCGTGAGAGGCACGCGATGGCTGACTGAGGACACCTGCGCGGGCACAATTGTGCGCGTGGCTCGAGGCATCGTCAGCGTTCACAACGTTCCTCAGGATCGCAACGTGCTCGTGCGCGCTCCCCACGCCCTGCTGGTACATCCCTGACGCGACTGACCGCGGCACTCCTGCCCATGCGCCTTGGCCTCTTCGGCGCGTCCAGATCACAACGCGCCGCGCCTAGCCCAACCCATAGGATGCCGCCTCGATCAGGTCTGGCCTGATGCGCGAAGCGCTACAGCAAAGACGCAGAGGGGCTTTGCTTCTCGTGGTCGCCCTGCTCGCCGCGGGGCTGGCGTCCCTTGCTCACGAGACCGACCTCCTGCGCCGTCCGGAGCAGCAGACGATCGACGCGCGCTACCAGATTCGTGGCACGCAGCGCGAGCGCACGAAGGGCATCGTGCTCGTGACCGTCGACCCCGCGACCTTCGACTACTTCCGGCAGAGGAAGATGCCCGCGCAATGGCCGTTTCCTCGCCGCTACCACGCGCGCGTGATCGAACAGCTCGCAGGCTCGCGCGCGCGAGCCATCGCATTCGACGTCCAGTTCACCGAGCCAACCGATGCCCTCGACGACAATGCGCTGATCGAAGCCGTTGGACGCGCCGGCGACGTCGTTTTGAGCACAACCGAAGTCGGCGCCCACGGCAGCACCGACGTATTGGGTGGCGCCGAAGCGCTGCGTGCTGCCAGAGCGCGCGTCGGCAACACGAACGTGACGCCCGATAGCGACGGCGTCCTGCGCAATATGCAGTACTCCGTCGAAGGCTTGCGCTCATTTGGCGTCGTTGCGGCAGAAGTCGCGACGCATCGCGCGGTCCCGGCCTCGCTGTTCGGCGGCCCACGCGCACGCGTGCCGATCGACTATGCCGGGGGCCCGGGGACCTTTTCCTCGATCTCTTACTCGCGCGTCTACGCCCGCCAGTTCTCGCCGAGCTTGTTCGCAGGCAAGATCGTGGTGGTTGGCTCCTCGGCGCCGTCGCTTCAGGATCTACATCAGACGCCGATGTCCTCCGCGCCGATGGCCGGCCCCGAAGTCGTCGCGAACGAGACTGCGACCGTGCTTGCCGGGATCCCGCTGCGCTATTGCTCCAGCGCAGCGACTGTCCTACTGATCGTGCTCCTCGCGCTGCTCGTGTGGGCGGGGGGACTGCGCCTCGGCACGCTCGGCGTCGCGCTTACCGGGGCCGGCCTGCTGGCTCTGTGGTCACTCGCCTCACAACTTGTGTTCGACGCAGGCACCGTGCTCGACTACAGCGATCCGGCGGCATCGCTGCTGCTATCCACAGGCGGAACAGTGCTCGTCGGAATGTGGGCCGACAGCCGCGAGCGACAGCGTTTGAGGGCGCTTTTTGCCGCCGACGCGACTGCGGTCGTGGACGAGATCTTGGGAGCTCCCGCAGGCCCTCGCCCGCTCGAGCCAACCGCGATCATCGCCGGCTACCGAATCGAATCAGCGATCGCGCGCGGAGGGATGGGCGTCGTCTACCGCGCCACCCAGCTCGCGCTCAACCGGCCCGTCGCGATCAAGCTGATCGCCACCGAGCGAGCCGACGAGCCCGTGTTTCGCGGGCGCTTCGAACGCGAGTCGCAACTTGCGGCCTCGATCGAGCACCCCAACGTGATTCCCGTTTATGAGGCCGGCGATGACGATGGACTCCTGTTCATCGCGATGCGCCTGGTCGAAGGTACGGATCTCGCCGAGACCCTCGCGCGAGACGGGCCGCTCGCCCCTGCAAGGACGGCGCGCCTCATCACGCAGCTCGCAGGCGCGCTCGATGCCGCGCACGCGCACGGTCTCGTGCATCGCGACGTAAAGCCCGCGAACGTGCTGCTGACGCTCGACGAGCCTGAGCACCTATATCTCACCGACTTCGGCGTCGCTAAGCAGGTGAGCGCCGAGGACGGCATGACTCAAGCCGGCCAGTGGGTCGGGACCCTCGACTATCTCGCCCCCGAGCAAATCCGCGGCGAGGTGCTCGGCGCGAGCGCCGACATCTACGCGCTCGCGTGCGTGCTGTTTCACTGCTTGACCGGAAATATCCCTTTCCCGCGTGACAACGACGCCGCAAAGCTATGGGCCCACGTGAACGCCCTCCCTCCTGCCGCAAGCACTCGGCGGCCGGGCTTGCCCAAGGCGATCGATGAGGTGATAGCGCGCGGGATGGGAAAGGACCCCACCGCGCGCTTCCGCACCGCTGCCGATCTCGCGAGCGCGTGCGCGCGATCGCTCGGAGTCCACGAGGTGCAGGCCACAGCTACGGAGTCGCCGACGCGCGAGCGCAGCGAGAGCTCACCCCCGACGGCAATCTCAGAATGAACGTCGCGCGCGCCTGAGCCGTGCTCGGACCGATCGTTTGCTCAGCGCAGATCTCGCTCCGAGATCAGGCCGAACTGCAGCACGCATTCAGCAAGCCTGGCTCGCTTCTCGTTTTGCGGCACCTCCGTGAGCTCGAAGGTCGCGAACAAACGGCGCAGGTGCATCTTCACCGCGTCGACGCTCAGGAAGACCTCTTCGGCGATCTTCTGGTTAGAGGCTGGCGTGGGGAACGCCGACCCGTCGCCGTAGGGACGGCATAGGGCGATCAGGACACCGCGCTGGGTGTCGGTGAGCTGCGCAAGAGCCGGTCCTTCGCCAGCAGCGATGGTCTCCTGCACAGGGGTCGCTCCACCTGCCTTGTAAACAAGGACCGTGCGCCCCATGCGGATCCGGTCTTCGTCGCGTAGACGCTGGCGCCCGCCGACTCGCTGATCATTAACGAACGTCCCGTTCGTGGAGAGCCCGTCGTCGACGATCGTCCACTCACCGCTGAGGTCGTGGAGCTCCGCGTGCAAACCGGACACCTCGCCGTCCCAGGCGATCGACAGATCCATCTCGGGCCGACGTCCGATTGTTCGCGAGCTTCCGCCATGGCCGGGCATGAACACGCCGAGCTTCCCGTCGGGATCTCTGAAGACAAGGAACGGCTTGCCGGCACGTTCGGCCGCGAGCAGCTCCTTCAGGTCGCTGGGCGAGCGTGAGTGAGGGGCAAGCGGGTCGCTGTCTTTATTGAGCCGAAGCGCCATCGGTCCTCGCCTGGAAAGCCGCCCCGCCGTGCCGATTCGGCGGATCGGGCAAAGCCCAGGATTGCAGATGCGCATTGGCTGCGCCACGTCCGCGCCCGGCGAGGGCAGCGCCGGGGCGGACGTCGTTGCAGGCGATTGACCGGGGGTCATGAGCCGACCGCTTATCAACCGATGTAGACGGTGGCGTTCTTGCCGCCTGTGCACACCACCGGCGAGCTGTCTGCGCAGCTCATCGTGTATGTCCTGTTCGTGACGGGGCTGTACGCGATCACATCTCCCGGACCGCTCTCCTCGTAGGCCGAGCGAACGTTCTCGGCAAAGGAGCAGCTCGTGTGTGCGCCAACCGCAAGGCCCTCGCCGCAGGACTCCCCCGGAAGCGCGCCTGCCGTGTACGGCGCGCTCTGACCGTAGCTGCGCGGCTGCTGATAGGCCGCACCCGCCGAGCCGCTCGGGAAGTAGACCGAGGCGTCGTCCGCGCCGGTGCACACTACGTAAGAGCCATCCGAGCAGTTCATCACGTACGTCTCGTTGGTGACGGGGCTGTAGGCGCTCACATCACCCGGTCCTGAGCTCGCGTAGGCCGCACGCACATTTTCAGCAAACGCGCACGAGGTGTTGGGACCGACGGACAGAGCATCGCCGCAGCTGGACTGGCCCGTGCCGCCGCTGTTCGGGACAGCCTGCGGGCTCACGATCACCGCGACCGGGTTACTGCTCCTCGTTGCATGGGCGTTGGGCTGGCGGGCAACGACGATCCTCGTCGAGCCAGGAGCGCGACCCGGGGCGCTGGCGATCACGTCGATAGTCGTCTTCCCGCCGTGCAGACTCGCGGTGCCCGTGAACACGCCGTTGCCGACGGCGGCTGTGTGGCCCTGAACCTGGACAACCGCGTTCGCTGGGCTTACCGTGCCCCGCACGGTCACCTTGTCCGCGGCGATCACGCTATCGCTCGTCGGTGCGGTCACGGCGACCGAGACGGCCCCGCCCTGACCCTGCGCCGCTTCGCCGCGAGCGGAAGCATCGGTGATCGTCGTCGTCCTCGTCGAGCCGAAGCCGTCGCTTATCGCTACGAACAGCCCGGCGATAATCGCCACGCTGAGCGCGAGCGCCGCCCCGACCCGAAGCGGCCAGCGCGTGCCGGACGGCGCCGCCGCGCCCGTGCCGGACGGGCCGGCAGCTTGCGTGTGCAAATCGTGATCCCGTTGTGTTTGGTTCGGTGTCGTGCCCATTGCTCTGCCCCCTTGCTGGTGTGTGTGTTGGCAACAGCATCCGCGCCACAGGGCGCCGCGACCAGCAGCCCAAGGTGTCGAGCTGTGTTACCTCCCGGGGACTTCGGCGCCGCTCACTTCACCCACGGCTTGGTAACGCCCGACTACCCCTTGGTTGCTTGCAGGGGGAATGGCGATTGCGGAAGATGTGTTTATCCGATGCAAGAGAGAAAAGGGGGGAGAGCCGTGAGACTCGGTAGGAAGCGTGAAAGAGGACCGACGAGGGTGGGGCTATTGCTCGTTACCCTCGCGACGCTGCTGCTCGGCATCGCTCCCGCGAGCGCTAACGCGACCCCCGCAGTGGGGATCAGCGTTGGGCGCGACTTTGCCTGCGCGGTGCTTCAGGGTGGCTCGGTCGAGTGCTGGGGCTACGGCGGGCTCGGCGAGCTTGGCAACGGCACCAATACGGGTAGCTCCAAGCCCGTTCTCGTAAGCGGCATCGGGAGCGCAATCTCTGTCAGCGCCGGCTACGCTCACGCTTGCGCGGTGCTGCAAGATGGCTCGGTCGAGTGCTGGGGATGGAACAGCTGGGGCCAGCTTGGTGACGGCACCACGAAAGACAGCTCCACCCCCGTCCGGGTCGGCGGTGTGAGCGGAGCGGTCGCCGTCGCGGCTGGTGAATACCACACGTGCGCGTTGATCTCAGGGGGCTCCGTGGAGTGCTGGGGCTCCAATTACCAGGGCGAGCTAGGCAACGCCACGAACGCATTCAGCTCTACGATGCGCGTGCCGACACCTGTCCCTGTCACTGGCCTGACCGACGCGCTGGCTCTCAGCGCCGGCGGCGAATTCACCTGTGCGCTTGTGTCGGGGGGTGAAGCGAGATGCTGGGGACGAGGCGCGGATGGCCAACTCGGCAACGACGAAAACGCCTCCAGCGTCACGCCTGTGAGCGTCGTCGGTGTGAAAGGCGCTGTCGCCCTCAGCGCAGGACTCGACTTCGCATGCGCGATCCTGTCCGGCGGCGGAGGTGAATGCTGGGGCTTCGACTCCTTCGGCGAGCTCGGCGACACGGGGAGTCCCACGGTCATCAGCGCGACACCTCGCCTCGTAAGCGGCCTCACCGGCGCGAGCAGTGTGGGTGCCGGTGACTTCGTGAGCTGCGCCGTGTCGTCGGGCTTGGTCGAGTGCTGGGGCGACGGCCCCCTCGGCAACGGTAAATCGGAAGCGTCTTACGCGGTGACGGTTAGCGGCCTTAGCAACGCGATTGCGGTCGACTCGGGCGGCGCGGCATCTTGCGCGCTGCTCGCCGACGGCTCGATCTGGTGCTGGGGATCGAACTCGAGCGGCCAGCTCGGCGTCGGGAGTGGCGGTCAAAGCCTGACGCCCGTGCGGGTAAGCGACCCGGTCTCCAACGCGCCGGGTGCGCCGGCGCAGGGAGAAACACCGACTACTGGCGCTACGAACGGCTCGCTCATCGGCAGCACAAGCAACGGAGCGTCCTCTTCGGGGGCCGGGCTGGGCGGCGTCGGCGCTGCGCATTCCTCGAAGCCTCTGAGCCCCCACGGATCGGCGACGATCTCTCCCGCGGCCGTTTTCAGCCTCCCCTCTGTACGGCAGTGCGTAAGCCGCCGACACTTCGTCGTTCACGTGCGCTCGTACCCGCACGTGAACTGGATCGGCGCGGTCATCGCGATCAATGGCCGGCGCACGCAGACCATCGGGCGCTCGCACATCAGATCCTACGTCAGCCTCGTCGGCCTGCCCAAGGGCAGGTTCGTCTTGACGATCACCGCGACCGCGAGCACGGGGCGAAAGGTCACGGGCACGCGCGTCTACCACACGTGTGTGCCAAAACGCAAAGCTCACTACTCGGCGCCGAAGCTCTAGGAGGACACCAGATGAGACGCTCTCGATTCTCGATTCGGGTCACCGTAAAGATCGCTCGGCGGACCGCGCCGGTCCTCGGACTCGCAGTTGCTGCGCTCGCCGCGAACGCGCCGGGCGCGTTCGCGAGCTCGCCAACGGCACTTGCGGGCGAGCCAACGGCGCTTGCTGCCACACTCTGCGGCGCGAACTCAGCCCAACGCGCCGGCCGCGACGCGCGAGGTGTTCCCTGTGCAACCCCGCGGATAGCCGCTCGGGTCGATTCTCTTAGCACCACGGGCTCGCCGCAAGGGAGGACGGCCTCGGCCTGTCCCATTCAGAGATCACCCAACGTCGTCGGGTCGGGCGAATGGTCTTGGCGCGTCTTGCCGCGCGGCCACGTCTCGTGCTCGGAAGCAATTCGCACCCAGCGCTCGTACATCCGCGCGCTGAAAGCCGGTAGGTGCCCGACGCGCATCTGCAGTCAGGTCACATTCGCCGGTGGCTGGACCTGCTCGACGTTGAGCTCCGTGGAGCAGCGGGATCTCGGGAACGGGGTGATCGGCGGGTGCAACAAGAAGGGAGCGTCGTTCGAGGTGCGCCAGATTGCTGCGCGAACGAGCGATGTCACCGCCCTGCCCGCCGTCACCGCCCCGCCCGCCCCGAGTAGTCGCACCGCAGCTGCCCGCGCCGCGACTTTTCACCCAGGCGAGCCAGCGATTCGACACGAGCGCAGCGGGGCGGTCTTGCTGCCGAGCTCGGTCATATACGCGTGCCAATTGGTCGACGAAGGCAGCTCCTCCGGCGCCTGGGTGTATTGCTGGAACCAGTCCAAACACGTGAAGCTGACCGACGATGGACAGTTCAGCCTCACGCAGACCGCACCCGTACCGAGCGGGCTGGGCGGCCCGGGAGAGGTGCCGGGCTCGCAGCTGTACGTCGGGCGATTTCGCTGCGACGTGCTTGCGCACGCGGTCAGGTGCACGGTGCGCTCGACCGGCAAAGGATTTCTCCTCACCAACACAAGCGTGACCGCTGTCAGTTCCGCCTCTACTCCGGCCCCCACTGTTCCTGCTCCCAGCTTCGGTCACACCGCCGTTGTGCAGGCAATCTCCGGCACGGTGCTTCTAAGGGCCCCTGGAAGCACGAGCTTTACGCCGCTGAGCGGCAGCGCGAGCGTGCCGCTTGGCACGACACTGGACACCACCAATGGAACGGTGGCGCTGAGATCCGCCAGGGACGCAGCCGGACACACCGAGACCGGGCAATTTTACGGCGGCATCTTCCGAATTACCCAAACCAGAGGAGCCTCGCGCCTGCGCGGCGGACGTCGTGTAGGCATCACCGTGCTCACGCTCGCCGGCGCCGGCTGCGGGGCGAGCGCCGCCGTCCGCGGCCACCAGGCCACCGCCACGCGTCGGCTGTGGGGCGACGCGCACGGCAACTTCAGGACCCGCGGCCGATACGCCTCCGCGACCGTCCGAGGAACGCGCTGGCTGACCGAAGACACCTGCAGGGGGACTGTCGTGAAAGTCGCCCGCGGAGTCGTCAGCGTGCTTGACCTGCGCACAGGCCGGACTGTGCTCGTGCGTGCCGGAGGTAGCTTTGTGGCAGCCTCAGGGTCTGCGCCGACCCCCGTGAATCCCCAGCGCTTTAAGGTGGTGTTGCCGACGGGCGACTTCGAATGCGAGGGACAGGGCGCTGGTGAAGTCGGCTGCTTCGCCGAACCGGCCTCGGGCAGCAGCTTGGTTCTAAAGCAGGAAGCGATCCTTAGACCCAGCGGGCAGGTCGTGGCTTGCAGAAACGAGGACCCCTCGGCGGACACTCATTGCTATGGCGGAAACGACGGCACCCCGGCCCCCACGCTCGCCGTCGGGGAACAGAGCACCATCGGGCGCTACCTTTGCAAAGTGATTGCGAGCGGAGTGGAATGCACGCTCGCTCCAACAGGGCCGGGCTTTCGCATAACCGTTACCGAAATCGCGCTGGTTGGAGGCGCGAGTGAAACGAGTCTGTTCGCCTGACCGACTGGAGAGGAGTAAACGATGTACCGATTCGCCCTAACCGCATTCATCGTCTGTGCCGGACTGATTACCGCGACGCCGGCAGTCGCGGAGCGCGCGTGCGGAAGCGCGCGTGAAGGCGGGCACGGCCAGCCAGTCCACGTCACGATCGCCCTCGGAGGGCTGTCTTGCGCGCAAGCGCGGGCGGCCGTCGGCAATCTGCGAGCAGGCCACGGCGTCGAACATCACATCGGGCGCGGCGCCTCATTTGCCGAAAAAAGCTGGACCTTCTCCGGCGGGTGGACGTGTAAATGGGGGACCGGCGGCTTCGTGTGCGTGCGCGGCGGCTCAGGGCCGCTGCGCGTTAACAAGCCCAAAGAAGTCATCGACGGGAGCTATCTCCCCTGATCGGCCCACAGCGCAGAGCCTTCCCTCCCGTTATCGTCGCGCCATGTCTGCAGCCACCGCTGCGATCCTTGCTGCCGCCGACGCGCTGCTGGAAGTCAACGCATTCGAGGACTACGGCCCCAACGGCCTTCAAGTCCCCGGGCTCGAACAGGTCGAGCGCATCTACACCGGAGTCTCCGCAAGCGCGGAGCTTTTTCAGCGCGCCGCCGCGCACGGCCCTGGCCTGCTGCTCGTCCACCACGGCCTGTTTTGGGGCTCGGGCTTCACGACCATCGACGCGACCCTCAAGCACCGGTTGAAAGCCCTCTTCGATGCACAGCTCGCGCTTGCCGCCTACCACTTGCCGCTCGATGCACACCCCAGATTGGGCAACAACGCCCTGCTCGCCCAGGCCCTCGACGCAGACGGCGAGCTGGAGCCCTTTGCCTCGCACCGTGGCCGCACGATCGGCTTCCTCGCGACGCTCCCTGGCCGCGGACTGCCGTTGGCCAAGTTGATCGAGCGGATCGCCGCGCTTACAAGCCAACCTCCGCTGGTCCAGGGCGCCGGGGATGAGCAGATCACACGTCTCGCGATCGTCAGCGGCAGCGGCGGTGACTACGTCTTCGAGGCCGCCGCAAGCCGAGCCGACGCCCTGCTTACGGGCGAAACCTCAGAGCGCATCATGGCAAACGCACGCGAGCTCTCCGTCCACGTGATCGCCGCGGGGCACTACGCCACTGAGACCTTCGGCATCAAAGCCCTCGGCGAGTATCTAGCGGACGCCTTCCGCCTGCCTCACGTCTTCCTCGACGTGCCCAACCCGGTCTAATCGCGCACAGCGCCACCGCTCACTGTCAGTCCTTCGGCCGCGGTTCCCTTCGACCAGCTCGCCGCCGCCGGCGCGGGCCACGAGCGCGTCGATCAGTTGCTCGTCGAGCATCTGCCCGGTGCTGAGCGGCCTCGCCGCCGCCTGCCCCCGCCATGCGCGCCCGCGCCTCGGGGATCGTCCTCATATAAGTCATAAACATCTCCGTCGACCTCGCAAAGTCCGTAGTCTCGCTCTAACATGGGCTGGTCGGCCAGCAAGCGCTGGGCGATGAGTGCCCGAGAGTTTCGACCAGAGGAGAGGTCCTGATGGAGGCCACCGCCACCGCGTCGACCGCAGGGTCGGCAACGGGGTCGCGCACGATTGCCGACCTGATCCCGTGCGCCGCCGCCGCGCATGGTGAGAACACCGCCATCCGCTACAAGCGCGAGGGAGCCTGGCACGACGTAAGCTACACCCAGCTCGCCCAGGTCGTCCAAGAGATCGGCCTCGGTTTTATCGACCTTGGCATCGAACCAGGCGAGCGGATCTGCATCCTCGGGAACACCCGCCCCGAGTGGTCCTACGCCGACATGGGCGCCACCTCTGCTGGCGCCACCGTCGTCCCCATCTACCAGACCAACTCCCCCGAGGAGTGCCTCTGGGTCATCTCCGATTCCGACGCCTGCGCCATCGTCTGCGAGGACGAAGAGCAGCTCGCCAAGATCGCCGCGATCCGCGACCGCGTGCCCAACCTGCGCACCATCGTCGTCATCGACCCGCCCGACCCCGGCATCGCCAAGGGCCCCTCCGACGCCGTCCGCGCGCTCGGCGCCATCCCGCTCGAGGAGGTCCGCGAGCGCGGCCGCTCCCGCGACCCCCAGGAGCTCGACGCCCGCCGTTCAGGCGTCCGCCCCGAGGACCCCTTCACCTTCATCTACACCTCCGGCACCACCGGCCCGCCTAAGGGCTGCGTGCTCACGCACGGCAACTACCGCGCCATCATCGACATGGTCAGCGACGCCGGTGAGATCCAGGGTGACGAGATCATCTATCTCTACCTCCCCCTCGCCCACTCCTTCGCGCTCTTGATCCAGCTCGCCGTCTTCGACCTTGGCGGCACGCTCGCCTACTTCGGCGGCGACACCAAACAGATCATCGGCGAGCTGCAGGAGGTCAAACCCACCTACCTGCCCTCCGTCCCGCGCGTCTTCGAGAAGATCTACACGCTCGCCCAGGCCGCGATCCAGTCCAAGTCCCCCGAGGAGCAGGAGCAGGCCAAGGCCGCCATCGCCCTCGGCGTCAAGGTCCGCGACATGATCAATGCCGGCCAAGACGTGCCCGACGAGATGCGCAAGCCCTTCGAAGCCGCCGACGAGGAGCTATATAAAAACGTCCGCGCCATCTTCGGTGGGCGCGTGCGTCACGCCACCAGCGGCGCCGCCCCCATCGCCAAAGAGATCCTCGAATTCTTTTGGGCCTGCGGCGTCCCCGTGCTCGAGGGCTACGGCATGACCGAGACTGCCACCGCCGCGACGACCTCAACCGTTGAAAACCACAAGTTCGGCACCGTCGGGCGCGCGCTGCCCGGCGTCGAGCTGAAGATCGCCGAGGACGGGGAGATCCTCGTCAAGGGACCCAACATCTTTGGCGGCTACCACAACAACGCCGACGCCAGCTTCGGCGCAGTCGTCGAGGGCTGGCTGCACACCGGCGACCTCGGCTCGATCGACCAGGACGGCTACCTCTCGATCACCGGCCGCAAGAAGGACATCATCATTACCGCCGGGGGCAAGAACCTCACCCCCGCCAACATCGAGAACGACCTCAAGCAGTGTCGCTGGATCTCCCAGGCCGTCATGCACGGCGACGCCCGGCCTTACCCAGTCGTACTCATCACGCTCGATGAGGAGGAGCTCCCCCAGCTCGCCGCACAGGTTGGGCTGCCCGGCGACTGCGACGTCGCCACCGCCGCCGACGCCGCCGAGGTGCGCGAGCTCATCCAGCGCGAAATCGACCAGGCCAACGCCAAATACGCCCAGGTCGAGCAGGTCAAGAAGTTCGCCATCCTCGACCACGACCTCTCGCAGGCCACCGGCGAGCTCACGCCCACGCTCAAGGTCAAGCGAAACATCGTGAACCAGAAATACGCAGAGCTGTTCGACGCGCTCTACGCGAGCTAGCTGGACGGCGTGTCGGGTACGAGCGCACGGATGCGCGGTCATTAGCTGCGAAACTACAAGCTGATGCGCACCGACCCATCAGACACCGGGGGCCTGTTCGTCGGGCGCAGGCCCGGCACCGCACCCATCCGCTTCCGCAAGCTGCCTGAGCGCGGCAGCGACGCGCGCCAGCGGGTCGACGGCTCACTCGCCAACACCATGCTCGCCGGGATGGTCGTTCTCTCGCTGCTCTGCTGGGGACCTATTCCCATCGCCTGTCTGTGGATTGGTTCCGAGGTCGACTATCTGACGGGCAGCGTCGGCTTCGGCATCCTTGTCGCCTTCATCGCCCTGTTCGCGCTCCTGTTCGGCGCCCTCTCACTGCTGCGCCGTCTCGACCACGCCTGGATTCTCGTGCGCAGGGCCGCCGGCCACGACCAGCGCACCGGCGCCCTCGGGCGCGTGTTCGGCGCCACCGCCATCGTCTGCGCGCTCGTCTTCACTTTCTGGTTCGTCGTGATCCACGGCCCCGGCTCGATGACCATGCCCGGCGGCGGCAAATCCTGACCGCCGTGGACTCGACTATCTAGGCGCGGCCATGGGCCTGCTCGACTACTACCGGCAGTTCGAAGGGATGTCCGAGGAGGAGGTCAACCAGGGCCTGCGCGAGGAAGCCGCCGAGCGTCGCCGCAAAGCGCTCACCCGCGTCGAGACCCTCGACCTCTCGCAGACCACCTGGCCCGAGCTGCCCAACCCGCGGATCGTCAACGCCATCACGTTCGTCGCCCGTCGCGGCCTGCACCGCTACCCGCACGTGCGCGGCACCGAGTTGCGCGACGCGCTCGCCGAGAGCCTTGGCGTCGATAACGCCCGCGTGATCCTCGGTAACGGAGCCGCCGAGCTGCTCAGCTCCGCCACCCGAGCGCTGATCGAGCCGGGCCAGCGTCTGCTGACGAAATGGCCCTCCTACCCGCTCTACCCGATCATGGCGCGCCGCGCCCACGGCCAGGCCGTGCCCGTCGCCGGAGGACTCGACGAGCTGATCGCCGAGGCCAAGGACCCCGCCACGCGGGTGATCGCGATTGCGAACCCCAACGACCCCACCGGTGAGCTCATCTCCACCGCCGAGCTCGACCGGCTGCTGCGCGAGGTGCCCGAGGGCGTCGCCGTGCTACTCGATGAGTCGCTCGTCGAGTTCGTCAACTCCCAGCCCGTCGATGACTCGCTGCAGCTGCTCGAGAAGCACTCCAACCTGCTCGTGTTCCGCAGCTTCTCAAAGGCCTGGGGCCTCGCCGGCCTGCGCGTCGGCTATGCCATCGGCAGCCCTCGCTCGCAAGAGCTGCTCGCCGAGCTCGAGCCCGACCTCGGTGTCTCCGAGGTCTCCCAGGCCGGTGCCCTTGAGGCGCTGCGCACCTGCCGCGAGCTACTCGATCGTCACGTCCAGACGATCCGTCAGGAGCGCCCCAATCTCGCCGCCGCGCTGCGCGAGCGCCGCTTTGACGTCACCGACAGCCAAGCAAACTTCCTGTGGGCCGCGCACCCCGAAATCGCAGGCGGGCCGCTCGCCGCGCGCCTGGAACAGTCCGGCATCCTGATCGCCGAAGGCGACGCGCTCGGCGAGCCCCAGCACGCGCGAATTGCCATCCGCGGCGAGGCCGCTACCAAGCGGTTGCTGGCAGCACTAGAGAAGATCCTCTAACTGCGCCCAGCCGGTCTTTGATCAGCTTGCTGATCCCGACTGCCTGAGCAGCGTGCTCGTCGTGCCTTCGAGGATCTTGCGCCACGCGCTGACCTGCTCCTCCTCGGCGTCGAAGTGCTCGACAACGCGACGCAGGCGGGCGGCGGAGATATCGATTTCGTGATCCTCCGCCACCTTGCTGTAGCGGTCGTATTCTTCGGCCAGGTGCTTCGTCACCGACTCAAAGCCGTGCCGCGCGATCTCCACGCGCGAGGTGAAGTTCATCATCGAGGTCTGGAACATCAGCTCGTCCGTGGGCTCGGGCTCGATCAGCACGATGTCCACGCCCGGATAGCGCTTCTCCCAGTTCTTCGCCAGTTCGTGCAGTCGCTGGTGAGCGACGAGCTTGAACGCCTGGTAGCCGATCTGCGGGAAGCCCATGTCCGAGACGCGCCGCGGGCGACTGCCGCGTAGCGTGCGCACGCTCTCTGCGAAGTCGTTCACGAACGGGACGATCGGGTTGATCACGATCACCAGCTTCGCCCCCGCCTCGACAGCGATGTCGAGGTTCGTAGTCGAGACCATCCCTCCGTCGATCAGCTCGCGATCCCCGATCTCGACAGGCGCGTAGACCATCGGCAGCGCGCCCGAAGCGCGGACCGCCTTGGAGATCGGCACCTGATCCGTCCCCTCGACCCCGAACACCACGCGCTCGCACGTATCGAGGTCCGTCGCGGTCAGGTACAGCTCGCAGGCTAGTTCGCGGAAGTCGTCCGTGCGCCCCGGCTCGCTCAGCACCTCGTGCATGTAGCGCTCGATCCCCGAGCCCGTGTATGCACCCGAGGGAAGCCCCTCCGCGAGGCCCAGCAGCACGTCAAGCACCGAGATCGAGCCGCGCTGGGAGACAACTTGGCGGGCGAGCGAGAGCGCTCGGAACGGCAGCACCGCGCCCTTGCGCGCGAACTCCAGCAGGTTCGGGCGCAGCAGGTCGCCGAGATCCACGTCTTTAAAAGGGGGTTTGCCTTGGCGCGTGACCACCCGCATCATCTCCTCGGGGGTCACGCCGTTCGCGCACAGTGCCGCGATGAACGCCCCCGCCGAGGTGCCGACGTACACGTCGAACTGGTTCACGCTGCTGTTCACCGCGAGCAGGTCGAGCGCACGAAGCGCGCCGATCTCGTATACCCCTCCTGTGAACCCACCGCCCCCAAGGACCAGAGCCGTCTTGTGGCGTCGCGGGCGCCTACGACGGTCAATCGATCCCGTCTGGCCTACCCCGCGCGCCGCGGCCGCGCGCTTCTGGGCCCGGCGCTGCTTGGCCGCAACCTTGGCCTCATCCGTTGGTTCCAGCTTGACGACCTTGCCCATCCCTATTCAATTCTAAGGCACTCATGAGCCGAATGGTCGATATTTCGCTACTCGGGACGCTTTGCCGTACGCACGTTGCGCCTATGCGCGCGCTCGCCTCGGCGTCGCTCACGCTGCTTACCATCCTGCTCGCGGGTCTTGCGCTCGCTGCCGGCCCCGCTTCCGCGCAGGGCACGCTCCCCGCCCTGCAGAGCGACCTCGCCGGCCAGCTCAAAATCGCGGGCTCGCGCTCGAGCGCCTACGTCTATGACATCACCAACAAACAGGTGCTCTACTCGGCCAAGCCCAGCACGATGCGCCCGCCCGCCTCGGTCGAGAAGCTCTACACCGCCACCGCCGCACTTCAACGACTCGGACCCACCGCCCGCCTGACTACGACCGTCTACGGCTCGGGCCAGCTTGGTCCCGAAGGCGTCTGGGAAGGAGATCTCTACCTGAAGGGCGGCGGCGACCCCACGTTCGGCGACAGCGCTTTCATCAAAAGCCACTACAGCGGCCTCGGCGCAAGCGTCTCCACGCTCGTCAACCAGCTCGTACGCACCGACGGCATCCACGCGGTACGCGGCTCGATCTACGGCGATGAGTCCTACTTCGACTCGCGCCGCGGCGAGCCCTCGAGCAACTACCGTCCCGACCCCTTCCTCGAGGGCACGCTCAGCGGCTTGGCCTTTGACCGCGGCGCGAGCGGGTCCGAAAAAGGTGCCCACGCTCCCGCGGGCTACGCCGCGCGCAAGCTGTGGGCCGCGCTGAAGGACGACGGCGTCAGCATTCGGGGCTCGGTTGGAACCGCCACGGCCCCAGCCGAAACCACGCGCCTGGCCTCGGTCAACTCGCCCACCGTGGCCCAGCTACTCGCGCTCACGCTCCCGCCCTCGGACAACTTCTTCGCCGAGACGCTCGTCAAGGACATGGGCGCCGCCTACGGGGGCGCCGGGACCACCGCCGCAGGCGCGACGGTCGTCGGCGAAACGATCGCCTCGTTGCTCGGCATCCACCCGCACGTCGTCGATGGCTCGGGCCTCTCCGAAGCCGACCGCACCTCGGTCTACGAAGTCACCGACATGCTCGTCGAGCTACAGCCCACGCCCGTCGGCGCGATCCTGCGCGGCAGCATGGCCGTCGCCGGGCGCACCGGCACGCTCGCCAAACGGATGCGCGGCACCGCCGCCGCGGGGCACTGCCAGGGCAAGACCGGCACGCTCACGGGATACTCAAACCTCGTCGGCTACTGCCAGGCCCTCAACGGCCACCTGCTCGCGTTTGCCTTCTTCAACGACGGGATCTCGACTACAACCGCGCACGTGATCCAGGACCATATGACGATCACGCTCGCGAACTACTGACCTGTACAAACGTCCAGGGCACAATCGTTTGGGCGTACACTTCCACCAGTCGGGATGGACATCCCACATTAGCCTGACGTCGAACCGCTCGAATTAGGAATTAGGGGGAGCGCATGAGACGAACGTGCGTATCGCTGTGCCTGCTCGCGGTGACCGTCGGATGCGGAACCGCGGCGAACAGCGCCGCGGCCGAAGCGCCCGAATTCGGCCACTGCATCAAGCAGGTGGCCATTGAAGGGACCTTCCACGGAAAATACCTCGACTCGAGGTGCACGCAAACGGTGCCACCCGAAGAAGTGGCGAAAAAGGGAAAATGGGAATGGGCGCCAGGGCCGGGCCCAAATCCCGGACTCACCGTGACACTCGGCCAGGTCACGCTGCTGACCTTCAGCGGCCTCGCGGTCACCTGCCAGGGAGGGATCGGCGCGGGCGAACTTCTCGCGGGTACGAACAAAGAAGCCTCGCTGGCGGCGACGTTCACGGGGTGCAGCGGCAACGGGATCCCCTGCTCGACACCCGGCAAAGCCAGCGGCGAAATCTCGACAAACCAGCTCGTGGCTGAAGTGGGATGGCTGGAAAAAGCAAGGCGCAAGACCGCGCTGGAGCTGCGCCCCGTGGACGAAGGGTTCTTCACCCAGTTCAAATGTCTTGTGATCGAAGCCGAAGCGAGAGGCGAGGTGCTCGTCTCGATCAAGAACGACACGATCACGAGCACGGAAACGCTCAGATTGAAGGAGAGCAAAGGCGTGCAGAAACCAGACGTATGGCACGTGGGCGAAGCCGGAGAAACCAGTGTCTTCCTGGAAGCCCAGTTCGAAGGGCTCGGGCTCCAGCGGGTCGGGCTGAAGAGCATCGCGACGCTCGTCGCGGAAGAACCCTTCGAGCTGAACCCAGTCGCTTAGCTACCGGCCGCGCGGCGCGCATCGCTCTCGCGGTGCACGGCCGCCGCGTGATCGATCTGCTCGCCGATCGATGGCCAGCGATCGCGCATTTCGCGCATGAAGCGTGCCGTCAGCGCAATCGCGCGAAGCGGCGTCGTTGCGATCACCGTCGCCGAGCGGGGAACGCCGTCCTCGAGGATCGCCATCTCGCCGAAGAAGTCACCCGGGCCAAGCGTGTTGATTCGCTCGCCGTTCTGAAACACGTCCGCCGTGCCCTGCTCGATCACGAGGAACTCGTGGCCAAACTCACCCTCGCGGACGACCTGCTCGCCGAGATCCGCGGTCAGTTCATCCAGCAGCCGCGCGAGCATCTGCCGCTGTCCGCCCGACAACTCGGCGAACAACTTGATCGCCGCGAGTCGCTCTGGGCCATCGCGTCCGAGGGACGTGTGGTGCATCGGGGCATCCTCCCACACCGAGCCCTGACCTTGACATCGACCCGCCGTTAGGCTTGCCGTCGTGGAGCAGACGTTCTACGAGACGCTCGCGCTCGCAGCATTCGCGCTGCTCGGTCTGTGGTGGGTGGTCGTAGCCGAGCGCCGTCGCGAATGGATCGCGCTGCCATACCGGCGCAGGCAGGCCTACACGGTGTCGATGTACTTCACGATCACCGGCGTCATGAGCCTCGTCTCGCTGATCTCAGGCGAGCACCCGGTGCTGTGGCGCCTGGCGTTCGGGATCGCAGGCGGGATCGGCGTGCTGGAGACGATCCTCTCGCTGATCTATGTGAACGAAGAGCCCACGCGGGAGCTGCGCATCCAAGCGCTACTCCTGCTCACGCTGCCGCTCTATGCGATCGTCACCGCGGTCGCGATCCACCCCTCGCTCGCCCCCGACATCGGCATCCATCTAAAGCCGTTGGAGACCGAGGCCACGGTCGTCTCGCTGCTCTTCTTCCTCGGGATCAACTACGGCTGGCTCTTGTTCATGGAGCCCGCGTACCCGGGCGAGGGCAAAGACGAGTAGTCAGCTACTGACCAAGCAGTCCGCGTAGGCCCGCTTCGTCCAGCACCGCCACCTCCAGCCGTTCGGCCTTCTGCAGCTTCGAGCCTGCGCTCTCGCCCGCGACGAGGTAGTCGGTCTTCTTGGAGACCGAGCCCGTCACGCGTCCGCCCGCGGCCATGATTTGCTCGGTCGCCTGCTCGCGCGACCACTCGGGCAGCGTGCCCGTGAGCACGAGCGTCTTGCCGTTTAGCGGGCCCTCCGAGGGCGCGGGCCCTTGCTCGGCGAATTGGAGGCCCAGCTCTTTCAGGTCGGCGATCAGCGCGCGCATCCGCTCGTCGGCGATCTGCCCTGAGATCAGCTCCGCCATCTTCTCGCCCACACCTGGGGTCTCGGCGATCTGCTCGGGGCTCGCGGCGAGCAGCGTCTCAACGTCTCGGAAGCGCTGCGCGAGGTTGCGACCCGTGACCTCGCCCACCTCCTCGATCCCCAGCGCGAACAGCACGCGAGCAAAGGGGCGCTGCTTGGACTGCTCAAGTGCTTTCAGCAGGTTCTGCGCCGAGAGCTCGCCGAAGCCCTCGAGCGCCACGAGCTGTTCCTCGGTCAGCCGGTAGAAGTCGCCCGCCGTCTTGACCAAGCCGCGCTCTTGCAGCATCGCGACCTGCTTCTCGCCCAGCCCCTCGATGTCCATCGCCCCGCGCGAGACGAAGTGCTTGAGCAGCTGCCAGGCCCGCCCGGGGCAGACGGGGTTCGGGCACTTCGTGAACACCGCCCCCTCCGGCTTGATCGTTGGCGTGCCGCAGAACGGGCACTTCGCGGGCGGCTTCGGGCGGCGCGGGCGGCGCTTCTGCTCGACGACATGCGGCGCGGGTGAGACCACTTGCGGGATCACATCGCCCGCGCGCAACACGATCACGTCCTCGCCCGCTCGGATGTCCTTGCGCGCGATGTCCTCCTCGTTGTGCAAGGTCGCCATCCCGATCCGTACCCCGCCCACCGTCACGGGCGAGAGCACCGCGTAGGGACGCATATCGCCGAACTTCCCCACGTTCCACATCACCTTTTCCAGGCGCGTGACCGCGGTCGTGGGCGGGAACTTCCATGCCACGGCCCAGCGCGGCTCGCGACCCACCGAGCCAAGGCGGCGCTGCAGGTAGAGGTCGTCGACCTTCACGACCGCGCCGTCGATCTCGAAGTCCAGCTCGCCCCGGCGCTCCTGCCAGGCGTGGCACTGCGCGATCACCTCCTCCGCAGAGCCGAGCAGCTTGACGTCGGCGTTCACGCGAAAGCCGTGCTCGCGCAGCCAGTCAAGCGCCTGGGAGTGGCGGTCAAAGGACAGCCCCTCGGTCACGCCTACCTGGTAGGCCCAAATCGACAGCGGCCGCTTAGCCGCGTCGGCGGGGTCGAGCTGGCGGATCGTGCCCGCAGCCGAGTTGCGGGGGTTCATGAACGTCGACTCCCCCGCTTCGGCGCGGCGCTCGTTCAGCGCGGTGAAGTCCGCGAGCGACATGTACACCTCGCCCCGCACCTCGACGAGGCTCGGGGCATCGGAGATCTGCAGCGGGATCGCGCCGATCGTGCGCAAGTTGTGCGTGACGTCCTCGCCAATCTCGCCATTGCCGCGCGTGGAGCCGCGTTCTAGCACGCCGTCGCGATAGACGAGGCTGATCGCCAGGCCATCGATCTTCGGCTCAACTACATACTGGAAGTCCGGGTCGGAGATCCCCTCCCGCGCGAGGTGGTTGCGCATCCGCTCGATCCACGCGCGCAGCTCCTCCTCGCCACGTACATTGCCCAGCGAGAGCATTTGCTCTAGGTGACGCACCTTCTCCAGGCGGCTGACCGGTTCGCCGCCCACGCGCTGGGTCGGCGAGTCAGGCGTCGCGAGCTCCGGGTGCTCGCGCTCGATCGCTCGCAGCTCGTCGAGCAGCGCGTCGTACTGGTCGTCCCCGATCTCCGGGTCGTCTA
>DATJOE010000314.1:0-3147 GCA_035507305.1 Solirubrobacteraceae bacterium | reverse complement strand
CGAACCCGGTCAGCTGCGGTGCCGCGGCCGCGGAAGCGGCCTTCCTGCCGTTCTCGCTGGAAAACGGCACGCTCACGCCGCCGTCGGCGTTCACGGTCGAAGGGTGCGCATCGCCCCAGTTCAGCGCGCCGCCGCTTGCACAGAGCCTGTCGGTCGCGCCGAAGCAGGGCGGATCGGAAAGCAACTTCGTCTTCACGATCACGCGCCCGCAGGGCCAGCAGTACCTGAGCCAGATGTCGACGAAGCTCCCACCGGGCCTCGTCGCGAAGATCCCCTCCGTTCCGCTGTGCTCGGAAGCGCTCGCGAACGCCGGGACCTGCCCGGCCACGAGCGCGATCGGCGCCACGGAAGTCGCATCGGGCTCCGGTGAACCGTTCCACTTCAAGGGCAAGGTCTACCTGACGGAAGGCTACGAAGGAGCTCCGTACGGGCTCTCGATCGTCACGCCCACCGAAGCGGGGCCGTTCAACTTCGGCCCGATCGTCACGCGCGCGAAGATCAACGTCGAAAAGACGACGGCGCAGGTCGAAGTGACGATCGTCAGGAGCTTCGTCCAGGGCCAGAACGTCAGCGGGCTGCCCACGATCGTCGGCGGCATACCGACCCGCATCAGGTCGATCACCGTCGCGATCACGCACCCGAACTACATCATCAACCCGACCAACTGCTCGGTGCTCAACGGCGTCACGACGCTCGGCTCGGTCGTCCCGGGTCTGAACGCAACCGTCAGCACTCCGTTCCAGGTCGAAGGTTGCGCGTCGCTCGGCTTCTCGCCGAAGTTCACGGCGAACACCGCCGGTAACAAGGCGTCGCGCGCAAACGGAGCGAGCCTGGGTGTGAAGATCGGCTACACCTCCGGCCAGGCGAACATCGCCTCGGTGGTCACGACGCTGCCCAAGCAGCTGCCGTCGCGTCTGACGACGCTGCAGAAGGCGTGCCTGCTCGCGACCTTCGAAGCGAATCCGTTCGCGTGCCCGAAGGAATCCGACGTCGGCACGGTGACGGCGGTGACGCCGACGCTGCCCGGGACCATGAAGGGCCCGGCGTACATCGTCTCGCGCGGTGCGCAGTTCCCGGATCTGGAGTTCGTGCTCCAGGGCGACGGGGTCACGATCATCCTCGACGGCAAGACGAACATCAAGAACTCGATCACCACGACGACGTTCCCGGCGAACCCGGACGTGCCGATCAACAGCTTCTCGGTGAACCTGCCCACGGGCAAGTACTCGCTGCTCGCGGCGAACGGGAATCTGTGCAAGCCGAAGCTCGTGATGCCAACGACGCTCACCGCGCAGAACGGCAAGACGCTCAAGCAGAACACGCAGATCGCCGCGACCGGGTGCCTACCGATCCTCAAGCACAAGGTGAAGGGTCACCACGTGACGATCACCGTGAAGGTGCCGCAGGCCGGCCGTGTGCGGTTCAGCGGCGAACACATGGGTATCGAGACGCGGTTCCCGAAGCGCTCGCAGAAGGTCACGGTCACGCTGCCGCTGACCTCGCCGGGCGGAACGAAGGCGCTGCGCAAGCACCACAACAACCTCAAGGTGAAGCTGCGCGTCGGCTTCATCGCGAAGGCGAAGAACGGCGCGTCGTTCACGTCATACGCAACAGTCACGTTCCACTGAGAGGAAGGAGCGGCGGCGTCCCGCCGCTCCCGACCTCGCTCAAGACGGCCGGCTCCGCGAGGGGCCGGCCGTTTGTTTGTGGCCGCGACCTCTGCGTGTGCGTGACGGGGACGCTCAGTCGCCGTGCAGCGGACGCAGCTGACGCGGCGC
Source organism: Solirubrobacteraceae bacterium (assembly GCA_035507305.1). Classification (GTDB taxonomy): domain Bacteria; phylum Actinomycetota; class Thermoleophilia; order Solirubrobacterales; family Solirubrobacteraceae; genus Palsa-744. Next base: position 1,369 of record DATJOE010000314.1, on the reverse strand, counting down.
GCCAGCCTCGGCGAGGCATTCGGGCAGGATCACGCTCGCGTCCTCGCGCTGGCCGTTCTCGAGCAGCGCGATCAGCGTGCGGCCGACGGCGACCGCCGTGCCATTCAGCGTGTGCACCGTCTCCGTGCGCTTCTCGCCCTCGCGGCGCGCGCGGATCTCCAGGCGCCGCGCCTGGAAGTCGGTCGTGTTCGAGCACGACGTGAGCTCGCGGTAGCGCTCCTGGCTGGGGATCCACGCCTCGCAGTCGTACTTCTTCGCCGCCGAGGAGCCGAGATCGTTGACCGCGATGTTCACGACGCGATAGGGAATCGCGAGCTCCTGCAGGATCTCCTCCTCGATCGCGAGGATGCGCTCGTGCTCCTCGGCGGAGCGCGCCGGGTCGCTGAAGCTGAACATCTCGACCTTGTCGAACTGGTGCACCCGGAAGATGCCGCGCGTGTCGCGCCCCGCCGCGCCCGCCTCGCGGCGAAAGCACGGCGAGAAGCCCGCGTAGCGCAGCGGGAGGCGCTCGGCCTCGAGGATCTCGCCGTCGTGCAGCGACGCGTGCGCGACCTCGGAGGTGCCCGCCAGGTAGAGGCCGTCATCGAGCGGCCCGTAGATCTGATCCTCCGTGTCCGGCAGGAAGCCGGTGCCAAAGAGCGCGCGTTCGCGCACGAGCACGGGCGGGATCACGGGCTGGAAACCGTGTCCGTAGAGCTTCTGCAACGCCCAGCGCACGAGCGCGAGCTCGACGAGCACGAGGTCGCCGCGAAGGTACGCGAAGCGCGCACCGGAGAGCTTCGCCGCCCGCTCCATGTCGATCTGCTCGCCCGCGAGCTCGAGATGGTCGCGCGGCGGGAACGCGAAAGACGGAGGCTCGCCGACGACGCGCACGAGCTCGTCCTCGGGCCCGTTCGCGGCGCTCGCGTCGGGGAGGTTGGGAAGGCGCAGCAGCAGCGCATCGAGCTCCTCCCGTTCGCTCGCCGCCTGCTCGCTGCGCCGCTTGACCTCCGCAGCGATGCCCTGGAGCTCGCCCATACGCGCGCTGACGTCCTCGCCCGCGCGCTTGGCCTGCGCGAGCGCTTCGGACTCCTCGCGCTGCTTCGCGCGCAGGCTCTCCGCCTCGGTCGTGCTTGCGCGCCATTCCTCGTCCTTGCGACGAACCTCGTCGAGCAGCTCGCCGAGCGTCGCGCCGCGTCGCGAGAGCGCGGCGCGCACCTCGTCCGGCTGCTCGCGGATCAGCCGGATGTCGAGCATGCTAGGAGCGCTTGTGCGCGTGCGCGGCGGCAGTCGGGCGCGCACCCGCTGCCGGGGTGCCGCCCGTGGCGTGCGTCGCGCCCGCCGCCGTTGTCCCGGTGGGGCCGGTGCCCGAGCCGGCCGCAGCGTGTTC
>DATJOE010000313.1:0-42269 GCA_035507305.1 Solirubrobacteraceae bacterium | reverse complement strand
GAGGCCCGTGAACAGGGCGAGGCAGAAGGTCGCGAGCGTGACCCAGACCCAGTCGCGTGAGCGCACCTCGCGAAAGCCCTGGCGGATCTCCTCCAGTACGCCGATGTGGCGTTCCTCCGGCTCGGGCTCGGCGACCGTCTCGCGCCGGCGCGGGCGAACGCGCGAGAGCAGCATCGCGCTGATCAGGAACGTCGCGGCGTCGAGCGCGAACGCCCAGCCCGCTCCCAGCCCGAGCACGAGCGCGGTCGCGAGCGCGGGCCCCGCGAACTCCCCGATGTTGTTCGAGAGCGAACTGAGGCCCTGAGCCTCCTGGATCTCAGCCTCGGGCACGGTTTGAGGGAGCAGCCCGTTCGCCGCGGGGCGGAAGAACGCCTCGGCGCTCCCGAACAGCGCCTCGATCACGATCAGGTGCCAGATCGCTACGACATGGGTGAAGATCAACGTCGCGAGCAGCGCGTGCAGGGTGAAGCGGACGAGGTCGGTCACGACCATCACGCGGTGACGCGGCAGGCGGTCGGCCCACACGCCGCCGAGCAACAGGAAGGCGACGAGCGGCAAGCTCGCGGCTGCGAACACAAGGCCGAGGTCCGTGGCGTCGCCCGTGAGTTTCACAACGAACAGGCCGAGGGCGACGATCACGATGCAGTCGCCGATCACGCTGGTCGATTGCGCGAGCCACAAGTAGCGGAAGTCGCGATGGCGCAGGACGCGCAGCCGTTGGACCAGGTTGCTCATGGACTCAGCTTGACGCAGCAGGCGAGTTGCACCGGGGCGCGCGTCGGCGGGCGCCCGCCAGCGTCCCGGCGGCCAGGGGCCGGTCGGACTCCCAGCCGCTCAGCGCTCGCCGTCGTAGTAGTCGACGTGGCCGTCGGCGCGGCGGAGCATTACGTTGTCCCGCTCATCGCCGGGCCACACGCCGATCTTGTCGCTGTCGGGATAAACCGCGACGGAGGGCTCGTGGGCGCTTGAGAACATCAGGATGCGCGCGTCGCGCGCGCTGTGGTTGGCGACCTTGTGGGCTCCCCCGGGGCCCTTGGCGAAGCGCACGATGTCGCCGCGGATGAGACTCTGCTCGCCCTCGGGCGTGCGCACCGCGACCTCACCGTCGAGTACGAGCAACCACTCTTCCTCGTACTCGTAGTGGTACGGACACAGGCTCTGGCCCGGGGGCAGCACGAACGCCTTGACCGCGAGGTCCTCGCCGCCAGCGGCCGTCCCGACGCGCGCCATCGCGGCACGAAACCCCTCGGGATCGGTCTCGTCAAACTCGAACTCGTCGTCGAAGACGTTCCCGCGTTTCATCTTCGGATCATCTCAGGGCTGAGGATCCCGAGGCGCTCCGCCTTGGCCACCACGCCCGTGCAGAACGCTGAAGCCGAGCACGAGCAGCCCGAGCGCGAGCAGCACGCGTCCGATCAGCGAGCCGATCTCGTTCCACGCGGCGCCCGCGAGCAAACCGACGAGGATGAAGGCGACGGCCCAGAGCGCGCAGCCGATCGTGGTGAGCAGCACGAACGAGCCGAGCGGGACGCGGCGGGCCCCCGCGGGCAGCGAGACGAACGTGCGCGCGAGCGGCATTAGCCGAGCGCTGAGCACGGCGCGCTTGCCGTAGCGATCGATAAGCCCTTCCCAGCGCCCGAGAACTGCTCCCATCACGGGAACGCCCGCGAGCAGGCCGCTTGCGCCGAGGCCATAAGCGAGCAGCGAACCGACGAGGTTGCCCGCGGTCGCTGCGAGCAGCGCGAGCGGGAAGCTCATCCAGCCTTGGTGGACGGCGACGCCGGAGAAGATCAGCGTCACCTCGCTGGGCACGGGGATGCACGCGCTCTCGGGGACCATCAGCAGGAAGACGCCGAGCGGGCCGAAGTTCTCGATCAGGCTGGTCACGGCGGGTCATTACCCGCGCTGCTCAGTCTGCGAACTCGGCGGGGCGCTTCTCGAGAAACGCCTGCACGGCCTCGGGCACGGCGCGGCCAAACGTCGCGACGATCTGCTGGCGGTCCTCGTACTCGATCGCCGCCTGCTCGGAGGCGATCTCCAGGGCGGTCCACATCCCGCGCTTGGTCAGACGCACGCCAAACGGGGCGAGCGAGGCGATCTGCATTGCGGCCTCGCGCGCTCGCGCCAGCAGCGCCGACTGCTCAACGACGTCGGCGACGAGCCCGATGCGTAGCGCCTCCTCGGCGTCGACGCGCCGCCCGGTGAGCATCAGCTCGTGCGAGCGCGAGGCGCCGATCAGGCGCGGCAACAGCCAGCTGACGCCCATGTCGCAGTTCGAGACGCCGATGTTGATGAACGCCGCGCGGAACACGGCCTCGCTCGCGGCGTAGCGGATGTCGCTGCCGAGCGCGAGCGCGAGGCCAAACCCGGCGGCGGGGCCGTTCACGGCGGCAATCACCGGCTGCGCCAGCGTGCGCAGCTGCAGGATCAGTCGCGACATGTGCTCTTGGTTGGCGAGCCGGTCACGCGGCTCGTCGCTGCCGTCGTTCTCGGGCGCCTGGCCATAGCCGTGGAGGTCGAGCCCCGCGCAAAAGCCACGTCCTGCGCCGGTCAGGACCACGGCGCGGCAGTCGCGCTCGCGCCCTACCTTCAGCAGCTCGGCGTGCAGCGCCTTGCACAGCTCGGCGGTCATCGCGTTGAGCTGGTCCGGTCGATTTAGCGTCAGCTCGCGGACATGCGGTGCGGGTTCGTCGACGAGCACCAGCGAGGACATGGACGGATCCTATGGGCTGCCGAGCGCCCGCGGCTTGCTCAGCCGCGCGGGTAGTGAAAGGCCTGCGTCTGCGTGACCTTCGCTGCGAGCTTGCCGTCCTCGCGGGCGATCTCTGTCTCGATCACGATCATCGTGCGCCCCGCGTGCAGTGGGCGTGTGGTGGCGCTCAGCGCGCCCCCGCTCACGCCGCGCAGGAAGTTGGTCTTGGACTCGATCGTCGCGGTGCCGATCGCGCCCTCGGGCAGGTTCAGGAACGCGCATACGCCTCCGCAGCTGTCGGCCAGCGCCATCAGTGCGCCGCCGTGCATGATGCCGCCCGCAGTGCAGCGCTCGGGCGCGAACTCCATGCGGCCGCGCACCAGCTCGGGCGTAGTCTCGACCAGCTCGACGCCTGTGAGCGCGGCGAACGGCATCGTGTCGCGGATCTGCTCGGGAGTGGGCATGCCGCTCATCTCGCCCGATCATACGAGTCTGTGTGAGACTGGCGCTCGTGGGCGCGCAAGAGCAGACGAGCCGCCCGCGCCCGAGCAGGCCGGGCCCGGGCACCCCGCGCGTCGCGGCTGTCGGCCACGTCGAGTGGGTCCAATTCGCGCGTGTCGCGCACGTCCCACGCGCCGGCGAGGTCGAGCACGCGCACGACGCCTTCGAGGAGCCCGCGGGCGGGGGTGCAGTGGCAGCAGTGCAGCTCGCACGACTCGCCGGGCAGGCGCAACTCGTGACAGCGCTGGGCGAAGACGAAATCGGTGCCCGCTCGCTGGGGCGGCTGCGGCAGTTGGGGGTGAGCGTGGCGGAGGCCGACCGCGCGACCGCGACACGCCGGGCGATCACGCTGGTCGACGATCGGCGCGAGCGCACGATCGTGACGTTCGGCGAGCGGTTGGAGCCAGGCGGCGAGGATCCTCTGCCATGGGACGATCTGGATCGGGCCGACGCGGTGTATTTCACGGCGGGCGATCTCGGCGCGCTACGCGCGGCCCGCGCGGCGCGCGTGCTAGTCGCGAGCCCTCGCGCGCGTCACGCGCTCGGCCACGGCGTGCCAATCGACGCGCTCGTCCTCAGCGCCGACGACGAGATCGAGCGCGAGGCGGCAGAGCGCGCGCAGACGGAAGCCGAGCTGATCGTGCTGACCGACGGCGCTCGCGGGGGTACCTACCGCACGCGCGACGGATGCACGGGCGGCTGGGCCGCGGCGGAACCGCCGGGCGAGCCGGTCGACTCTTATGGCTGCGGGGACTCGTTCGCGGCGGGCTTCACGTACGGCCTCGGCGCGGGGCTGGAGCTGGACGCGGCGCTGGCGCTCGCGGCTCGCTGCGGCGCGTATTGCTTGACGGGCCGCGGACCATACGAGCGGCAGCTCACGGCATCTGAGCTCTAGCGCCGTTGCGGAGTCGTAGCGCTTCGTGGGGCTCTGGCGCGTCGCGGGGTTACGGCGTCCCGCTTACACGGAGGGCAGCTTCTGCACGAGCGAGAGCACGGGCGCGAATAGATCGCCGTGCTCGGCGATCCGCTCCAAGACCGCGTCCGCCTCGAATCGCAGCGCGTCGGGATCGCCGCGGTCAAGCGCGGCGCGCACCTCATCCCAAGTGAGCGGCGTCGAGACGGTAGGGCGCTCAGCGGCACGTAGTGAGTAGACGCCGACCGTCGTCTTGTTGCGGTCGTTCTGACTCCAGTCGATCAGCACCTTGCCGGGCCGCTGGGCCTTGGTCATGCGCGAGACGATCAGCTCGGGCTCCGCCTGTTCTAGTAGCTCGGCGACTGCTTTCGCGAAGGGCTTGGTCTGCTCGAAGGAGATCTTTGGGTCGTTTAGCGGGATGTAGAGCTGCAGCCCCTTTTTGCCGGAGGTCTTCACGAAGCTCTGCAGGCCCAGGTTCTCGAACATCGCTTGCAACGTGAGCGCGACGCGGCAGCACTCGATCGCGCTCGCGGGCGGCCCGGGGTCGAGGTCGAATACGAGCGTGGTTGGGCGCTCGGGTGCCCGTCCACGCGCGAGCGGCACGTGCAGTTCGAGCGCCGCGAGGTTCGCGAGCCAGACGAGCGTGGCACGGTCGTCGCAGAGCAGGTAGTCGATCGGCTTGCTCGAGCTGGGCACCGTCACGGTGCGTACCCAATCGGGACGATGGGCGGGCGCCTGCTTCTGGAAAAACGCCTTCCCCTCAACGCCGTCGGGCCAGCGCTTCACGGTTAGCGCGCGGCCTTGCAGGTGGGGCAGGATCGTCTCGGCGATCGCGGCGTAGTAGTCGATCACTTCGCGCTTGCGAAAGTCCGCCTTCGGGTAGAGCGTCTTACCGAGGTTCGAGAGCTTCAGCTCGCGGCCTTCGACGGCGACGCTCGCCTTTTCTGCTCCCTGCTCGTGGAGCACGAGTGGCTCGCTGAGCGCGCCGCCCGGCTCGCGCGCCGTCCGGCCTGCGGCGGGCTTCGAGCGCTTGGCGTGGGACTTGCGCGCCGCCCGGTCCGGCGCATCCCGCGCGTTCTCGCCCATACTCGGCAAGTCCTCGCGAACGACTTCCCGCGCGTCCTTGTCCTCGCGGAGCCCCTTGTAGGAGGGGGCGCGCAGGATCCCGGCTGAGGTCCATTCCGCGAACTCGATCTCCGCGACGAGGCGAGGCTCGACGAAGATCGCCTGCCGCGGCGGGCGCTCGCCCGCGGTGAACGGCGAGTTTTCGCGCTGCAGTGGGTCGAGCAGCTTGCCGAGGCGGTCGAGCTCGGCATCGCTGAAGCCGGTGCCGACCCTCCCGGCGTAGCGAAACGCGCCGTCGGGCTCGTAGACGCCGACGAGCAGCGCGCCGACCCGCTGGGCACGACGTCCCTCACCTCGCAGCCAGCCACCGACGACGAGCTCTTGGCGGCCGACGTTCTTGATCTTGATCCAGGCCGTGGTGCGGGCGCCGGGGTCGTAGGCGGAGTCAAGGCGCTTGGCGACGATTCCCTCCAGCCCCTGCTCGGCGGTTACGTTCAGGACGTCGCGCGCCTTGCCCCGCAGCGGCTCGGGCGTCTGCCACGAGGCACCGTTCAGATCGAGTTCCTGCAGCAGCTCGCGACGGTCTTCGTATGGCAGCGACATCAGTGAATGGCCGTTCAGCCAGAGCAGGTCGAAGATCATGTAGGTGACCGGCGTGGCCTGCGCGAGCCGTTTGACTTGCGCGGGGGAGGAGACGTGCATGCGCCGCTGGAGCACCGCGAAGCTGGGCTTGCCCTGCTCGTCGAAGGCGACGATCTCGCCGTCGAGGATCACGGCGTGCGAGCTGAGCGCGCGATTCAGCCGCGCGAGCTCGGGATATTGCGAGGTGATCTCTTTGAGATTGCGGCTCTCCAGGCGCAGCTCGCCCGGCGTGGAGTAGGCGAGGGCGCGTACGCCGTCCCACTTGACCTCATACGTCCAGCCGCGGTCTGAGCGCGGCAGCTTGCCGGGGCGCGCGAGCATCGGCTTGAGGTGCTCGGGCATCAGTTCCCGTCCCGCATCCGCGGGCGGGTCCATGCGGTGGATCATCCACTCCTTTGGCGGCCCCTGCTCGCCGGGTGCGGTCGAGGAGATGGGGAACAGTGCGTAGCGCGCGTCGAGTCGCTCGCCGTGCAGGGCGACCTCGATCTTGCGCGGCTCCCACTTGAGCAGCTCGTACGTGCCGCGATCCCAGATCGTCATCTTGCCCGCGCCGTATTGACCCTGGGGGATCACACCGTGGAAGTCGAGGTACTCGAGCGGGTGGTCCTCGGTGCGCGCGGCGAAGCGGTTCTCCTTAGGGGCCTCGGGGATCCCCTTGGGCAGCGCCCAACTCGCGAGCGCGCCGTCGTGCTCCAGGCGCAGATCCCAATGCAGGCGCGTGGCGTGGTGCTCCTGGATCACGAAGCGCAAGACATCGTCCGAACCCCGGTCCTTCGCTGCGCCGCGCGGCTCGCCCGTAGCGGCGAAGTCGCGTTTGCCGCGATACTCCCGTAGACCGTCCTCGCGCTTGGCAGCCGCGCGCTTGGGGGACGCGGCCTTCTTGCCGCGGGCCTCCTCGCTCGCGCGGCGGGCGGGCACCTACCGCTTGGCCGCGGCCCGTTTGCTGCCGGCTTTTTTCGCGGCAGCTTTTTTGGCGGGTTTGGCGGGCGGTTTGCGCCCTGAGGCTTTGCCGGCCGAGGCTTTCGCGGCGGCTTTCTTCGCGGGGGCTTTTTTGGCGGCTTTGCGCGGCTTAGCGCCTTCGCGGCCATCATGCTTGCGTACGGCCTCGAGGCTCGCCTTCAGTGCGCTCATCAGATCGGGCGCGGGCTCGGGGACCTCCTCGGCTTCGGGCTGCACTGCGATCTCCTTACCCTCGGCCTTGCGCTCAATCAGCGCGAGCACTTCCTCGCGATAGCTGTCGCGGTACTTCTCTGGCTCGAACTCGCCGGCGAGCGAGCCGATCAACTGCATAGCGACCTCGATCTCGCGCTTGGTGGTCTTGACCTCCTTCGCATCCGGCAGCTCCTCCAGGCGCTCGGCCGGGAGCACTTCGTCGGCGAACAGCATCGTCGCCATCTCGAGGACTTCCCCGCCCATCGGTCTGATCGCGACGAGCGCTTCCTTGGAGCGGATCACGACGCGCGCGATAGCGACCTTCCCGCTCTGATCCATCGCCTCAAGCAGCAGGCGATAGGGCTTGGCGCCGCCCGCGCCGGGGGCGAGGTAGTAGGGGTGGTCGTAGTAGATCGGGTCGATTTCCGCGAGCTCGACGAAATCCTCGATCTCGATGGTCTTCGTCTTCTTCGGCTGCAGCGTCTCGAGCTCGCCGGGCTCGATCACGACGTAGCGGTCGGGAGACAGCTCATAGCCCTTGACGATCTCCTCGTAGGGAACCTCTTCGCCGCTCTGCGGGTCCACGCGCTTCTGCGCGATGCGCACGCCGCTCTTGCTGGAGAGCTGGTGAAAGCGGACCGTTTTGCGGTTGACGGCGCTGTACAGCTTGACCGGTACGGTGACCAGGCCAAAGCTGATCGCGCCCGTCCAGATAGAGCGGGGCATGGCTACTTAGTACCACGTACGAGCAAAACCACCCCCCGCTGCAAGATCTCAGGCGGGGAGCGGTTGCTGCGGCGAAGCGCAGAACGCGCACTTGTGCGCCTCGCGCGGGATCTCCGAGAGACATTCGCTGCAAGGACGCGTCTCGGACTCGACGTCGCGCCCAGTCTTGCGCCGCTCCATCAACAGGTTGACGGGCTTGACGACGAAGAAGAACACGGCGGTCGCGATCGAGAGGAAGGCGATTAGGTAGTTGATGAAGTCGCCGTAGTGGAAGGTGCTCTTGTTGATCGTGAACGTGAGCGTGGAGAAGTCGTGACGGCCGATGATCACACCGATGATCGGCGTGATCAGGTCGCGGACGAGCGCGGTGACGAGCGCTCCGAACGCCGCGCCGACGACGATCCCGACCGCGAGGTCGACGACGTTGCCACGCAGCAGGAACGCCTTGAATTCCTTAGCCATCAGATGCCTCCTTTGACGGGATTAGTGGCCCGAGGGCGTCATCAGCCTGCCGCGCGGTAGCGGTCGCGATGTAGTGCTTGACGTTTCGGATCGCGCAGCGCGTAGTTGTCTTCGCCGTAGCCAAGAGAGCCTCAAGCATCGCTGAGCGGCACTGTACGCCACGCCTAGGCGTGCGCTCTATTCGGATCGGCCGACTGCACCGCGAACCTAGTACCGATGGGGGAATTTTGACCAAAAATCGGCTGAACGAGACCGTCGAGCTGATCGGAATTTCGGAGCAGGGACTAATAAATGGAAAGGAGGAGTAGGCTTGCTGTGCAGGACGACGTCATCGGGGGTGCTGCCATTACTTGGGGACGTTCCACCAAACGGAACGCACAGACGCCACCGCTCGCTCAGGTCGCGGGCTCGGTAGGCGTGCCGGCGGAGCTAGCCGACCTGGAGCCGCTGCGCTACTACGCCGAGTATGCCCGGCGGTACGCCTCGCATGACCTCGACAAGTTCATGGAGCTGTTCGACGAGCGCTGGCAGATGATCGACCACCGTGCCGGCAGCGCCGAGGAACCGGCGGGCCGCGATGTTTGTCGTGCGATGACGGCTTCGGTGTTCGCGGTCTCACGCGACGTTCGCTTCACGATCGACGAGGTGCTCGCTTGCGACGATCGCGTGGTCGCGATGCGCGCCTCCTATCACGGACGCGCGCTGGGGGGTAGCGGACGCTTCGCGTTCGAGGGCGGCTTTGTCACGGTCGTCGAGGACGGCCACTCGATCAGCGTGGACACGTACGAGTACGACGACAACGACGCGATGCTCGCGCGCTTCGCCGAGCTGACTTCGGGCTAGCCGCCTCCCAGTGTTTCGGTCGCCTCGCGCGCGGCGCGTACCACCGCAGTCGCGTAACGCTGCTCGCCGCCGCGAAAGCGAGCGGTCGGGACCGGCACCGAGATAGCGGCGAGCGGGCCGAGCGGGCCAAGCACGGACGCGCCGACCGCCGAGATGCCCTCGGTGTGCTCCTCTCGATCGAACGCCACGCCGCGCTTTCGCACCAGCTCCAGCTCCTTCAGCAACGCGGCGCGCGCGGTGATCGTGTGGGGCGTGCAGCGCGGCAGCCGCGCGGGCAATAGCGCGAGCGCGCGGTCGGGCGCGAGCGCCGCGAGAAACGCCTTGCCGTTCGCGGTGCAGTGCAGGGGGAAGCGTGCTCCGAGCGCGGAGACCGCGCGCAGGCGATGGGCCGCCGGGACCTGTTCCACGAAGCGCATCCGCCCCGCGTCGAGCACCGCGAGATCCACCGTCTCCTCCAGTTCCTCGCGCAGGCGCGCGAGCAGCGGTCGCAGCTCGTCTTGGAGGGCGCGCGAGCCCGCGGTGCCCAGGCGGACGAGCGCGCCGCCCAGCACGATCCGCCCATCCGGGTCGGTGCCCAGCAGCTCCTCGGCTGCGAGCGCGCCTACGAGCCGATGGACCGTTGACTTCGGCAGCTCGACCGCGCGAGCCAGCTCGCCAAGCGCAAGCCCCTCGGGGTTGCGCTCCAGCGCGCGCAGCACCGCCCCGGCGCGGGCGATCGCCTGCACGCCCTCACGTCGCGTCGTCTTTCCGTTGGAACCAGCGTTCTGCATTGTGGGAAGCTTATCCTGTATCGTGGCACGCATGGTCGAGGTGCTGCGGCGCGGAGAGGACGGCTATGCGGCGGCGCGGCGCGGCGCTGTGTGGAACGCGCGCACGCCCGAGCGCTTCCCCGAGGCCATCGCGCTCGCGCGTAGCGAGCATGACGCGCTCGAAGCCGTGCGCCTCGCGCGCGAGCAGGGCATGAAGATCGGCGTGCGCTCGGGCGGGCACAGCTGGGCGGGTAACCACGTCCGCGACGGTGGAATGCTCCTCGACCTCTCGCGCCTGCGCGATGTCGAGATCGACGCGCAAGCGATGACCGCCGCGGTGCAGCCCGGCTGCCCGGGCAACGAGCTATTGAAGTTGCTCGGCGCGCGGGACATGTTTTTTCCGGCCGGCCACTGTGAAGGCGTCGCGGTCGGCGGCTATCTGCTGCAAGGGGGCTATGGCTGGAACGGGCGCGTCCACGGCCCGGCCTGCATGAGCGTCGAGGCGATCGACGTCGTTACTGCCGAGGGTCAGCTCGTGCGCGCCTCTGCGACCGAGCACGCCGATCTGCTGTGGGCCGCGCGCGGGGCGGGGCCGGGTTTCTTCGGTGTCGTGACCCGCTTTCACCTGCGCCTGCAACCGCGACCGCGGGTCGTCGCGAACGGGCTCGCGCTCTATTCGATCGAGGAGCTGGAGACCGTGTTTCGTTGGGCGCACCAGGTCGCGCCGCGCGTGCCTCGGAACATGGAGCTTATGCTGATCGTGCACCGCACCGAGCAGGACGAGCTGGAGATCGCGGTCACAGGCCCGGTGCTCGCCGAGGACGAAGCCCAGGCGCGGGCGGCGCTCTCGCTGCTGGAGAGCTGCCCGGCCCCCGCGAAGCTGATCGAGCCATACATCGAGGTGACGCTCGATGACCTCTATGCCGGGGTGCACGCCGCTTATCCCGACGAGCATCGCTACGTCGCGGACAACATGTGGACGCACGCGCCGATCGAGCGCTTGCTCCCGGGGCTGCGCCGGATCGCCGAGACGATGCCGCCCGCGCCCTCGCACATGCTGTGGATGAACTGGGGTCCCGGCAGTGCGCCCGCTCCAGCGAGGCCCGAGATGGCCTACAGCGTCGAGGACGATACGTACATCGCGCTGTATGGCGTGTGGCAGGACCCTGACGACGACGAGGCGAACGTCGCCTGGGCCACCGATCGGATGCGCGAGATGGAGGACCTAGCTACGGGGATCCAGCTCGCGGATGAGAACCTTGGCCTGCGGCCCGCGCGCTTCCTCGCCGAGGCGCACATGAGTCGGCTCGACGATCTGCGAACGATCTATGACCCGGAGGGTCGCTTTCATCCATGGATGGGTCGGCTGTAGCGCTCGCGGACTACCTCGACCGGCCGCTGAGCCCGCCCGACCCCGCGGTGCTCGCCGCGATCGAGCAGGGGCCGATCGAGCCGGGGCAGGCGCTCGCGCCGGGCCGGGTCGCCCGGCTGCTCGATCCCCGACCACTTGAGGTCGAGACCGGCTGGTGCGTACTGCCCGACGGCATCGGCTACGTGAGCGTGCGTACCGCGATGCCCGCGGTCAGCGGCGAGATGGTCGACTGGTGGTTTGACTGGCACCCTCGCGATCCGCTGCGCTACCGCGTGTGGCACCCCGCGGCCCATCACTCCAACTCGCTCGATCCTCCGGCGAGCGTCGGGGCGAAGGCCCACTGGGGAGCGGTCCATCACCCCGTCGAGGACGTCGGGCTCGGCGTCGTGCGCGCGCGGATCGCGTTCGCGGCGCCCAGCGAGATGGGGATGCCCGGCGATCAGCTCGAGAACCCCGAGATCGCCACGATCGTTTGTGGTTGGGTCGGCGACGAGCTGCGCCGCATGCGCCATACGCCGATGTACCACGTGTTCCTGCGCGACGGCGATGGCGTCGTACTGCGCAGCGCGTTCTGGCTCGGCGCCGCGCTGCGACCTTACGGCCCGCTCGGAAGCGCTGGCGAACGCCTGCTGAACAATCGCCTCACGCGCCGGGCCGCGCTGCCCGCGGCACTTCCCCGCGCGCTCGCGACCCACTGCGCGGAGGAGTACGCCAACATGGCCACGCTGCTCCCCGAGCTATTCGAGCGCCTCGGCCAGAGCCCGGCATCCGTCGGTTAGCACCGGCTCGCCGTGGGAGACGAGCACGCGCTCGATCGGCAGATCGAGCAGCGGTCGCAGCAGCTCGCGCAGGTCCTCCACGCCGATCCCGCTCGGCAGGTAGCGCAGCCACGAGGCCGGGCAGATCCGCAACCCGCCGCCGTCCGCCCCCAGCAAGCGATCGCCCGGGACGAGCGTTCGCTGCTCTCCTAGCCAGAAGACCGTCTCGCCCGCGCCGCGCAGCTGGATCGGGCACACGGTCGCGGGAAGGTTGCGCTTCGCACGCGAGGTGCTCGCGCCGTAGCGCGCCGCAAGCTGCTCGCGCGCCCGGCGGTGGAACGCGAGCGTCGTAAGCGCCAGCACGCGGCGGGCCGCGCAGCGCTCATCCGCCCACCTCCAGAACGCGCGCTCGTCCTCGCCGGGCAGCGCGTCGATGAAGATCGCCTCGCGCTCCGTCTGCAGCAGCACGCAGCCCACCTCTTGCGGCCAGTCCGCCGAGCTTCCCGGCGTCGCGCCGGGGACCCATTCGGGGTGCGGCGCCGTCCAGCGCCACAGGCCCCGCGCGATCTCTTCGGGTCGCATCCCACAACACTAGGCCGCCTCCGTTACTGTCGGCCGTGTGAAGGGAATGCGAACCACAGCCGCGGCGCTCGCCTTCGTGCTCGGGCTCCTGCTCGCGCAGAGCGCCGGGGGCTCGACCGCGAACGAAGTTCCCGTGACGATCGTCGCCCGCGCCTATCAGCCCGCACAGCTCACGATCGAAGACGGCCAGACCGTCGTCTGGACGAACCGGGGCTTCGGCGCGCACACCGTCACCGCGCTCGGCGGCGAATTCGACTCCGGGCGGCTGAACCTCGGCGAAAGCTTCAAGTTCACGTTCACCACCCCCGGGGTCTTCGCCTACAAATGCACGGTCCACCCCAGCATGCGAGGGAGCGTGACCGTGCTGGCGCCCGGGCATCGCGTCGGCCCCCCGCTCGGCTCGCTGCGCGTGCACCTGACCAAGAGCGCCGGCAAGGCGTTCGTGCACGTGCAGGTGCCAGCTCCGAATGCAACCGTGCTCCTGCAATCCGGCCCGCCCTGGCACACGATCCGTCGCGGGCACCTCAGCGCCCAGGGCAAGGCCACGCTCGCGGTCGCGAAACCTCGCCACAGGCTCCGCGTTGTCGTGCAGGCCGCGGGTGGGCCACCGCTCGTCGGCAAGCCCCTCTCGCCTTAGCGGCCGGGCTTTTAGATCCGCAGGTGCCGCGGCGCCAGGCCGAGCGCGTGGCAGAAGAACTCCAGCAAGCGAACCGAAGGCGGCGGCACCGAGGAGCCGTAGGCCCCCGAGCTGATCGCCAGGCCGCCGTCGTAGGCCACCGCGCGGCGCATCTGCGTCGCGGTCGGTTCGCGCACCACCTGGACCGCCGCCATCATCCCGTGGTCCTCGTGGAACGTCACGTGGCAGTGGAACACGAACTTCCCCGTGAAGTCGGTCGGGTGCATCAGCACGACGGTCTGGGACTTGGGCGGCAGCGCGACGTTGTCCTCTTCGAGCACGTAGGGGACCGGCTTGCCCGCCACGCTCACCACCTGGAAGTCGTTCGTGTGGATGTGGAACGTGTGCCATTCGCTCGTTTCGTTCACCAGCGTCCACTGCTCGATCGAGCCCAGCTTCATCGTCACGTCCACCCGTTCGGGGTCGAACTTCATCCCATTCAGCGTGAACGCCGTCGCGCCTGAGGATTCGGCCATTTCGTTGAACACGATCGTCCGCTTGCGGTCGATCGGCTTGCCGCGCAGGTCTTCTGGATGCGTGAGCGTGATCTGCTTCGGGAATCGGGTTTGCTTTGGCTTGCCCGCTGAGCGCAGCGTCAACAGCGTTTCGTTTGGCTGCGGACCGCCGTTCGCTGCCTTATCGCCGCCTGGGAACGAGGAGAAGGGGATCGCCTTCAGCGCATAGGCGCCTGGCTTGCCGCCGCGCACCAACACCTCACGGCGCGATCCCGGCGCGATCTGCAGCGTGCTCACGCTCAGTGGGTGCGCGAGCGTGTGCCCGTCCTCCGCGAGCAGTTGAAAGCGCTGCCCGTGCGCCAGGCGCAGCACTACGAAACGGTCGGCGTTCGCGTTGAAGATGCGCCAGCGCTGCAATTCCCCCGGCCGGATCTTCGCGGTTGGGTTTTTCACGCCGTTCACGTACAGCCGCGACTTCGTTTCGCTCGATTCTTCGGCCGGGACGACTTTGTCCTTCTGGACCTCCGTGTTCTGGATCACGATCCAGCGCTGGGGCACGTGGCGCAGGGCGGGCAACGTGTCGAGCCCGCCCTCCTGCACGATCGCCCCCGCGAGCCCCGCGAAGATCTGTGGCTCGACGAACATATGCAGGTGCGGGTGGTACCAGTACGCGCCCGCCGGCTGGTCCTGCGGGATGTCGTATTCGTACGTGAACGCCTGGTGCGGTTCGATCCGCAGGTAGACGTTGTCGTGGTTGGCTTCTGGCGAGACGTGGAAACCGTGCGTGTGCAGGTTCGTCGGTTCGGTCAGGTCGTTCTTGAAGTGCACCGTCAGGTGATCGCCCGCGCAGATCACAAGCGTCGGTCCCGGGAAGCTGCCGTCATAGCTCAGCGCTTGCACGAGCTTGCCGCCGATCCGCACCTTGCCCAGCGCGGCGGTCAGCGGGACGTCGAGCTGGCCGTCGTGGCTGTAGCGCGCGGGTGGCTCGGGGAAGCCGTCGTGCAGCAGCGGGGGCGCGTGCTTGTGACAGTCCAAGGCACTTGCCACACGAGCATGTTCGCTAGCGGGTGCAATTGCGTTCTGCAGTGCGCTTGTCGCGAGCAGTACGATCGCTACGGGCGCGATCGCGAGCAGGCCGCCGCCAATCCTTGTGCGCCCCCTTCGCATTCGCGAATCGTATGCGGCGCTTCGGCCGCTACTGCGGCGCTTGCGCCGTGACGATCCAAGTCGAGGCCGGGGCGAACACGCCCTCAGGCGTCATCCACTCCGCCATCTCCTCGCGCAACGCCACCGCGATCGGCTCGTGCAGGTGCGCAGCGCGCTCGCCCGCCAGGCGGAGGATCTCTCCCGCGGGCCCGAGACTCATCACCAGATCGATCGCCTCGTCGAGGTCGACGCCGATCTGGATTGGCTTATCGCAGCGGTGCAGCGCGATCTGCTCGAAGCCCGCGCTCACCAGGATCCCGCTCGTCGTGTCCGCGCCCGCCATCGAGAACGGCCCCGGGCCGCACGTCGGCTCGTCGTATTCCTCGGGCTTCGTCACGAATCGCTCGGTGATCGTCTGCCCGCGGTACAGCCAGTCGTTCTCGACCTTCGCCCGCCACACCACCATCACCAAGCGCCCGCCCGGCACGAGCGCTTCGCGCACGTTGCGTAGCGCCGCTACCGGGTTCGCGAAGAACATCGTGCCGAACCGCGAGAACGCCATCTCGAAGCGGTCATCGAAGCCACCTGCCTCAACGTCCATCACCTCGAAGCTCACGTTCTCGATCCCACCGCGCTCGGCGTCCTCGCGCGCGGCCTCGATGAAGTTAGGCGCCGCGTCCACGCCCCGCACGTGGCCCTCTGCTCCCACCGCCGCCGCGATCTGCTGCGTCATGTCGCCGAAGCCGCAGCCCACGTCGAGCACCTGGCCGCCCCGCGGGGGTGGCGCGAGACTCAGCGCTTCATCGCCATGCGCGCCCAGGCCCGTCGTCAGCAGGTGGCGGAAGCGGACAAAGCGCTCGAACAGCGGGCCGTCCCACGCTTCGATCGCCTCCTCGTTTGCAGTGACCGCCTGTGCCTCTGCCATACCCGCAATGCTAAGCGATGAGAGACTGTTCGTGTGAGCGACGACGCGCTACAGGACAGGCCCGTCGAGCTGCTGCAGCGGCTGCTGCGCTTTGACACCAGCAACCCGCCCGGCAACGAGCGCGAGTGCATCGAGTGGATCAAGGGTTTGCTCGAGGGCCTCGGCTGTGAGGTGCGCCTCCTCGCCAAAGAGCCCGAGCGGCCCAACCTGATCGCGCGGCTCGCCGGACGCGGCGAGCGCCCGCCACTGCTCCTGCAGGGCCACGTCGACGTCGTCGCCGCGCGCGGCGAGTGGCGGCACGGGCCGTTTGAGGGAGAGATCGCCGACGGCTACATCTGGGGGCGGGGCGCGCTCGACATGAAGGGCGGCGTCGCGATGCTGCTCGCCGCGTTCATGCGCGCCGTCGCCAGCGGAGAGCCCCCGCCTGGTGATCTGATCCTCTGCCTGCTCGTCGACGAGGAGGCCGGCAGCCCGCTCGGGGCGGAGTTCCTCGTCTCCGAGCACCCCGAGTTGTTCTCCGGCGTGCGCTACTCGATCGGCGAGTTCGGCGGCTTCACGATGGACGTCGCCGGGCGGCGCTTCTACCCGATCATGGTCGCCGAGAAGCATCTTTGCTGGGCGCGCACCACGCTGCGTGGCGCCGCTGGGCACGGCTCGATGCCGCTGCGCGGTGGGGCCATGGGCAAGCTCGGTCGGCTGCTCGGCGCGCTCGACAGACGCCGGCTGCCCGTGCACGTGACCGGCGTGACCCGCTCGATGGTGCAGGCGATCGCCGACGAGGTTCCCGCTCCGCTCGCGCTTCCCCTGCGCGGGCTGCTCGTACCCGCGCTCACCGACCGGCTGCTCGACACGATCGGCGATCGCGTCCGGGTGTTCGACCCGCTGCTGCATAACACCGCCAGCGCCACGATCGTTGGCGGCGGAGAGAAGATCAACGTGATCCCCGACGAGGTCGCGCTCGAGCTCGACTGCCGCCTGCTTCCCGGGTTCGCCCCACACGACGTATTCGCCGAGCTGCGCGCGCTCAGCGGGGTCGAGCTCGACCTCGAGGTCGTCCGTCACGACCCCGGGGCCGGCGAGCCCGACATGGCGATGTTCGACACGCTTGCCGGCGTCCTGCGCGAGCTCGACCCCTCCGCCATCGCGATCCCCATGCTGCTCCCCGGCGTCACCGACGGACGATTCTTCTCGGCGCTCGGCATCCAGACCTACGGCTTCCTGCCCATGCAGTTGCCTGCCGAGCTGCCTTTCATGCAGTTGATCCATGCGCCCGATGAGCGTCTGCCCGTCGAGGCCGTCGAGTTCGGCACGCGCGCCGTCGGCCGCGTCCTCGAACGGTTCTAGACAGCCCACAACGGCTCAGGACCGGTGTGTCGAGCCTCACACACCTCGGCTCGTATTCGGTAGATCATCATCAAAACAAAACTGGCTGCACGGCCAGTATGATCGGCGGGCATTCAAGATCGGCGAACTGGAGGACTCCATGGCAACGGTCGGACGCGACATCGAGAGCTTGGAACTGACGGAGCGCGAGCTGTGGCACGCCGGCCCGCCGCAAGAGGCCTTCAAGGAGATGCGCGGCAAGTGTCCCGTCCACTGGACCGAGGGCTTTGAAGAACTGCCTGAGGAGGCCGGCTTTTGGTCGGTCACTACCGCCGAGGACATTCACGCCGTCAGCCGCGACTGGGAGACCTATTCCTCCGAACTCGGCGGCGTCGTCGCCGCGGCCGCCGGTTTCCCCATCGAGCTCGCTCGGGCGATGTTCATCGGCATGGACCCGCCCAAGCACGATCGCCTCAAGGCGCTGTTCCAGCGTGGCTTCACGCCCAAGCGAATCGCCGACCACGAGGAGGCGATCCGCGCGATTACCGTGCGCGTGCTCGACCGGTTGGAAGGCCAGGAGGAATGCGACCTCGTCGGCGACGTCGCTCAGCCAGTCGTCTCCCGCGTGATCGGCAGCTTTATGGGGATCTCCGAGGAGGAAGACCTGATCTGGGCACGGCTCATGAACTCGACGCTCGGCGCCGGCGACCCCGACTTGAACCCCGACGGTTTCGACGGCGCCGTCCACAAAGACATCCCCGAGGTCTTCGAGCGTTGCCAGAAGCTGATCGCCGAGCGCCGCGAGAATCCCACAGACGATTTGACTTCCGTGCTCGTGCACGCCGAAGTCGACGGGCAGAAGCTCGAGGAGCACGAGATCGTCATGGGCTTCTTCCTACTCATGGCCGCTGGGAACGACTCCACCAAGGCCACCTACTGCAGCGGGATGCGCGCACTCATGCAAGACGATGAGCAGCGCGCGCTCGTACTCGACGATCCCTCGCTCATCCCCGACGCTGTCGAGGAGTCGCTGCGCATGTTTCCCGCCTTCGCGCACTTTAGGCGCACCGCCACGCGCGACGCCGAGCTGCACGGGCAGCAGATCAAAGCGGGCGACAAGGTCGTCATGTGGTACGCCTCATCCAACCGCGACGAGACCCTCTTTGAGGACCCCGAACGCTTCGACCTACGGCGCAAAGCCGAGCACCAAGCCTTTGGCGCTGGGGGGCGGCACTTCTGTCTTGGCACCGCGCTCGCTCGCCTCGAGCTGCGCATCCTGATCGAGGAGACCTTCAAGCGCTTCCCGCGTGTCGCGATCGCCGAGCCGCCCACGCATGTCGAATCGATGTTCTTGAACCAGCTCAAGACGCTGCCCGTGCGGTTGAACGGGTAGGCCCGCCTGCCCACCTGCCGCGGGGGTGGGTTTGGGGTTCTCGTTTTTGGGTTGCGATAGCAGCCGTATATACGGGCTTGCCACGCCTGGGGGTTAGGCGCCGATGATCTGTTTTGGGCGGGTCCGGAGCAAACCGGCATCTCGATGTGTTTACTGGCTCGATGCCCCAACTCCCCACAGTTGCAGGGTGCGCGCCCGCGCGCGCTCTCACATGCCCGGTGCGAGGTCGCGAGCGCTCGCGCCAGGCGTGCGGGAACGAGCACTCGCGCTATTCGCTGCGCCTGCTCGCGCTGGGCTTCGTCATTTTCGCGCTCGCAGCCACGTTCTCTGCCTTTGGTGCCGATCGGGCCGCTGCCGCTGGCGCCCGCCATAAGCCCGGTGTCACGCGCGCGAAGCCAAAGCCGAAGCCGCTCGGGCCGAGCGTGACCGCGACCGTCGACACCGCTCACCCCGGCGCCACCATTCCCCAAGACTTCCTCGGCCTCTCTTTCGAGATGTCGAGCCTGCCGCAGATGGCGCGCTACTCCAGCCGCGGGAACCTCGTCGCGCTGCTCCGCTCGCTCGGCACAGGGGTGCTCCGCTTCGGCGGCGTCTCCGCCGACACGCGCATCGCTTGGACCGACTCGCGCACGCCGCGCCCTGCTTGGGCCTCGGGCGTCGTTGATGCCGACGACTTCCGACAGCTCGCATCGCTCGCCGCCGAGAGCGGTTGGCATATCGTGCTCACGCTCGGGATCGTCCACTTCGAACCGAAAGCCGCCGCGCGCGAGGCCGCTGCCGCGAAGGCCGCGCTCGGCCCCTGGCTCCAGGCGTTCGAGCTCGGTAACGAGCCCAACTCTTACGCGATGCACGCGATGCGCGAAGAACCTTGGGGCCTTGACCAGTACAACGCCCAAGTTGCCGAATACCGCGCTGCGATCGAAGCCGTCGCTCCCGGGGTGCCGCTCTGGGGTCCCGACGTCTCGGGGTCCAGCGCATTTGAAACCTGGGGCACCGGCGAGGTGGTCGACCAGCATCCCAGCGTGCTCACCGGGCACCACTACCCGCTTGGCTGTGCACAGAAGAAACCTGTGCCTTCGGTCGCGAGCCTGCTGAGTGGGCCGATCTGGCGGCGCGAGGTCGGCTCGATGCGTCGCTACGTCTCGCTCTCTCAGTCCGCGGGTCTGCCCTTCCGCATGGACGAGACCAACTCCGTCTCCTGCGGTGGGGTCGCCGGGATCAGCAACACCTTCGCCTCCGCGCTCTGGGCTGCCGGCTATCTGCCCAAGCTCATGGGCTCCGGCGCCGTTGGCGTCAACATGCATGGAGCCGTCGGCAACTGCAAAGGCTATTCGCCGATTTGCGCCCCCGGGCCGCTCGAGCTGTCCACCGGCGAACTCGTAGCCCAACCTGAGTGGTACGCGTTGCTCATGGTGCGCGAACTCATTGGTATGCGGCCTCTTCCGCTCGCCGCCAAGCTGCGCGACACCACTGCCAACGTGCACGTCGCTGGCTTCCTTGCCGGGGATGGGAGCCTACGGATCCTCGCTGTTGACGACGATCCGCTCGGCAAGCCTGGGGTTTCGTTGCGGCTCAAGCTTGGGAGCGGGTATCCCAATGCCAGCACGCTCGCGCTTACTGGGCAGTCGCTCAAGGCGCTCACCGGTACTGAACTTGGGGAAAGCGAAGTTGAAGCAAATGGGACGTGGGCGCCGCGGCGGTTTGGGCGCGCGGCGTCGAGCGGTGGGGTGATCTCGGTGAAACTCGCTGCCGCGAGCGCCGTGCTCGTCAGTGTCGCGCCGCCGGCTGCTTGAGTGGCGCCGACGCTGGGTCAGCGCGCCCCGTGCGGTCCGCTCGACTGGCGCGCAGCACCTCATCCCACGCCGTACCGCGCTTTGAGGCGGGGACCGTGACACTCCCCGCGAGTTCAAGGAACTGTGGCGTTTTCGTGATCACCTCACGAGATAGTAAGGACGATGGTCCCCGGGATGGGCGCGGCGGGTTTCGAACCTGCGACCTCTCGCGTGTGAAGCGAGCGCTCTCCCACTGAGCTACGCGCCCTAGGCCCCTTGAGTCTATTGAGCTGCGCTTGACTGCGTCCCTGCTCGCGCGCCCTCGACCTCGGGTTCTCTGCGAGTGCCGGCCCGCCGTGCGCGGCTCTCTTGCCGTCACGCCTTCTCGCGGACCCGTGTATTCCAGCCGACGCCTAGAGTGCCCCCTCATGCTCGTCGTGCGCAAGCCGTTTCCGCCGCTCCCGCGCTCGCGCCCGCACGCATCGATGCGCCTTACGCGACTCCCGCTCCTGACTTTCGCACTGCTCGCCGCGGTCCTCACTCTTACCGCCTGCTCCACAAAGGGCGGCGGCGCAGCGGGCGACTTCACCCCGCGCGTCAAGGACACGCTGACGGTCGCCACGGCCCAGATCCCGGACCCGGGCATGTGGTATGGCACATTCGCCCACCCGACCGGCGGCTTCGAATACGCGCTCGCGCAAGCGTTCGCGAAGCGCTTCGGTCTCGCGAAGGTCAAGGTAGTCCAGGTGCCGTTCCACGAACTGGTCCGCGGCCACCTCGGCGGCGCTGACCTCGCGCTGTCGGACATCACGATCACCGAAGAACGCGCGGAGCATCTGGACTTCTCTACCTCCTACCTCGCAGCTCCGCCCGCGATTGTCGTGCGTCCCGGAACGGAGGTCCCCGACGTGAAGGCGGCGCGCGACCTGCACTATGCAGTGCAGCACGACACGACGCTGAGGGAAGCCTTGGAAGAACAGATCGAACCGACGAGGAAATCGCTGCTGTTTGAGCTGCAGAGCGAAAAGCTCGCGGCATTTGAAGACGGGCGCGTCAATGCGGTGCTGCTGGATCTGCCAATCGCACTTGCATACGCGCGGGAATCACCGCGCAAGTTTGCGGTGGCGGCGCAGCTGTCGAGCGAAGCGAACCTCGGCGTCGCCCTGCCGTCGGGCTCGGACAACGTCGAAGCCGTCGACACCGCGATCCGCGCTTTGCAGGCCGAAGGCGAGATCGATCGCCTTGGCAGGCGCTGGCTACACGCGAACATCGAAGAAGGCGAAGCCACCGACATCCCCGTTCTAAGGACCGAGGAATAGCTCGATGCTGCCGGCGCTCATCGAGATCTCCACGCCGAAAGGGGCTCCCTACGAGTTCCTGGTCGTCTTCGCCGTGCTGCTCATCGGTCCGGTGCTGTTCCGCCGCGCGGGCATCCCCGGGATCATCGGCCTGCTCGTCGGCGGCTATGTGATCGGGCCGCACGGCCTGTCGCTGATCGGCGCGGGGAACAACACGCTGCCCGATCTCGGCCAGCTTGGGCTGCTCTACTTGATGTTTGTCGCGGGCGTCGAGATCGACCTAAACCTGCTGCTCAAATACCGCCGCTCCGCCGTGACGTTTGGGCTGCTGACGTTCATCTTCCCGTTCGTCCTCGGCACCGTGGTTGGTCTCGCGCTCGGCTGGGAAACGCTCGCAGCGATCCTGCTCGGCTCGCTGCTGGCCTCACACACGCTGATTACCTACCCCGCGATCAAAGAGGCCGGGCTGGCCTCCGATCCCTCTGTGGCTACCGCGGTCGGCTCGACCGTGCTGACCGACACGCTCGCGCTGATCGTGCTCGCAGTCGTGGCGGGCTCGGCTGGCGGGCACAAGTCAACGGCCGACGTCGCGGTGCAGATCGTCGTGGGCATGGGCGTGCTCACCGCCTACGCCCTCTACGTCCTGCCGCTGCTCGCGGGTTGGGCGTTTCGCTGGTTCGGGACCGAGCGGTCGGTCCGCTACGTCGTCGCGATTACGGCCTTTCTCTCCGCGGCCACGGTCGCGGAGCTGTTCGGCATCGAGGGGATCGTCGGCGCCTTCTTCGCCGGGCTGGGGATGAACCGGCTCGTGCCGAATGAGGGGCAGCTCATGGACCGGATCGAGTTTTTCGGCGGAGCCGTCTTCATCCCCGTGTTCCTCGTCTCCGTCGGGTTGATCCTCAACCCCTCGGTAATGGGCAGAGGTGAAACGCTCGGGCTAGCGGGACTGTTCATCCTTGCCTGTCTCGGCGGCAAGCAGATCGCCGCGATGATCTCGGCCCGCTTGTTCCACTTCAGCCGGGCGCAGGCAGGGCTGCTGTTCTCCCTGAGTGCCGCGCAGGCCGCGGCGACGCTCGCGGCGACCGTGATCGGCTTTCAGCTCGGGCTGTTCAGCAGCACCGTCGTGAACGCGGTGCTCGTGCTGATCCTCGTGAGCGTGCTCGCCTCGACGCTGGCCGGTACTCGCGCTTCCGAGCGCGTCGCGATGCCCGTGGGTCCGCGGCCGCTTGGCAAGCGCGTCGTCGTCGGCGTGCTCGACCCCGATCACGCGCTCGGGGCGCTCACGTTCGCGCACCGGATCGCACGCGCCGACGGCGGCGTCGTGCACCCGCTACTTGTCGTGCCCGAATCCGCGCCGTTCGCTCCCAAGCAGGCGCTCGCCCGCCTTGGCGAGGTGGTTGCTGCAGCCGGAGTCGATGGCCAGGTGATGACGATCGTCGATCGCTCCGTGCTTCATGGAGCGCTACGCGTGGGGCGCTCGCAGGAAGCGACACTTGTGCTCGTCGCTGAGCCTGGGGCTGAACTGCCTTCCGAGCAGGGGCAGGCTCAGGATGGGCTGGCCTCCGCGGACGGGCACGTGCCCGCGGATGATGGCGCGGGCCGCGCTCCGCGGCCCCTCGCCCCCGGCGCGGGCGCCGAGCGCGAGCAGGCCCCGCCGCCCGTGGCGCTCGTGCGCGGCACCGCGAGCAGGCTTGGGGCCGTGCGCATGCGTCTGGAAGACGAGGAGCTGCAGACCGGCTCGCTCGCTGGAGAGCTGGCCCGGCGCGTGTCGAGCGGCGCCGCGCAGAAGCTCGAGGACGATCACCCCGACTGGGGCGAGCTGCTTGCACCCGGCGACGTCACGTTCGTCTCCAGCGAGCTGGGGGAGACCCTCGCGAAGTTGCCGAGCGCCCACGACGGCCTCGTGGTCAGCACCGTCGCGGAGTGGGTCATCCGCGAGGAGTCCGCGGGCGACGAATCGCCCGACGTGCCCAGCGATATCCAAACGGTCTAGCGACCGGCCGCTGGCACATGCGATTCTGGTTGCTCAGACCTGAACGATCACCTTGCCGGTGTTGCCGCCCGTGAAGAGCAGGTTCAGAGCGTCGGGCGCGTGCTCGAGTCCCTCGACGATGTGCTCGGAAGACTTCAGCTTGCCTTCGCCCAGCCAGCCCGCGAGATCTTGACGAGCCTGGTCGAGACGGTCGAAGTAGTCGAGGATCAGAAAGCCCTCCATCCGGCCACGCTTGACGATCAGGTTCGAGCTGTTGACGATGCCGACGCTGCCGCGTCGGTCGTTGTAGCTGGCGATCGCGCCGCACAGCACGATCCGCCCGCGCAGTGCGAGCTGAGCGAGGCAGGCATCGAGGATCTCGCCGCCGACGTTGTCGAAGTACACGTCGATGCCGTCGGGCGCGGCTTCGCGCAAGCGCGCGGCGACGTTCTCGTTCTTGTAGTCGATCGCCTCGTCGAAGCCGAGGTCCTCGACGATGTGGCGACACTTCTCGGGGCCGCCCGCGATACCGATCACCTTCCCGGCCTGCTTGATCTTCGCGATCTGTCCAACGGTCGAGCCGGTCGCTCCGGCGGCGCCGCTGACCACGACGACGTCGCCCTCTTTCGGCCGTCCTACGTCAAGTAGGCCGAAGTACGCGGTCGTGCCCGTTACCCCGAGGACGCTCAGGGCGACCGTCGGCGAGACGCCATCCGGCAGCGCCTGATAGCCAGTGGCCTGGCTCGCGATCACGTAGTCCTGCCAGCCCGTGAAGCCGAACACCAGCTGACCTGGCTTGTAGTCCTCGGTGTTGCTCTCGAGGATCTCGGCGATCCCCCCGCTGCGCACGACTTCGCCGAGCTCGATCGGCGGCAGGTAGCCGGGTGCGTCATCCATCCACGTGCGGATCGTCGGGTCGATCGAGAGATAGCGCACGCGAGCCAGTGCCTCTCCCTCGCCGGGCGTGGGCGCGTCCACCTCTTCGATGCGCACCGTGCTCGCATCGACCATCCCCGTTGGGCGCTCGGCCAGGATCATGCGGCGGTTGCGGTCGGCCATCTCGTTCCCCTCTCAGTTCGCTATGCGGCGTCGGGCGGCGCGCGTGGTGGCCATCTTAGTGGCGGCTCTGAAAGGGCGTCATCGCTCGGCCGAGACGCCGCCGCTTGTCCCGGGCAGCGGACGGGCGATCAGCTTCCGAGCCGCACACCGGGGTGCGGGTGGAGCCGATCGGTGGCTTCCGAGTAGTTCTCCGCGAGCGTTGTTACAGCAGCCCGCGGGAGCGCCGCGCCAAACGCCGCTGGACCACCCAGCTTTTCATAGCCCGCGAGCAGCTTCTTCCCGATCTGCGCAAGTGCGAAATGCCCGTCGTAGATGCTCTCGATGTAGAGCGGTGCGTTCGCGCGCGCGAAGCGGGCATTCGCCGGGGAAGCGGTCTCGATCTGCGCGACGCTTGCCCCGAGCATCTGCCAACCGCGCGTCGAGAGCAGCGCATAGCTGCGAAAGACCCCGGCTAGCTGGGCCGCCGGTCCGGTCAGCTTGCGTGCCTGGGCTTCGCCGAAAGGGGCCGGCAGCGGCAGGTGCGTCGCACGGGCAGTCGCCAGGCGCGCCTGTGGCGCGCGCGAGACCAGTGCAATGTTCGTGGGCAAGCCGTTTGCGACGAGTGGCCAGGCCGCTTTTGTCGCTGTGACCTCGTGTGCCACGGGCGACCGCACAGCGGCGAGCGTTCGGCTCACAAGCACGAAGTCTTCGCGCTGCAGCTTCAGCGCCGCGGGGTTGGTGCTCTGGGTCGATCCGCCCCCGCACCCAGCGAGAACGAACGCCGGCGCGCAGAGAAGCACGCCGGCTAGCAGCAACCCCGACGAGCAGCGGTCCAGCGGACGCCTGCCCAGCGCGAGCCTTAGGAGCCGGTGCCGAGCAGATCGACCACGAACACGAGCGGAGCGTTCGGGGGAATCGTCGGCGGTGAGCCCGACTTGCCGTAGGCGAGTTCGGCGGGGATCACCAGCTCGCGACGACCGCCCACCTTCATCCCTGCGACGCCCTGGTCCCAACCCTTGATCACCGCGCCCTGTCCGAGCTTGAACTGGAACGGTTCTTTGCGTTTCCACGACGCGTCGAACTCCTTGCCGCCTTTGTAGAGGACGCCCACGTAGTTGACCGTGACGGTTTCGCCGGCTTTCGCTTCCTTACCGGTCCCCGTGACGAGGTCTTTCTTTTCGAGCTTCGTCGGCGGTGGTCCCGTCGGCGGGGTCACCTTGGGTTCGGTCGCGAGCGGACCGCTCGTCGGTGTCTTCGCGACCTTCACTTCACCCGCTTTTGCGAGCGCTTCGTCGGACTTGTTCTCAATGCCGACGCCGATTGAGCTTGAAGAGCTACTGCCGCCGCAGCCGGCGATCAATCCGGCCGCGGCGAGCGCCGAGAGGCCGAGCAGGATGCGCGAGCGCCCGCGCGTGAGTCGTGGAGAGAGTTCTGAGAGGTTGGTCACGGTCGCGCAGCCTAACGGACATCGCTCGCGCACGCGCAAGCCGTTTTTCGCTGACCCTCGCCGGACGCTAGGATCTCTCGCGGACCGTGCTAGGCGGGGAGGTAGCGGTGCCCTGTATCCGCAATCCGCTCTAGCGGGGCTGAATTCCCTTTCGAGGGGTTTCGCTCCGGTCGCTCCGCAGTCCGGGGCGTCGATGGTCCGGGTCCCGCGCGGTGTCGGCTTGTGAACCAGGTCAGGTCCGGAAGGAAGCAGCCTTAAGCGATCCCCGGCAGGCGCAGCGGGCGCTCCCGGGCCGGAGTCGCGGACGGCGACAGGCGTCCGGTAGGCGCTGCCTCGACGAGGGGTGCACGGTCCATTAATAGGAGCAGTGCTGGAAGATCAGCCACGTATGTGTGGCGTGCGCCTCGACAAAGCCGGGCGGCACGCTCACGGGCAGGTGCGGATCGTGAGGGTCGAGCACGTAGTCATCTTCGACCTCTTTGCTCGCGGGATCGATGTACTGCCCGGATGAGATCGTCTTGCTCTGCGCGCTGATCACGTTCGCGGGGCTCGTTTCCAGATACAGCGCGAGTAGCGGCACCGGAGCGTGGTTGGGCACGCCCACGGGCCCGCAGCGCAGGTTGATCCGGCCGTCTTCCGCGAGCGCGATCAGGTCGTCTTGGATCGTCTGCTGGCGCGCGAGTTTGTGCATTTCCCGGTGCGTGCTTTTGAGCTGCGCGGGCGTGTAGGCGAGCAGCGCGACGACCACGAGCGCGCCAAGTGCGATCCATGGCCGTCGCCGGGGATCGCCCACGTCCAACCGCGTCCAGCCGAAAGCGCCCGCGCCGCAGAAGACGCAGAGGATCGCTGCGGTGAGGAAGGCGTAGCGGGTGTTGATCGGCAGGCCCGCGGTCGCGACGAGCACGAACACCAGCGCCGCAAGGAGGCCAACGCACGCGGCGAGCATCGCACGGCGGCGCAGCCACAGCAGCGAGAGTACGCCGCCTATTGCCGCCCCCACGAGCACGGGCACGCGCAGGATCTCGCCGATCCGCCTCGGCACATACTCGGGCACATTGGCGATTCCCGTGACGCGATCCAGCGCGTGCGCGGTGTGGCGTGTGTTCGTCAACGACCACAGCGGATCGCCCGTGACCGCAAGGTCACTGAGGACCCAAACGAGCGGCGCACAGGCCGCGAGTAGCGCGAGCCCTGCGAGCTCGAGACGCGAGCGAGGCTCGTCGATTCGCCCACGCGCGCGGAGCGTGTCGATCAACAGGTAGAGCCAGTAGAGCGCCGAGAACGCCCACGCCTCTGGACGTAGCAGCCCCGCGAGCACGAGCAGCACGAGCACCGGCGCGCCCGCGGGACGGTGCTCGTGCACGCGCCTGCGCGCCTCGACCAGCACGGCCGCGAGTACGAACAGCAGGTAAGGGATGTCCACATAGGCGCGCACCCCGTAGGAGAGCACCGGCACGCGCGTGAGCAGCAGCAGCGCGGCGAGGATCCCCGCCGCACGCCCGAACCACAGTTCGCCCAGCCGGAATAGAGCCCAGGCACAGCCGGCGAGCGCGAGGAACCCGAGCGCCACGGCGATGTCCTCCACCGCTCGTGCCGGCAGCGGCGAGAGCACCAGGCCCAGCAGCTCGACCAACGGATGCGGGGTGGGGGCGATTGCGACTTCGTACGCGGGCGTTTCCCCGCGCGCGAGCTGGCCGCCCCAGGCGAGTGCGTACAGCGTGTCGTAGTTGGCAAAGCCCACGCCGCAGAGCAGCCACAGCAGGGCGGCCAACGCCGCAAGGAGCCCCGCGACGGCCGCGTTCGCCGGTCTGACGATACGCGCCGTGGCGCGCTTGATCCGCGCTCTCACGAGCGCGCACGCTACCCGCTGGAGCGGGCGCGGCGAGCCGCGCAGCCGTGGGTAGACTCAGCCACAGGTGTCAGCCCAGCAGTCTCCACAACCGGCCGAGCAGTCCTCACAACAACAGCCTTCGCTGTACCGCAGGCATCGGCCCCGCACGTTCGCCGACGTGGTCGGCCAGGAGCCGGTCGTGCGCACGTTGCGTCACGCCGTCGAACGCGACAAGGTCCACCACGCGTACCTGTTCGTGGGCTCGCGCGGCACGGGTAAGACCTCAATGGCAAAGATCCTTGCGGCGTGCCTGAACTGTGAGCGCGGCCCCACGATCGATCCCTGCGGGGAATGCGAGTCCTGCCTGTCGATCGCCCGCGCGTCCTCGCTGGATGTGATCGAGATGGACGCGGCCTCGAACAACTCGGTCGACGACATCCGCGAGTTGCGCGACAGCGTCGCCTACGCGCCGGTGAGCGGCAAGCGCAAGGTCTACATCCTCGACGAGGCGCACATGCTCTCGACCGCGGCCTGGAACGCGTTCCTAAAGACGCTCGAGGAGCCACCGCCGAATACGGTGTTCGTGCTCGCGACGACCGAGGCACAGAAGGTGCCCGCGACGGTTGTGGACCGCTGCCACCGCTTCGACTTCCATCGCCCGACGGTCGAGCAGATCGCGAGCGTGGTGCGTCGCGCGGCGCAGGCCGAGCAGATCGAGATTCCCGCCGAGGCGGTCTCTGCGCTGTCGCGCTCAGCCACGGGCAGCTTTCGCGACGCACTCGGCACCCTCGAGCAGCTCGTCACCTATAGCGGCACCCAGATCGCACTGGAGGACGTGCTCGCGGTGCTCGGGGTCGCTGATGCGCGACTGCTTGGGGGCATGGTCGACGCGGTCGCGCAAGGCGACTCCAAGCGCGCGCTCACGCTGCTGGCCGAAAGTGCCGAGCAGGGACGCGACGCGGCCTCGTTCGCGGGTGATCTGGAGATCCATGCCCGCGAGCTACTCGTTGTTCAGACACTTGGCGAGGTACCAAGCGAGCTCTCGCTCACGCCCGAGGCCGACGCGGCTTTGCAAGCGCAGGCCGAGCGCGTTTCAGGTGCGGTGGTCGTCTCGCTGCTCGAGGCGATCGGCGGAGCGATGGAGGCGGTCCGCGCGGGCGCAGACGCGCGCACGCGCCTGGAGCTCGCGCTGGTCAAGGCAGCCAAGCCCGAGGTCGACACTTCGTTGCGCGCGCTACTCGCGCGGATCGAGAGGCTGGAGCAGGGAGGGGGTACGAACATCAGCGCCGTCGCCGCTGAGCGCGAGCTCGCGATGCCGGCCCGCGAGCCGAGCGCGCCGCTCGACGACACGCCGCCCGTCTCCGCTGAGACGCCGCCTGCCTCCCCCGAGGCGGCGCCTGACCCCGCGCCCGAGCCCGAGCCCGAGGCGGCGGTCGAGGTAACGGTCGAGGCGATCACCGCGGCACCACAGCGAGGGAGCGCGACTGCGACTGCGGCCGAGCACGACACGTCGACCGCACAAGCGATCGCCGAGGACCTCGCGCCGTTGCTCTCGTGGTGGCCCGCGGTCGTCGAGGTGGTGCGCAAGGAAAACGGGCTGCTGGGCGCATGCATCGAGGAGGCCCGCCCGGTAGAGGTGAAGGGCGAGGACCTGACGGTCGCCTTCTCGACGACGGCGCCGTTCCTGAAGAAGAAGGCCGAGAACCCTGACAACCGCGCGGCTGTGACGGCGGCTCTGCAGGACGTGACGGGTCGTCGCTGGCGTCTCTCCTACGAGCTGCAGGAGCAGCTCGCGGGCGCCGAGGATGATGGACCGCTGAGCGAAGAGGACTGGTTGAAACGCTTCATCGACGAGTTCGACGCCGAGGAGCTCCCGATCGATGGGAGTGCGCCCGAGGCAAATGGAGCGGAGGCGAACGGGGACGCGAACGGGGCCGAGGCAAGCGCGAGCGAGAACGACGCGGCCGGCGAGGCCGCCGTGACAAACGACCAGGGAGAGGTTTGAGAGATGCCCAAGCAGCCGCGCATGCCGAACATGCAGCAGATGATGCAGCAGGTCCAGAAGATGCAGCAAGACATGGAGGTCGCGCAGGAGCAGCTGAAGAACGAGGTCGTCGAGGCCTCCGCGGGCGGCGGGATGGTCACGGTGAAGATCTCGGGCGACCTCGAGGTGAAGTCGATTGAGATCGACCGCGAAGCGGTCGATCCTGACGATCTCGAGATCCTCTCGGACATGGTGCTGGCCGCGGTGAACGAGGCGTTGCGCATGGCCCAGGACCTCGCGGCGAAGAAGCTCGGTGGAGCCTCGGGTGGGCTCGATCTTGGCGGGCTCGGACTTCCGGGGCTGTGAGCGAGTCCTACGCACCTCCCGTCCAGCGGCTGGTTACAGAGCTGTCGAAGCTGCCGGGAATCGGCAGCCGCACGGCGCAGCGCCTGGCCTTCTTCATCCTGCGTTCTTCGGGTGAGGACGCGCTCGCGCTGGCCGAGGCGATCCGCGAGGTCAAGGAAAAGATCGGCCTTTGCGAGGTGTGCTTCAACCTGACCGACGAGGCACGTTGTCGAATCTGCCAGGACTCCCGGCGCGACCACGGTGTGATCTGCGTGGTCGAGGAGCCCAGCGACGTGATCCCGATCGAGCGCACGCACGAGTACCAGGGCGTCTACCACGTGCTTGGCGGCGCGCTCTCGCCGATCGAAGGCGTGGACCCCGAGGATCTGAAGATCGCCGAGCTGTTCGCTCGTGTACAGGGAGCAAACGGAAACACGCCTGAGGTGCGTGAGGTAGTGCTGGCGACGAACCCGACCACGACGGGGGAGGCGACCGCGCTACATATTGCCGATGAGCTTCGCTCACGCGCCCCGGCGCTCGCGGTGACGCGCCTCGCGAGCGGGCTGCCCGTGGGCTCGGATCTCGAGTACGCGGACGAGATCACGCTCGGCAAGGCCTTCGCGGGCCGCCGCTCTCTCTGATCGCGAATATCCTGCGCGCGATGGCCAGCACGATCGTGATGAAGTTCGGCGGCACCTCGGTCGCGGACGCCGAGCGCATCAAGCGCGCGGCTAAGCGGATCGTCGAGAAGCGCGAGCTAGGACACCGCGTGGTCGCGGTGCTCTCCGCGCGGGGCAAGACGACCGATGAGCTGATCGGGATGGCCGAGGAGGTCTCGCAGGCGCCGGACCCGCGCGAGATGGACATGCTGCTCTCGACGGGCGAGCGGATCTCCTGTGCGCTCTGCGCGATGGCGATCAACGACTTGGGCCACCGCGCGATCTCGCTGACCGGCTCGCAGGCGGGCATCGTTACCGACGAGTCGCATACGAAGGCGCGGATCATCGACGTCCGCGCCGACCGGATCAAGGACGCGCTCGCCGAGGACAACGTCGTGCTGGTCGCGGGCTTCCAAGGCGTCTCGGGGACTGCTCGTAACGTAACGACGCTCGGGCGCGGGGGCTCAGACACGACCGCGGTTGCCGTCGCTGCCGCGCTGAACGCCGAGGTCTGCGAGATCTACACCGACGTCTCGGGCGTGTTCACCGCCGACCCGCGGATCGTCCCAGACGCGCGCAAGCTGCCCGCGATCTCCTTCGAGGAGATGCTCGAGATGGCGGCCTCGGGCGCCGGCGTGTTGCAACTGCGTTCGGTCGAGTACGCGCGCAACCACGGCGTGCGCATTCATTGTCGCTCGTCGTTTGAGGAGTCGCCCGGTACCGTTGTCGTCGCAGAGGGAGAAACCATGGAGCAGCCGCTGATTACAGCCGTGACCCATTCGACGTCCGAGGCCCGGGTGACGCTGATCGGCGTCCCCGACAAGATTGGCGCCGCCGCGCGGATCTTCGGTGCGCTCGCCACCGCGAACATCAACGTCGACATGATCGTGCAGAACGAACCCGCGGCTGAGGGTGGGAGCGCGGAGATCTCCTTCACCGTGCCGCGCGAGGACATGCGCACCGCTCGTGCTGCTCTTGAGCCGCTCGCGGGCGACGCCTTCCTCGAGATGACCGCCCACGAGGAGATGGGCAAGGTCTCGATCGTCGGCGCCGGCATGCGCTCGCACCCCGGCGTAGCCGCGAAGGTGTTCGACGTGCTCGCCCAAGAACAGGTCAACATCGAGATGATCTCCACCTCGCCGATCAAGATCTCCTGCGTGATCGACCGCGATCGCGTGCCTCAGGCGGTGCAGGCGCTACACGGCGCGTTCGACCTCTCCGGGCCGGGGACCGTCGGCGAGGAAGAGCCGTTCAAGCCGCGCCCCGTGCTGTAGGCAGCGGTCCCAAGGGGTCGCAAAGCCTGCGATCGGCGATGGCCCCTCCC
Source organism: Solirubrobacteraceae bacterium (assembly GCA_035507305.1). Taxonomy (GTDB): domain Bacteria; phylum Actinomycetota; class Thermoleophilia; order Solirubrobacterales; family Solirubrobacteraceae; genus Palsa-744. The sequence goes on along the minus strand of DATJOE010000313.1, from coordinate 10,224 downwards.
GGCACACCCTTCGCAAACCTGCGCATACCTCAGCGACACTAGGCAGCGTGGCCACGACGTGTAAAAAGACCGCGCTGTGCGAGCAAAAGCAGCAATAGATATGCAACACTTCGCTGCCTTCGAGAGTCATGGATGACGAACATGCGCGTAGTTAGACGACCTCGCAAATACGTAGCCAAGCACTGGATGCTCGTGCTCCGTCCGCTGTTTGCTTACAACTTTGCGCGCGATGCCTACGTGCTGCGCGGCGTAGGGCGTCAGGTAGGACCCGTGCTGCGCGTCGAGCGGCGCGCGCACAATGAACGTGACCGCCGCCCGCGGGCCGATCGCCCTTGGCGTGAGTTGCCGGAGGGCCTCGAGGCGGGCGACAGCGTCGATCGGCGCTGGGCCAGGGCCTAGATCAGCGGGCGGCAAAGGGGAAGGTTGTGCCGGGCGCTTGGGGGGCGCCCGGCTCAGCCTTGTTCATCCAGCGAGCGCTGCAGGCGCTCGAGCACCCGCACCACCCGTAGTCCGCTCGCGCCGTCCGAGCGCGGCGAGGCGCCGCTGCGCAGGCACTCGATGAAGTGCTCGCACTCCAGGCGCAGCGGCTCAGCGTTGGGAATCGCCGGCGAGAAGACATCGCCCGAACGGGCGATGTATTCGCCCCACGAACGCGCCTGCTCGTCGATCGCCTTGTCGTAGATCGAGAGCTTGCGCTCGATCAGCATGTCGTCGAACGTCGCCATTCGCTTGTCGCCCACGACCGTGAGCCGCCGCTCCTTGTGGGGGTCAAGCCATGAGAGGTGCAAGTGCCCGACGATGCCCGAGGGGAAGCGCAAGAAGCAGAACACCACGTCCTCGACTCCGGGCTGCACGTAGGAGGCTCCCTCGGCGATGGACTCCTCGGGCTCTTCGTCGATCAGGTGCAGTAGGACCGAGACGTCATGCGCGCCAAGGCTCCAGAGCGCGTTCTCGTTCGTCCGCACGACGCCGAAGTTCACGCGGTTTCCATACAGGTAGTGCAGCTTGCCGAGCTCATCGTCATCCACGAGCTGCTTTAGCTGAGTGACCGCGGGGTGGTACTCGAGCAGGTGCCCCACCATCAGCGTCCGTCCCGCCTCGGCTGCCGCCGCAACCGCAGCTTCGGCGTCAGCGGCGTTTGTCGCGAGTGGCTTCTCCACGAAGCAGTGCTTGCCCGCGCGCGCGACCGCGATCGCCAACTCTGCGTGCGTGGGCACGGGCGTCGCGAGCGCGATCGCGTCGAGCTCGTCGTCGGCGAGCAGCTCCTCCAGATCGCCCGCGAGCCGCACCCCTGGGAACGACGCTGCGAGCCGTTCGCGCTTTGTCGGGTCTGCGTCGCATAGCCAGCGCAATTCGCAATTCCCGATCGCGGCAAGGTTGCGCGCAATATTCGGGCCCCAGTAGCCGAGGCCGACCACGCCGACGCGCACCGCCCGCTCGCCTATCGGCTCGATCCGCGCCCCGCTCACGGCGTCTCACTCAGAAGCATCTGAATCACAGCGCCCCGATCGCCTCGACGCAGCGCTCGGCCGCGTGTCCGTCTCCGTAGAGCTGCGGACGCTCTGCGGGCAGCTCGCTCGCGAGCGCCTGTAGTGCCGCCGCTGGGTCGAGGTCCACGAGCGTGTTCCAGCCGGTCTGCACCGTCTCGACCCACTCGGTGTTTGCGCGCAGAGTGATGCAGGGCACCCCGGCAAGGTACGCCTCCTTCTGGACGCCCCCCGAGTCGGTGAGCACCGCCCGTGCCTGGCAGAGCAGCGCGCTGAACTCGACGTAGCCGAGCGGCTCGCTTACCCGCAGGCCCTCGATCGCGCGCAGGCGCTCGGCGAGCCCGAACTCATCAAGGCGCGCGGCGGTGCGCGGGTGAAGCGGGAGCACGATCGGCGCGGGTAGCGTCGCGATCAGCTCGACCAGCGCGGCGAGGCGCTGCGGGTCATCGACGTTGCCCGCGCGGTGCGCCGTCAGCAGCAGGTACTCGCCGCCGCGCACGCCGTGATGAGCCGGCGTCTGAGTGTCCGCCCGTGCCGAGGGTTGGCGGCGGAGCGCGACGTCGACCATCACATCGCCAACCACCTCGATACGGCCACGGATCGCCTCGGCCTGCAGGTTCTCGGCCGCATTGTCCGAGGAGCACAGCAGCAGCTCGGAGAGGTGGTCGCTCAGCACGCGGTTGCGCTCCTCGGGCATCGCGCGGTCGAACGAGCGCATGCCCGCCTCTACGTGAACTACCGGGACATCGATCTGTGCCGCGGCGAGCGCACCCGCGAGCGTCGAGTTCGTGTCGCCGTAGACGAGCACCGCGTCGGGGGCCGACTCCGCGAGCAGAGGCTCGAGTGCTGAGAGCATGCGCGCGGTCTGCGAGGTGTTCGACCCGCCGCCGATCCCCAGCTCGCGCTCGGGGCGCGCGAGCCCCAGCTCCTGGAAGAACACGCGCGAGAGCGAGTCGTCGTAGTGCTGGCCCGTATGCACCAGGATCTCCTCGTGGCGCTCGCGCAGCGGGCCCGAGACCGCAGCCGCCTTGATGAATTGCGGACGGTTGCCTACGACAGTGAGAATCCGCACCGGCGCAGCCTATGTGCTCGCGGCGCCGGAGCCCGATGCGCCACGACGCTTGCGCTTGGCTACCAGCCGCCGCCAGCGGGCGCGGCGGCGCCGACGACCGTGCTCGACCAGTCGATCACCGACGTGGGCTTCACGACGTGGCGGCTCATCCCGAGGTCCTTCGGCTCAAGGCCCAGCGCCAGGCCCACGAGCTGGGGCAGGTGCAGCACCGGCATGTCCAGGTCGCGCCCCACGACTTTCTCCGCGAGTGGCTGCTGCAGGTCGAGGTTCAGGTGGCACAGGGGGCACGGCGTCACGAGGCAGTCGGCCTCGGCGTCGACCGCGTCGCCCAAGTGGCGGCCCGCCTGCTTAAGCGAGGCCTCCTTGTTCATCGTGATGATCGGGAAGCCACAGCACTTGCGCATGCCCGCGTAGTCGATCACGGTGCCGCCAAGCGCCTCAATCACCTGGTGCAGATAGTGGTCGCGCGGATGCTCGGAGTCGATCCCCAGGCGGTTGCGCGGGCGCACTATGTAGCAGCCGTAAAAGGGACCGACCTTCAGGTTGCTAAGCGGACGGCGCACGCGCGAGCGCAACTCGTCCAAGCCGATCTCCTCGACCAGCAGCCAGAGGAAGTTCTTGTTCGTGAGCCCAGCCTCGTAGGAGAGCCCCTCATTCGCAAGCGTCTCGTTCACGTGGGCGCGGTACTCCGAGTTCGCGTCGAGTCGTTCCTGGCACTCGCTCTGCGCGCCCTGGCAGGTCGAGCAGATGTTCATCATTAGCTCCGCCCCCTGCACCTGCTGGGCGAGCGCGAACGTCCGCGCGTTCAGCGTGTCCGCGAGCTCTTGGCTGTGCTCGGCGATCACGCCCGCGCCCGAGCAGCAGGCGCGATCGAGTTCGACGAGCTCGATGTCGAGCAGCGGCGCGACCTTCGCCATCGAGCCGTGCAGCTCGGGGGTGAAGCCGCGGCTCACGCAGCCAGGCCAGTAGGCGACCTTCATTTGCCCTCTCCTTCTGTGGTGCTGCGCTGCTCGGCGGGCGTGTCCGTGGGCTCGGCGCCGGGGTCGGCGTCCGGCTCTTTGCCCCCCGGCTCAGCCGTCACGCCCACCGCGACGGGATCGCTCGTGGCGCTCGGGCTCTCGAGGACCTGCTCGTCCTCGCCGACGATGTACAGGTTCAACTCGTAGCGCTTCTCGCGGCTCTCAACCTTGTCGTAAATCGACTGCACTTGCTTCAGGTCGTTCTTGGGAATCCGGTGTGGTTTCAGCGCCTTCATCGGCGAGACCTTGCCGCGGATCAGCCCCTTGAGGATCGCGGGCAGTGAGCTCAGAAGCTCCTTGCCCGCGGGCGGCGCGAACTTGCCGAACCACGAGTTGCCGCCGTAGGAGCGAGGCAGCAGCTCGGCCTCCCAGAGCAGGCCGTTGTCCTTGATCAGACCCGTGAACGCTGCCTCGTGGCGCTCGCCGTTGTTTTTGTCCACGATATGGAAGTCGTTCGTGGCGATCCGCCGCAGGCGCATGATCTGGCCCATCGGGTTCACGTCCTTCGGGCAAGCCTCGACGCACTTGAAGCAGTGCGTGCAGTCGAAGATCCCCTCGGGGTCTTCGGAGAGGTCGAGCAGACGCTCCTCGTGCTGATCGTCGCGCGGGTCGCCCACGAAGCGGTAGGACTTCGCGAGAGCGGCGGGGCCGATGAAGCCGGGGTCCACCTCCATCGCAAGGCAGTCCGAGACGCAGGCGCCGCACTGGATGCAAGCCATCGTCTGAGTGACGTCGATCATGCTCTCGCGCGGGACGATGTACTCGCGCTCGGGCACGGGCTGCTTGGCGATCAGCCAGGGCGTGACGCGCTGGATCTTCTTCCAGTGGACCGCGTCCATGTCGACGATCAAGTCCTTCAGCACGGGCATGTTGCCCATCGGCTCGATCTCGATCACACCGTCGCGCGCGCCCTCCAGCGCGGCGTCGAGGTGCGTGTGGCACGCGAGCGCGGGTTCGCCGTTCACGCGCACGCCGCAGGAACCGCAGATCGCCTGGCGGCAGGAACAGCGGATTCCGATCGAGCCGTCGAAGCGATCGCGCGCCTGCAGGATCGCCTCCAGGACCGAGCGGTGAGGCTCGAGCTCGATCGTGTGCTCGTCCCAGTAGGGCGCCTCGCCCGACTCTGGGTCATAGCGGCGCAGGCGCAGCTTGAACTGCTCGGGATCGGCGCTGCGGACCTCGGCACCGGCTGTCTGCGTCTCGGCCATCAGTACTTCCTCTCCTCGGGCTGCCACTGGGTGATCGTCACGGGCGAGTAACTCACCTCGGGCCCGTCGCCGTTCATCGTGATGTCGATGTGCTTCAGCCACTCCTCGTCGTTGCGCTCGGGGAAGTCCGTGCGGAACTGCGCCCCGCGCGACTCCTTGCGCTCGAGCGCTGCGACGACGGTGGCCTCGGCGCAGTCGATCATGTAGCCAAGCTCGATCGCTCCGAGCACGTCCTGGTTAAAGACCGTGCCGCGGTCATCGATCCACGCCTTGCCGGCCTCCTCCTTCAGTCGAGCGATCGTCTCCCGCGCGGTCTGCAGCCCCTGCTCGTCGCGGAACACCGCGGCGTACTGGTTCATCGTCTCGCCCAACTCGTTCTTGATCTCCGAGACGCGCCGGCCCTCGCGCGGGCGGGCGACGATCTCGTCGATCGTCGCAGCGTCGCGGCGCAGCTGGGCGTGGGTGTCCACCTCGGGCATCGGGATCGCCGCGGCGCGCGCGGCCGCGTCTTCGCCCGCTCGGCGGCCGAAAATCAGCGTGTCGAGCAGCGAGTTCGCGCCGAGGCGGTTGCCGCCGTGGACCGACACGCAGGCGACCTCGCCCGCCGCGTATAGCCCCTCGATCGGGGTACGGCCGTCGTTGTCGGTCTTCACGCCGCCCATGATGTAGTGCTGGCCCGGGCGGATCATGATCGGTTCGCGCGTGATGTCCACGCCCGCGAAGTCCTTGCCGAGGTTGACGATCTCGCGCAGCGCCTCGAGCGTGCGCTTGCGCGGCACGACCGTCACGTCGAGGTAGATCCCGCGCCCGTCCGGCCCCACGCCACGGCCCTCGTTGATCTCGATCTGCTCCGCGCGCGAGACGACGTCGCGCGAGGCGAGCTCCATCTTGTTCGGCGCCGACTTCTCCATGAAGCGTTCGCCATTGGCGTTCAGCAAGTGAGCGCCCTCGCCGCGCGCGCCCTCCGTAATCAGGATGCCAGTCTCGACCAGACATGTCGGGTGGTACTGGACCATCTCCATGTCCATTAGCGGCGCGCCTGCGCGGTAGGCCATCGCGATCCCATCGCCGGTCACGATTAGGCCATTGGTCGTGGGCTTGTAGACCTGTCCGGCCCCGCCGCACGCGAGGATCACGTTCTTGGCAGTGAACGCCTCAAGGCGCCCACTGCGCACCTCGCGGGCGATCACGCCGCAGCAGCGCCCCTGCTCGTCCTGGATCAGCGAGGTCGTGAACCACTCCTCGAAGCGCTCGACCGTCTCGTGGTGCTTCATCAGCTGCTCGTAGAGCACGTGCAGCAGTGCCTGCCCCGTGATGTCCGCAACGTAAGCGGTGCGCTTCATCGAGGCGCCACCGAACGCGCGTAGGTCCATCTCGCCCTTCTCGTTGCGGTGGAACGTCACACCCATGTGCTCCAGGTGCATCACCTCGCCTGGGGCCTCCGAGCACATCACTTCGATCGCGTCCTGGTCACCGATGAAATCCGAGCCCTTGACGGTGTCGTAGGCGTGGGAGTGCCAGTCGTCGTCGACGGAGATCGCCGCGTTGATCCCACCTGCCGCGGCGACCGAGTGCGAGCGCACGGGGTGGACCTTGCTCATGATCGCCACGCTCGCGCCGTCCTGGGCCGCGGCGAGCGCGGCGCGCTGGCCCGCGAGCCCGGCCCCGATGATCAATACGTCGTGTGCTGGCATGGCTCTTTGAGGTCGGCTGCTGGGGGAGAAGGGGGTTGCTGCGGGCAGGACTCTATAACGCCGGGGCGCGCGGACCGTCTGAGACCGCTTCCCACGGTCAGGTCGCGACCCGCAGCGCTTTGCGGACCTCAGCCAGCGTGACGACGCCCTGCAGCACCCCGTCGTGGTCAACTGCGACCATCGCGCCGAGACGACCCAGACCGTCGGAACCGAGCAGCTTTTCGAGCGGTTCGGCCTCGTCGATCCGCACGTGCATGTCTTCCTCCAGTACGTCCACCACCGGCAGCGCGGGCCGGCCCGCGGCGATTTCGGCATCAACACGGGCGGCGGCGACCACCCCGAGAAACCGCCGCGCAGGGTCTACGACCGCGAACCACGGCCAGCGATAGCGCAAAAAGAACTGCTCGTGCGCATCGAGCAGTGTCGCGCTCGCGGGGATCGTCACCGGCTCGCGGTCCATGATGTCCGCGACCGTGATGCTCTGGATCTTCCGCGCGAGCACTCCTTGGACCACGGCGGCCCCGGCTGACTGGTAGAGCATGTAGGCGAGTAGCAGGAACCACACGCCCGCGGTGCTGGCGCCGCTGGCCAGCCACCACAGGCCGAGCGCGCCGAGCAGCAGGGCGAAGCCCTGGCCCGCGCGCCCGGTCGCGTGCGTCGCGCGATTGCGATCGCCGGTGCGCCACCAGATCAGGGCGTGGGCGATGCGCCCGCCATCCAGCGGGAACGCGGGAACGAGGTTGAACGCGAGCACGAGCACGTTGATCGACGTCAGCCAGCTCAGCCACACGAGCGCGGGGGTGGGCGCGAGCGCGACGTCTTTGCCGAGCGCGACGTCGAAGAACGTGCCGTTGTGCGAGAGCAGCACGCCCGCGAGGATCGTGACGGCGATCACGAGCAATGTGACGGCCGGACCCGCGGCGGCGACGCGGAACTCGGTCCCGGGGTCTTTGGACTCCTCGGTGCGTGTAATCCCGCCAAGCGCCCAAAGATCGATGCCCGCCACCTGTAGGCCGCTACGCCGCGCGGCGAACGCATGGCCCAGCTCGTGCAGCACGAGCGAGGCGAAGAACGACAGCACCGAGGCGACGGCGAGGAGATAAGCCGTCGTGCGCGATCCCCCCAGCTGTTCGTGGAAGACCGGGGTGATGATGATGATGAATAGAAAGAGAACGACGAACCAGCTGACTCCGACACCAATTCGGATGCCGAAGATGCGAGCCAGCTGGAAGTTCGTGCGCGGCCTCATCTACACAGATGGTAGGCCCCGCTTGGGCCGAAACTCGCCGCTGGGCTTAGCGGTCTACGTCCGGAAGGCCACGGGCGATGATTGCCTCGAAGTCAGTCCCCGCCGGCAGCGTGCCGTACTCGAAGCCGCCCTCGCCCGCCAGGCGCGAGGCACAGAAGGCGTCTGCGACCGCCGTGGGCGCGTGGCGCACCAGCAGCGAGCCCTCGAGGCACAGCGCCATGTCTTCGACCACGCGACGCGCCCGTTCCTCCAGCGTCGTCGGGTCCGCGAAGCGGCGCTTGAGGTTCTCGACTCGCGCATCGAGCCTCGGGTCTGCGCCCCCGGCCTGCTCGACCTCGGCAAAGAACACCTCCAGCGAGCGCGGTGAGCGAATGAGCGCGCGCAGCACGTCGAGGCTCATCACGTTGCCCGAGCCCTCCCAGATCGAGGCGAGCGGGGCCTCGCGATAGAGCCGAGGCATGCCCGACTCCTCGACGTAGCCCGCGCCGCCCAGGCACTCAAGCGACTCGAACGCGTGGTTCGGGGCGCGCTTGCAGCTCCAGTACTTGCCGACCGCCGTGGCCAGGCGCTTGAACTGCTGAGCGTCGGTGTCGTTCTCGCCGCGCTCGGCGTCTTCGTGCGCTTCGTCGTAGGCGCGCGCGAGGCGCATCGCCAGCGCGGTCGTCGCCTCGGCCTCGACGCACAGGTCCGCGAGCACGTTGCGCATCAGTGGCTGGTCGATCAGCGTCTTGCCGAACGCACTGCGGTGCGCGGCGTGGTGGGTGGCGCTCGCCACGCCCGAGCGCATCCCGGCTGCTGCGCCGATCACGCAATCGAGGCGCGTGTGCCCGACCATCTCGATGATCGTCGGCACGCCGCGGCCTGGCTCGCCCACCATGCGCGACCAGGCGCCGTGGAACTCGACCTCCGAGGATGCGTTCGAGTGGTTGCCCAGCTTGTCCTTCAGACGCTGGATGTGGAAGGCGTTGCGGCTCCCGTCCGGCAGGATGCGCGGCATCAAGAAGCACGACACACCCTCGTCGGTCTGCGCGAGCACGAGGAACATGTCGGACATCGGCGCCGAGCAGAACCACTTGTGCCCGACGATCTCGTACTCCGCGCCCGCGCCACCGCCGTTCAGCGGGGTGGCGACCGTAGTGTTCGCGCGCACGTCTGAGCCGCCCTGCTTCTCGGTCATCGCCATGCCCGAGATCGCGCTCCCCTTCTGCTCGATCGGTAGCAGCCGCGGGTCATAGCTCTTGGACATCAGCCGCGGCTCCCATTCGGCCGCGAGCTCCGGCTGCGCACGCAGCGCGGGGATCACCGCGAACGTCATCGTGATCGGGCAGCAGAAACCGGCCTCGGCCTGCATCGCGGTCATATAGAGGGCCGCACGCGCGGTATGCGGCGAAGGTTCCTCGCTCGTCCATGGCAGCGAGTGCAGCTCGTTCTCGACGCCCATCCGCATCAGCTGGTGCCACGCCGGGTGGAACTCGACCTCGTCGATCCGGTGCCCGTAGCGGTCAAACGTGCGCAGGATCGGCTTGTTCTCGTTGGCCTGGCGGCCCCACAGCTGCTGGGGCTCGCCGCCGACCATCCGTCCGAGCGCCGAAGCTCGCTCGCGTATCCAGCCCGCGCCCTCGCGCTCGGTCGCCTCCACGAGCGCGGTGTTGCTCTCGAACAAGTCCACCCCTTCGAGCGGCGTCGCCTGGTTGAAGACCTCGTGCGTCTTCCACGGCGCACCGCTGCTGGTTGCCCGCGGCAGCGTGCTGGCCATGCGGACAGTCTAAACCTCGCGGAGCGGCTCGTGGGCGCGCGTACCGTCACCGGCGGGCGTTAGCCTGAGTGCATGCGGAAGGGGGCCGCCAGGACTTTCTCACTCTTCGTGCTCGGTCTGCTCGCGTTCGGCCCGGTCGCGGACGCGGCGGTGTCGATTGGTCCGTCGGGGGCGCCTGCCGCGATCGCCTATGTGACGCAAACCGCAAGCTCGCAGCCCACCATCTGGACGATTCGCACCGACGGCACGCAGAACACGCGAATCGGGCCTGGCTTCACGCCGCTGATCGCGCCGAGCGGTCAACAGATCGCCGCCTCTCTGTTCGGGGCTAACCCGGCTAACAGCGAAACGGGTCCCGCACTCGCGATCTACTCGACCGTGGGCGCGCCGACGCAGACGTACTTCAACCTCGCGGGCGAAACCGTCCAGCCTCTCGCGTGGTCGCGCGACGGGCGTTACGTCGCGGTCGACGTCTTGTCCACGAAGCTGAAGAATGCGGCGAGGCTGTCGGGCCTGGGGATCGTCGACGTCACCACCGGGACCGCGAGGATGATCGCCCGCGGACAGATCTGCGGCGCGAGCTTCGCGCCGAACGGCAGCGACGAAATCGTCTACGGCCGCGCGGCCCGGCAAACGCTCACCGCCCCCGTGAACGTCTTTCGCAGCAACGCCGACGGCTCGGGCACGGTTGCGCTCACGCGCGACGGGCGCAGCCTGTTCCCGCTGTGGGGCCCGAGCG
>DATJOE010000312.1:0-14619 GCA_035507305.1 Solirubrobacteraceae bacterium | reverse complement strand
GCCGTCGACCGGGTGGTCGCCGAACAGCTACTGCCGCGACTGCTTGCGTAGTCGCTGAAACTCAGGCCAGGAGCGCGTGTTGACGACGTCGCTCGCGCTTAGCCACGCGCGCCGCGCCGTCGCCACGCCCCAGCGCATGTTCTGAAGCGTGCGCGTGCGGTGGGCGTCGGAGTCGATCAGCACGCGCACGCCCGCGCGCACCGCCGCGCGCGCGTTCAGGTCTGAGAGGTCGCGCCGGTCGGGATTCGCGTTGATCTCCAGGAACGTGCCCGTGCGCGCCGCGGCCGCGAACACCGCGTCGAGGTCGAGCGCGTAGGGGGCACGGCGCTCGATCAGGCGTCCCGTCGGGTGGCCGATCGCGTCGACGAGCGGGTGCTCGATCGCGGCGACGATCCGCTCCGTCATCGCCTCCTCGTTCATGTTGAACGAGGTGTGCGCGCTCGCGATGATCCAGTCTAGGCGAGCCAGCAGCTCGTCCTCGTAGTCGAGCGAGCCGTCGGGGAGGATGTTTACCTCGCTGCCCGCCAGCAGCTCGATCCCCTCGACCCGCTCATTTGCTTCGTGCACCAGCTCGATCTGGCGACGGAGCTGTTCGGGCGATACGTCGTTGCCGAAGCCGTGGGTCGCGGAGTGGTCGGTGATCGCCAGGTACTCGTAGCCAAGCTCGCGCGCCGCGAGCGCCATCTCCTCGATCGTGTTGTGCCCGTCGGAGGCGACCGTGTGGCAGTGCAGATCGCCACGCATGTCCTCCAGCTCGATCAACTGTGGTAGCGCTCGCTGCGCTCCGCCCGATTCGAAGTCGGCGCGGGCGGCATCCAGCTCGCCGCGGTCCTCGCGCAGCTCAGGCTCGATGTAGGCCAGGCCCAGTAGCTCATAGACCTCCTGCTCGCTCGCGCACGTCCGCGTACGTCCAATCGCGTCGTCGAGCAGCCCGTACTCCGATACATGCAGGCCGCGCCTCACCGCCGCTTCGCGCAGCGCCGCGTTATGGCGCCCCGAGCCCGTGAAGTGTTGGAGCAGGTTGCCGAGCTGCTTTGGCTTCGCGATTCGCAGATCGACGCCGTAGCCCGAGTGGGTGCGCCCGCGCGCGCCCGCCTTGCTCGCACTGCCTACGTTCGCGATCTGCTCGACCTTCGCGAGGCTCTTTGCGAGCGCGGTCGGACGGTTGGTAACTGCGATCAGGTCGATGTCCTTGACGCTGTCGGCCCAGCGGCGTGCCGAGCCCGCGATCTGGACGTGCGTATCCTCGTCGCTCAGCTCGGCCAAACCCGAGACGAGCTGCTCGCCCAGCTCGATCGCCTTCGCCAGCAGCAGACGCGGCTCGGCCTGCTCACCCGCGCCCTGCTCCAGCGCCACGAGCACGCGTTCCTCGAGCTTCGGCCCGAGTCCACGGACCGTGCGGATTCGCTGCGCGAGTGCGGCCTCGCGCAGCTTCTCCAGAGAGTCGACACCGAGCTCGGAGTGCAGCAGGCGCGCGCGCTTGGCCCCCAGCCCCGGCAGGCGCGTGACCGCGACTAGGCCCGCGGGGAACTTTGCCCGCAGCCGCTGCGCGGCCGGGATCTCACCCGTCTCGATCAGCGCCTGGATCTTCTCCTGCAGCGTCGCGCCCACCCCTGGCAGCTCGTTCGCGCGGTTCTCGCGCGCGAGCGCGGCGACCGACCGCGAGGACTCGCGCACGCTCTTTGCCGCCGTGCGGTAGGCCAATACGCGATGCACGATCGCCCCATCGAGCTCGTACAGATCGCCGAGCTCATCCAGCGCTTCGGCGATCGCGCCGTTCGAGAGGTCCGCTCCAGCCACGCACGTTAGGGTACGCCGACTCATGTCCGGCGAGCCCTGGCTGATACTGCCTACCTACAACGAGGCGGAGAACATCGAGGCGATCATCCAGGCCGCGAGCCAGGCGCTGGGGGGCGCGACTGCGAACGGTGCGCTTGGTGGCTCTTTTCGGATCCTCGTCGTTGACGATGGCTCGCCCGACGGCACGGGCGAGATCGCCGATCGCCTCGCGGCCGAGCACGAGTGGATGCGGGTGCTGCACCGCAAGGAGAAGAACGGGATCGGCCCCGCTTACCTCGCCGGCTTTCGCCACGCCCTCGACGAGGGTGCGGGTTACGTGATGGAGATGGACTCAGACTTCTCCCACGACCCCGCTGACCTCGCAAGGCTGCTTGCCGCGGTCGACCGCGACACGCCGGGCAGCGCCGATCTCGCGCTCGGCTCCCGCTACATCGACGGGGGTGGCGTCCGCGATTGGGGCTGGCTGCGCCGGTTCGTCAGTGAGGGCGGCTCGACGTACTCGCGCTGGGTGCTCAGGCTCCAAGTACGCGACCTGACGGGCGGCTTTAAGTGCTTTCGCCGCGAGGTGCTCGAAGCGATCCACTTTGCGGGGGTGCGCTCACAGGGCTATGCCTTTCAGGTCGAGCTCACCTATCGCGCGGTGCGCGCGGGCTTTCGCGTCGTCGAGGTGCCGATCGTCTTTCGCGACCGCCAGCACGGGCAGAGCAAGATGTCTTGGCGGATCGCCGCCGAGGCGATGTGGCTGGTCCCGCGATTGCGCTTCAGGTAGCTCGGGAGTACAGCCGATGTTGAGCTGATGGATGCCTCGGCATACGCGTTCACGCACGGGATTCGCCACACGCGCGCGACGCTGCGCGACTGGTACTGGCACCCGTGGCGCGTGCTCGGTCGCTGGTTCGCGGGGTCCGCGCTCGCCGCGCTCGCGCTGCTTGCAGCCGTCTGGCTGATCGCCTCGCTAAGCGGCGCGCACGAGCAGATCGTTGCCCTGCGACCCCCTTTCGCGGTTGGCGACAACGACGACGTGGTCGGCGTGCTAGCGCGCAACATGCTCGTGCTCGCGCTGCATGCGATGGCTTGCGTTGCGGGCTTCATCGCCGGGAGCTCGCTGCCGCTACAAGCCGAGGGTCGCAGCGGCGTTTCGCGCTGGGTGCACGAACATGGCGGTCGCATCGCGATCGCGTTCGTCGTAGCGGCCACGACGTTCTCGCTCAGCGCGCAGGCCTACCTGCTCGGGCGCACGCTCGGCGGCGTCGCCAACTTCCTCGGGGTCTCTCCGGGCCTCTTGCTGCTCGGTGTGCTGCCCCATGCGCTCCCGGAGCTCATCGCTTTGTTTCTGCCGCTCGCCGCCTGGATCATCGCGAGCCGGCGAGGGGAGTGGGAGCAGCTACTCGCTGCGACGTTCGTCACCGTGGCCTTCGCGATCCCGATCCTCGTCGTCGCCGCGTTCGTCGAGGTCTATGTCTCGCCCCACCTGTTCGCCACGCTCACGCACATCCACCCGCCGATCGTGCGGATCGCCGACGGCTGGGTGATCACAGTGCGCTAGCGTGCTCGCTGCGGCTTGCGGCTGATCCGCAATTGTCTCAACGCAGTCCGCCGGATGACGTCCCCAGACCCATTGCTTCACTTTGTATAGTGATAGGAAAGCGAACGAGAAAGGGAGACCCATGGCAGGCACCTTGAGCGAAGTCACCGACAACAACTTCCAGGCTGAGGTCCTTGAGGCTGAGGGGCCCGTGCTGGTCGACTTCTGGGCTCCCTGGTGCGGTCCGTGCCGTGTTGTGGCTCCCGTGCTTGAGGAGATCGCCCAGGAGCGTCCCGACCTGCGGATCGTCAAGCTGAACACCGACGAGAACCAGCAGACCGCGGCTCAGTTCCAGGTCCTCTCGATCCCGACGATGATCCTGTTCAAGGGCGGACAGCCCGTCAAGACGGTCATCGGGGCCTACCCGAAGAAGAAGCTCGAGCAGGAGCTCGAGCCCGCGCTCAGCGCCGCCTAGCGCGAGCAAGCAGGAGCTTGACCGCGCTCAGCGCCGCCTAGCGCGTAGACAGGGGCGCCCGGAGGCCGGGCGCCCCTAGCTGGAGATGCGCTCCCGCAGCCAGGCCGCCAAGCCGCGCTCGTCGAGGACGTTCGTAGCGACGTTCTCGATGATCTCTGCCGTCGCATCAAGGCCGCCTGGCGGATGCTCGAAGACCGCGCCGTTCCTCTCCAGGAACTCGCGCATCACGTCATAGGCCGTGCGCATGTTCCCGTCCGGCAACGGGTGGTAGGTCACAATCCGCGCGCAGTACACCGCGGCCTTCTCGTGCAGCGTCGGAAACGCCTCGTACTTATCGAATCCCGCGAACGGCGCCGCTAGCGCGGCCTGGCCAAGCATCATCACGCGCGGGATTCGCGCTAGCCGCTCGGCTTTGATGCCGCAGTGCAGCTCGGCGATCAAGAGAAAGTCCCTGATCTCGATGCGGCGCACCGTGCAATCTAATCATTATGGTGGCATGGTAGCAATATTCAGAACTGAATAGTTAGAAATGACTTGATATCTAGCGAGATAGCACCTTGACACCTAACATTGGGCTGCCTATCATTTCTTTGCCACAGCGGGACGCCCGGAAAGTGCGGAATCCCCAGGAGAAGCTGCGATGCCGAGGACAATGACTTTGCGACTAACCGACGAGCAGGCCGCCGTACTCGACCTCGTCGCGCGCGCCGATGACCAGACCGTGACCGAGGCCGTTCGCACCGCGATCGACGCTCATATCGAGGCACGCCGGCGCGATGAGGGCTTCATGGATCGCCTGCGTGCTCGCCACGAGCAAGAGCGGGCGCTGTACGAGCGTCTTTCTGAATAGCGCCGCTCGCGACCGAGGCTCGCGGCTCATCGCTGGCCGGTCGCGCCGCTGACTCGCCCGAAGCTCTCACGCGGCGAATTTCAGGCCTTGCGCAGGCTGATCGTCAGCGCCTGCCCCTCGATGCTGATCTGATCCGAGTACTCAGAGGCGAAGGCGCCGTTCGCGTCTTCGCCCAGCTTCAGATCGATCGCGAGCGTCTCGCCCGCTACGTAGGCGCTATGCGCCTCCGCCGCTCTAAGTAGGGCTTCCTCGCCCTCCAGCGACAGAGCGATCCGGTCCTCGACCTCGAGGCCCGCGCTCTTGCGCGCCGTCTGCACCGCGTGGACAATCTCCCGCGCGAAGCCCTCCTCGCGCAGCCGGTCGTCGATCGTCAGGTCGAGCGCCACCGCGTGCGCGCCCTCGCGCTCGACGCTGTAGCCCTCAGGTGCACGCATCGTCAGGATTACGTCCTCGGCGCTCAGCGTGTGCTCGTGTCCGTCGACCGCGATCCCGATTGCCTCGCGCGGGTCGTTCTCATCCTGCTCGGCGCCCTCGGCGAACGCCGCCGCCACACGCGCGGGATCCAGCGCCGCGATCGCCTGGGCCGCGAGTGGCATCGCTTTGCCGAATACCGGTCCCAGCTTGCGGTAGTTCGGCTTGACCTCATAGCTCCCCAGCTCCTCCGCCGCCGCTACGAAGCGCACCTGCTTTACGTTCAGCTCCTCGCGCACGACGTCCGTGAGCCGTTCGATTGCCTCGCGCTCGCGACCCGCCGCGACCACGACCGCCTCGCCCAGCGGCTGACGCACCTTGATCTTCGACTTGCCTCGCGCGCCGAGCCCCAAACGCACGGTCTCGCGCGCCAAGGCCATTGCTTGCTCCAATCCCTCGTCGCGCGCAGCGCCGCCTTCCCGCGCGACCGTCGTGGCATCGGGAAAGTCGCACAGGTGCACGCTCGGGAGCGACCCGTCGAGGTTGTCGTAGATCTCATCCGTGATGAACGGGCAGAACGGCGCGAGCAGCTTTGCCGTCGTCAGCAGGCAGGCTCGCAACGTCGCGAACGCAGTCGGATCGCCGTCCCAGAAGCGCCGGCGCGAGCGCCGGACGTACCAGTTCGACAGGTCCTCCACGAACTCCGCGATCGCCCGCCCCGCCGTCGTCGCGTCATAGGACTCCAGGCGCTCGGCGACTACCTCCGCCGTGCCCGCCGCGCGTGAGAGCGCCCAGCGGTCCAGGTCCTCGCTTGGCGCCTCCGCCGTGTCTTCCAGCTGCTCTGTCGAGACATGCGCGTAGAGCGCGTAGAAGAAGTATGTGCTCCATAGTTGCTTCAGGAACAGGCGCACGCCCTCGCCGATCGTCTGCGCCGAGAAACGGTAGCCGTCCCAGGGTTGCTTTGAGGTGAAGAAGTACCAGCGGAACGCGTCCGCACCGTAGGCGTCGAGCACTTGCCAGGGCTCGACCGTATTTGCCCGAGACTTCGACATCTTCTGCCCTTGCTCGTCGAGGATCAGGCCCAGACAGACCACATTGCGATACGGCGGGGCCTCGCCCAGGAGCGTCGCTACCGCGAGCAGCGAGTAGAACCAGCCGCGCGTTTGGTCCTGCGCCTCGCAGATGAAATCCGCCGGGTAGCCATGCTCGAAGACCTCGGCGTTCTCGAACGGGAAATGGTGCTGGGCGAACGGCATCGCCCCCGAGTCAAACCAGACGTCGATCACCTCGGGCACGCGGTGCATCGGCTCCTCGCAGCTACCCGCCGTGCAGGCGAACTCGACATCGTCTACGAACGGACGATGGTGATCGTCCATCTCGACTCCCGAGCGTTCGGACAGCTCCTCGAACGAGCCCACCACGTGCACGTGCCCTGCGGCGCAACGCCACACCGGCAGCGGCGTGCCCCAATAGCGCTCGCGCGAGAGCGCCCAGTCGATGTTGTTGCCCAGCCAGTCGCCGAAGCGCCCGTGCTTTACATGGGGCGGATACCAGTTGACGGTCTCGTTGCCCGCGAGTAGCTGCTCGCGCAGCTTCGTCGTCGCGATGTACCAAGACGGTTTCGCGTAGTACAGCAGCGGGGTGCCGCAGCGCCAGCAGTGCGGGTAGGAGTGCTCGTACTCCTCCACCCGCAGCAGCAGCCCGCGCGCGTCCAGGTCCTCGATCAGCTCCTTCGTCAGCGTCGGGTCCTTCACGAAACGGCCCGCGTAGGGTGCGCCCTCGCGGCTGCGCGGCCGCTCGTCGTAGTTGCCGTCGACCTTCACGGGGTTGTACAGCGTGCGCGGATCGTCGCCCTGGAAGATCCCTGCCGCAGCCGCCACGCGATAGTCGTCCTCCCCGAACGCCGGCGCCAGGTGGACGATCCCCGTGCCGTCCTCCGTCGTCACGAAGTCGTCGGCCAGGATCGGTAGGGGACCCGGCTCGCGATCGCTCGCCGCGAAGATCGGGCCCTCGTACGTGCCGAAGCGCTGCACCAGTTCGTTGCCCGAGAGGCGCTCGGTTATTTCTGCCTCTTCGCCCAGCACCGTAGCTACGCGGTCCTCGACGATCAAAAAATAATCATCTCCCACTCTCGCTCTCGCGTACGTCGCGCTCGGAGAGACCGCCAGCGCCACGTTGCCCGGCAGCGTCCACGGGGTCGTCGTCCACACGAGCAGCTGCTCCTGCTGGCCTGAGACCCGCAGCTTCAAGTAGACGCTCGGATCAACGACGTCCTTATACCCGAGCGCCACCTCGTGCGAGGACAGGGTCGTCTCGCAGCGCGGGCAGTACGGGCTGACCTTATGGCCCTCGTACAGCAAACCGCGTCGGTTGATCTGGGAGAGCGCCCACCACACCGACTCGATGTAGCTCTCATCCAGCGTGCGGTACGCATCGTCGAGGTCGATCCAGAAGCCGATCCGCTCCGTCAGTCGGTTCCACTCCTCTAGGTACGTGAACACCGATTCGCGGCAGCGGCGGTTGAACTCTCCGATCCCGTACTCCTCGATTTCCGCCTTCGATTCGATCCCCAACTCTTGTTCGACCGCGATCTCCACCGGCAGGCCGTGGCAGTCCCAGCCGCCCTTGCGCTCCACCAGGTGACCGCGCATCGTCTGAAAGCGCGGGTAGATGTCCTTGAACACACGGGACAGGACGTGGTGGGAGCCCGGCGGGCCGTTCGCCGTCGGTGGGCCCTCGTAGAAGTTCCAGCGCGGCGCGCTTGCGCGCCTACGCAGCGACTCCCTGAAAACATCTCGTTCCCGCCACCGGGCAAGCACCTCCTGCTCCAGCTCGGGCAACTCGCGCTGGGGATCGACCTCGCGGCGCGGGATCAGTGGGTGTCGTTTCTCCCCGGGCATGAGGCCGCCATTCTAGGTGTGTACAGCCGGCTACTTACGATGGGTCAATGCGGCTGCGCCTCTACCACCACTCCGATGGAACGCGCATCGCCTATCGCGAGCTGGGGGCGGGCCCTCCGCTCGCGCTGCTGCACTCCGGACTGCTCTCGCACATGGAGTGGGAGCCCGCGGCCGAGGCCCTCGCCGACCGCTTTCGCGTCGTGCTCCCCGACCTGCCGCTGCACGGCGACTCCGAGGACCACCCGCGCCACCCCTACACGCTCGACTGGTTCGCCGAGGTGCTTGGCGGCTTCTCGCGCGAGGTGCTCGGCTCCCGCCCGCTGCTCGCCGGGCACGACGCCGGCGCGGAGGTGCTGCTGCACGCCGTGCGCACCGGCAGCGTTCGACCTTCGCGCCTCGTCCTCATGAACAACCGTATGCACGCCCGTCCTGGGCACGCCGGGCTGCGCGTCGCTTGGCGCGCCTCCGCCCGTGCCGCCTCCCTCCCCGGGCTCGATCGGCTGCTCACGCACGCCGCGCCCGTCGTCTTCACGCCTCGGCGCGGGATGCGCCTGTCCGTGCGAGGCAACCCCGCCGCCGCCGACCTCCTCCGCCACGCCTTCGCCGACGTGCCTGGTAACTCCAACCTCGCCCGCTCTTGGGCTAGGTGCGCGCGCGCCTGGCCGCGCGGGGAGCAGCGCCACTTGCTCGATCTCTATCCGCGCCTGGAGATGCCCGTCTTGCTGTTGTGGGCTGATCGCGATCCGATGTACCCGCTCGCGATCGCCGAACAGGCGCTCGCGTTGCTGCCCGACGGTCAGCTGCGCGTGCTCGGGAGCACCGGCTTCCTGATCGCCTATGACGACCCTGTCGGGTTGGCGCGTGAGCTTGTGGCCTTCTGCGGATAGGGTCTCTTTCTTCCGCGGTCGATAGCCATGGCTATCGAAGGCCCCGGAAGCAGACCGCGATCGCAGACAGCGCAGACAGGAGAACAGATGCCGGAGAAGCAGTTGTGGGGTGGAGAGACCACCAAGGCCGTTGAGAACTTCCCGATCTCGGGCGAGCGCGTTCCCGTCTCGGTCGTGCGCTGGCTCGCGCGGCTGAAGGGGGCCGCCGCCGTCGTCAACGGCGAGCTTGGGCTGCTCTCCAAAAAAAGCGCCCGGCAGATCGAGAAAGCCGCGAAGGAGATTGCCGACGGCAAGCACGACGCACAGTTCCCAATCGACGTCTTCCAGACCGGCTCCGGCACCTCGACCAACATGAACGCCAACGAGGTGATCGCCAAGCTCGCCGGCGAGGGCACGCACGCCAACGACCACGTCAACATGGGCCAGTCCTCCAACGACGTGTTCCCCTCCGCGGTCCACCTCGCTGCGCTCGACGTCGCCCAGAACGATTTGCTGCCTGCGCTCAAACAGCTCGAACGGTCCTTCGCGAAAAAGGCAAAAAGCTTCCAGAACGTCGTCAAGTCCGGTCGCACGCATCTGATGGACGCCGTGCCCGTCACGCTCGGGCAGGAGTTCGCTGGCTACGCCGCGCAGATCGCGCTCGGTCAGGAGCGCGTCCAGGCCGCGCTCGTCCACGTCGGGCAGATCCCTCTCGGCGGGACCGCGACCGGCACCGGCCTGAACACCCACCCCAAGTTCGCCGAGAAGGTGCGCGCCAGGCTACGCAAGGAATCCGGGCTGCGGCAGATCGCCGCGCCGCTTGATCCCTTTGAGGCACAGGCCAACCGCGACGCGCTCGTCGAGCTGTCCGGCGCCCTGAAGGTCATCGCTGTCTCGCTCACCAAGATCGCCGGCGACCTCGCGCTGATGGGCTCCGGTCCGCGCGCGGGAATCGGCGAGCTCTTGCTGCCCGAGCTGCAGAAGGGGTCCTCGATCATGCCCGGGAAGGTCAACCCCGTGATCCCTGAGGTCGTGCTGCAGGTCTCCGCGCAGGTAATCGGCAACGACACCGCGATCACCGTCGGTGGTTTGCAGGGCCAGTTCGAGCTCAACGTCCGCATTCCCCTGATCGCGCGCAACCTGCTGCAGTCCCTGGAGCTGCTCGCCTCCACCTCCCGGGTGTTCGCCGAGAAGTGCGTCGACGGGATCCAGGCAAATAAGGCCGGCGCCGCCGCCTCCGCCGGAGCCACGCTCGCCGTCGCCACCGCGCTCAACGGAGCGATCGGCTACGACAAGGGCACCGCGATCGTGCAGAAGGCCACCGCCAGCGGGCGCCCGCTGCGCGAGATCGCGCTCGAGGAGGGCGTCGACGCCAAGCTTTATGACCAAACCATTGACCTGCGCAAGATCGCGCGAGGGAACCAGGGGTAGCCCAACCGACGAGGGGGTCAAGATGAGGGGCTCATCCACAACCACGCGGGCATCGGGTGTGCGCCGTGTGCTGTGCATCGGCGCGCTCGCTGGGTTGCTATCCGCGCTCGCGATGCCGCCCGCGCGGGTGGGAGCCGCCGAAGCCGCGCCTGCCACCGCGCCGTGCGGCGAAGGTGCGGCTGAGGTCCTCGCCACGACCGCGGGATCCGTAGCCGAGCGGATCTACGCCGCCGAGGTCCGAAGCTCCGAGACCGAGAGCGACAAACGCCAGATCGAAAGCTACGCCCCGCTACTCAGCGCGATGGAAAGCGGTGATCACGAAGCGATCAAGACCGCGGTCCACCACCTCGTCTACTCGCACACGCACATCGTGCGCTTGCGCGTCAGTCGCGGCAGTGAACTGCTATATGACGAAGGCGGCCCCTACATCCTCGCGCCGATCGAAGGGCGGCTGCGTCTGCACGGCAAGGAGGTTGGTCACTTCGTCTTCTCCGTCCAGGACGACCTCGGCTACGTCAAGCTCGTCACGCGCTTCATCGGCGCGCCGCTCGTACTGCGCACCGACACTGGTCAGCTACCCATCGAAGGGCTGCTCAGCCCTGGCCCCGACTCGATCCCTGACCACGGCCCCGTGAGCTATCGGGGAGCCACCTACGAGGCCTACTCGTTCAAAGCCGACGCCTACCCCAGTGGGCGGCTGCGCGTCTCGCTGCTGCTGCCCATCAGCAGCTCGCTGCAGGCGAAGGGCTGCTTGCGGATCAAGGCCGACGAGCTTGGTCTCGTCGCGCAGCGAATTTCCCGTCGCTTCAAGCTTTCGCCCAGCGTGTTTCCCGCCTACATCAAACTCGTGCACACGATGACGCACACGCTCGTCTACGTACGCTCCGGCTCGCGCACGCTCGCCGGCAGCTCGCGCGACGCCCCGGCCAAGCTGCCCGACTCCGGCGCCGTGCGCTTTCACGGCACGAGCTACGAAGTCTCCTCGTTCAGCGCTCCCGCAGCCGGTGGTTCGGTTCGCGTATTCGCGCTCGTCGCCCCCGCCGGTTAGAGCAGTCCTGCGTTCGGGTAAACCGAATAAGTCCCGCGCGGGGAAGAAGTGATGGAGACGTGCCTGGAGAACGCGGAACCGAATCGGGTCATGACCCGAGGAAGGCGAGTGGTTTAGCTCACGCCCGTAGCGGTGCCGGTGGCGGCGCCGGTCGCGACCAAAATCGTCGACGCGATCGCTCCGGCTCGTTGATTCGCGAGCTCTCGATCGCCCAGGCGATCGTCGACGTCGCAACTCGCTATGCGCGCGGTCGTACCGTCGCCGCGATCGAGCTGCGCATGGGAGCCGAGCGCGAGGTCACCTCCGAAGGGCTCGACTTCGCCTTCTCGCTACTCACCGAGGGCACCTCGCTCGATGGAGCCAAACTCGAGATCGAGCAGGTAGCCGGCGGCGAGCTCGCCGTTCACGCGCTGCGTATCACCGACGCGCGCGTGCGCGACTAGTCGCCACTGGGCGTGCGCACCACGCGTGCGCGCGACCGGCGCCCCCTCCGGTCAATCGTCCGGCAGTGGCTTGAATAGGCGCGCCACCGTCGCGACCGCCGGCTTAGCCGACCCGCCATAGGTGAACAGCCCCTTTTGGTTGATCCCTTCGATCAGCTTCAGCTTCGGCAGCTTGAACGTGATCGATCCCCCGTAGAACTGTGGCACTAGCGGGTAGTCCCGCAGGTCCCACACGAGCATCCCCGTGAGCTTCCGGTCCGCCGCGTAGACCCGTATGTGCCGGGCGAGCAGGCTCGACTGGAAGCTGTAGCTACCCGGCGTGCCCGAGGCGTTCAGCGTGTTCGATTCTGCCCCGAACTCGCTCACGATCAGAACCTTGCCTGCGAATGTGTTCTCCTGGGCTCGCAGGCGCGCGCGCATCGAGGCTTCTTGCCCCGCGGGCGACTCCTGCGGGATGTCGTACCAGCCCGTGTAGTCCGTCTCCGCGACCGCGTCGATGCCTTGGTACAGAGCACCGGCCTGCGTGGGCGGGTGATCGCCCCATACGTCCACCGCCACCATCCGAGTCGGATCGTGTTCGTGCAGCCACTTCCTCAGCGTCTGTACGTAGCTGACCTCCGCGGCGTCGTGCCCGTTCCTTGCGACCTCGTCCACAAGGTTCCAGGCAATGATCGAGGGATGCAGCTGCGCCGCGCTCGCCGCCGTGCGCGCTTGCTGCTCGGCTTCGCGCAGCAGCCGCGGCGTCGAGGAGTACCAGTTGCTCGCCCCTTCCACCGGACCGATTCCCTGCCAGACCATGATCCCCGCCGCGTCGAGCTTTTCGAGCATCGCCGGGGCCAGCGGGTGCTGCGAGCGCACCGTGTTCGCTCCGATCGCACGCAGCTCGCTGATCAGCGTTGACTGATCGGCTGATGTCAGCGCATCGCCGTGGCCCTTCGCGTCCTCCTGCAGCGACGCGCCGTGCAGGCGCAGCTGACGACCGTTCAGAAAGAGTCTTCCGCCATGCCAAGTCAGCTCGCGCAGGCCCACGCGGGCGGTGTAGCTGCTCTCCGGCGGACTCGGTGCCTGCGCGGGGGCGGTGCTGCTAGGCGTCGCTTCGCTGGGCACACCCCCGCCGGCCGGAACCGAGAGCTGCAGCGTGTAGAGGTTCGGGTGGCTTGGCGACCACAGCGCGGGGCTCGCGACCGTCACGCTCGTCTGCATCGCGATCGTCTGCCCCTGCGCGACTGTTTGCGCTGGGAACTGGATCGGCACCCGTTGCCCTTCTGCCGTCCCGCCGACCAGTTCGCCCAGCGGAGCGATCGACCGTGTTGGCCCGTTGTTGTGCACGTGCACACCCACCGTCACCGTCGCCTGCCCCGCGTCCGGCGTGCCGGGCTGGAGCGTTGTCGCGATGCTCGGTTCCAACAGCTCGCTTTCGCTGACCTCGCGCACGGTGACCTGGCCGTTTAGGCCGCCCCAGTTGAACCATGTGCGGTGAAACCCCGCCTTGCTCTGCGCGGCCGGGTTGCGCCAGTCGATTCGTACCACGATCGCGTGCGCGCCCGCCGTAAGTCGTGCGTTGCCTTCGAACGGCAGGTAGGAGCCGTGGTGCGAGGCGATCCCCGTGCCGTCCACGTACACCGTCGCTTGGTAGTTGGCCGAAGCGAACGAGAACGCGTATGTGCCTGCGCTAGGCGCTTCGAAGCTCGTGCGGTACCAGGCAACCGAGCCGTTGTAGTTGCGTTGCCCGGCGCTCCCTTTAACGTGGACCGGGTCTACGTCGTTCGGGACGCTAACGCCGCGCCCCGAAAAGCCGCCGCGTTGCCAGCCGCGCGCCGACCCGCGGTTGCCAGGATCGAGCGCCAGCGTCCAGCTACTGAGCGCCGTGCGCCCGCCCGGGCCTTCGCCCACTCTGGCCTGGCCGGGGGGCGCCTGCGCCGAGGCGGCCGCCGCCGCGAACACGACGCAGACGATCAGGGCGGCGAGTGCCGCCTTCTTAGGCACGCGAGGCATCGCTAAGCCTTCAACAACGAGCCGTCGCGTTCGGAGCGCAGCGCGGTGATCCGCTCACGCCCCGAACCTTCGGCTCCGTCCCCCGTGTCTCCTGCCCCGCCTTGGGTCAGCATCCGTTCCAGCAGGAGCAACGCCCCCGCCTTCGACAGCGGTTCGTTCAAGTTCCCGCACTTCGGCGACTGCACGCATGAGGGACACCCGCTCGCGCAGGCGCAGCCCGCGATCAGTCGCTGTGCGTCGCGGCACAGCTCCTCAAAGCGCAGAAATGCCGCGCGGGTGATGCCGATGCCCCCAGGGTGCCCGTCGTAGATGAAGATCGTCGGCACACCCGTCTGCGGGTGAAAGTTCGTCGAGAGCCCCCCGATGTCCCAACGGTCGCACATCGCGATCAACGGGAGCACCGCGATC
This sequence comes from Solirubrobacteraceae bacterium, assembly GCA_035507305.1. GTDB lineage: Bacteria > Actinomycetota > Thermoleophilia > Solirubrobacterales > Solirubrobacteraceae > Palsa-744. The sequence continues at coordinate 467 of DATJOE010000312.1, read as the reverse complement.
TGCGCGTGCTCGGTTGCATGCAACGCTCCAAGCAGCACCTCCAGCGGGATCGCGCTTCCCACCGCCGCCTCTTCCGCGTCTGTGTCCGAGCCCGCGCCGAGTGGTGAGCCGCCCGGCAGCTCGAACCACAGTGCCTGCGTCTGAAAGCTCGTCGGCGGCAGATCGAGCGCGTGCAGCTCGCGGAACGCGTGGTCCGCCGTGCCCTTTCGCTGGTAGGCCAGCACCGTGTCGGTCACGCTGACCTCGCCGAAGGAGAGCGTCACTCCCAGCGTCTCGCGCCGGTCGAGCAGGCGCACGATCTCGGTGTCGGTCGCGCGCTTCGGCTGCGTGTACCAGTCGCCGTCAAACGGCGTCACGAGTGCCCGACGGCGGTCGAGGTCCAATTCGCGCACCTCATACGAGCGCCCGAGGTGCAGGTAGACCGCGCCTTCGTGAACCGTCGAGTGCGCGCGCGCCGCCTCCGTGGA
>DATJOE010000311.1:0-20224 GCA_035507305.1 Solirubrobacteraceae bacterium | reverse complement strand
GCCGAGCACCACCCCGACCTTCGAGATCCGATTGGAGCGGGCTTCAAACGCCTGCGTGGCCTTCGTGAAGGCACCGGCAAACGGGGCTGGAGGAGGGGCGGTCCCGAGGTAGCTGATCAGCTTGTCCCCACCCTCTTCACTGGCGAAGAATTCGAAGCCGCGTACGAGCGCCTCCATACCAGTTGCGCCGCTGATGCTCGCCGTTCCGCCGTGCCAGAACGTGAGCCAGTGACTTCCATGAGCATCCAAAGGCGGCGTCCACACCAGATAATACGTCTCGCCTATCTGTAGGTTGACCGGCTCGGCGAAGTTGCCCGAGCTCAGACCATAGTTGTTAACCTGCGCCCTTACAGGTGAATTACCAAGTTCGCTTTCTTCCCTACAGAATGGTTCGGAGCACAGTTTGATCGTCACCGTGTCAGCCGAGGGACCATCGGCGAGCCCCGGATTGCCAATCGTCACTCCGACGTGGGTGGCCATCGTAAAGCGCGCAGTAAACGGCTGCTGTGCCTTCGTGAACGTTCCACTGTAAGGTGCCAGATCACCTTTTGTCGTGTCGAAGCTGGTGATCACTTCACTTTCTTTCTGTTCACGCGCTTTCGCGGATACCGATGCTGCCGGGCTCAAGGCGACCACCGACCCGGCAGCGTTGCTCGCGATCACTTCGCAGCTGATCATGCTGTTTTCATCCGCAGCGTCCAGCCGATACGAACTTTCTTTCGCGCCGGCGATCGGGGCTTCGTTTCGTCGCCAGCGAAACGCGAAACCGATTGGTTCCGTGCCCCGCCAAGTGCCCGCCGCGCATTTCAGTGTTTCTCCGGGGGCTGGTTCGCCGCTGATCGACGGCAGGACTTCGTTGACGGGGAGGGCCGGGACGTCAAGTTCTGGGCTGAGTGCGTGCGCTACACCAGCATCGTTGGATGCCGTCACTTCGCATTCCAGCGGTTCACCTTCATCGGTCGACGCGAGCACGTAGCTAGCATGTGTTGCTCCAGGGATCGGAGCGCCCTTTCGCAGCCACCGGTACGCGTATTCGATCGGTTCATCCCCGACCCAGGTTCCCGTTTTACAGGTGACGCTGTCGCCGGTCTGTAGGCCGCCGCTGATCGTCGGCGACGCACTGTTGTGCGGGCGTACCTGGACCTGGACCGCAGGGCTGATTACGGTTATCGAACCGCTCATGTTGGTCGCGGTAGCTTCGCAGGAGACACGCGCGCCTTCATCACCAGCCTGAAGGACATAGCTAGTCCCCACAGCTCCGGCGATGCGCCCACCTTCCCGCAACCAGTGCACCGAGAACGAGATCGGTTCTTCACCGATCCATTCGCCCTTGCCACAGGACAACGTTTCACCGGCGTGTGCGACACCCGAGATTTCCGGTGGCTCGATGTCGAACGGGACGGCCGCGACGGTTGCTTCGCCGCTGAAAGCGCTGGCTTCGCCCAACCGATTCGATGCTGTCACCTCGCATTGCAGCGTGTGCCCACCGTCGTCTGAACCAACGGAAAGCGTTCTACCGCTACGCCCGGCCAATGGGGTGCCGTCGCGGAGCCATTTGATGGAGTAGCTGATCGGTTCGAGACCGTCCCAGCTCCCGTGTTCGCATTCAGCGGTCCCGCCGACTACGAGGATCCCCGCGAGCTGTGGCGGCGCAACGAGCTTGGGGACACCGACCACGGTCCCTGCTGCGCTCCATTCAACCGCCCTTCCCCCTTCGTTGATCGCGGTGACTTCGCACGAGAGCTGTGTGCCTTCCAGGAACGGTTCGATCGTCAGCACCTGGTGATCGGCACCGAGGATCTGTACACCGTTCGACAGCCACTGGTAGGTGAATGAGATATTGGCTGTGCCTTCCCATTCGCCGCTGTGGCATTCGATGTTCGCGCCGACTACGAACGAGCCGGTCACCTGCGGCGGCGCGATGTTGCGCGGGCGCTTGGGAACCGCCAGACTCAGGCTTTCGCGGCTGTTCGTCCCCGCTTCGTTGGTCGCGGTCTCTAGACACGAGAGCGAGTGGCCTTCGTCTTCGGGCCGCACTTTGTAGCTTCGCAAGGCGCCGGACGCAATGGGTACTCCGTCACGGAGCCAGGACACCGCGACGGTCGGCGGGGGCGTGCCTTCCCACGCTCCTTCGCTACAAGCCAACATTCCTTCCAGGCGGGCTTCCCCGGAGATCGTCGGCGGACGCGTGCTCTGCGGCTGCTGGTCAATCTCGACGGCTTCGCTTATCACCGTCCGGGGTTTGCCAATGCCATTGCTGGCCGTCTCTTCGCAGGCGATCGGCCTGGCTTCATCCTGCGGGCGGATCTTGTAAGTCAGGCTGCCACTTTCGACGACCACCCCGTTGCTTACCCAGGTGTCGGTCACTGCGGGAGCGGGTTCGCCGTCCCATTCCCCAGGGATACACCGGAGCGTCTTGCCGGCCACAGGGACGCCCACGACGATCGGCAATGCAAGCGATACGGGGGAGTACTGGATTTTCAAGGGCAGACTACGGGCCGTCTTCTGTTCGCCCGAGCCGTCTTCGACAGCGACTTCGCACGCGATCACATGGTGTTCGTCGGCGCTGTCGAGGATGTGCGTCGGTCCCGGGTCAGGCAACGGTGCTTCATCGCGCAGCCACGTATAGGAGTACCTGATGAACGGCGCGCCGCCCCACACCCCTTTCGAGCACGACAACAGCGTTCCGGGCACGGGTGATCCATGGACCTGGGGCGCTTCCTCGTTTACAAGGCTCTTGATCGCATTCTTCCGTTCGTTGGCGGTGCCGTGAGGACACTTGATCCGGACAAAGCGACCGGGCGCCACGCACAGTTGAGGCCGGCGGGATCTGCCGCCGCGGATTTCAATGAACCGTCCGTAGCGGTGCGGCAGGCTCACGGCGACCGTTATGGCCAGCGATGGGCTCCACGGCGCTCCCTTAATCCGTTCGGGATTGTCCACGCCGCGCGCGAGGGCGGCGGCACCGCAAGCACCGCAACGCATGCGCAGCTGCGCACCCGGGGGCGCATCAACAACGAACTCGCTGATCGTCGAGCTCGACACACCCGCGGAAGACACCGTCGTGACGGCCATTTCGACCGGCACTTCCTCGATCGGACGCGAGTGGGTGAGGGTTGTGGCCAGCACCGGCTCAGACGAGCATGCCGCAAGCCAAAATAGAGCGGTCGCGAGGGCCGCAGCCACCAGCACCAGTCGCTGGATCTCACCCTGCTTTCGGAGGATGTGTGATCGGGTCAAGTCAACCGCCGAATTTGAATCGTTTTTCGGTTACCGTGGTCGTGGGCTGCGTCGTCGTGGTCTGAGGGACTGCTCGCATTTCAGGCGTCGGCGCGGGCGGTCCCTTTGGTTTCACGATCACGGGCGGAGGAGTCCGCGAAACGACCGCTGGATCCCCCGTCGTGGCACTACAGGCAGCCGCTGCGGCCGGCGGGTCCGGGCCTCTGAGCACAGGGCGCGAGAAGCGCGTACCGGGCAGACGCTTCGCCACGGGCGATCCCGCACCTGGAAATCCCTCAGCGGGCACGCCCAGCGCCCAGCACGCCTGTGCGACCACAACGCCCCTAAGGGGCTTGACGTACTTGACCGACCACGAGCCACCCGAGCGCTCGCCGAGCCCGAGTGCGACCCAGTGGCCGTGCGGGGAGCGCAGCAACGCAAATCCGACCAACGTCGCCCCGGGTGCGAAAGATTCGACGCGCCAGGTTCGACGCGCAGCTTCCCGCGCCGCCACCAACCTCAAGACTGCACGGTCGTGAAGCGTGCCCGCTTCGTCCGGGCAAAGGGTGCTCGGATGCGTATCGGTAAGCGGTGCACCGGAGAATCGTGCGGCCGGCGCGAGGCGCCCCTGGCCGAGGATCAGCCATCTGGCGTCGGTTACGCCGTTGGTCGGGCTGCCGACGGCCGTGCCAATGCAAACACCCGTGAACTCGACAGTGTCTTTGTCTTCGAGGTGCGACACGGCGAGTGCGCTCTGCCTCGAGGCCACGTAGATGTAGGTACCTTCAGGCACGTCGACTCTGGCAGTAAGGCCCGCCGAGACCCGCGGCGGCTTCGTTGCGAGCCGAGTAGCCCGGTGCCCTTCACTCCACGGGTCGAGCTTTACCGCAACATACGCGACGCCAGCGAGAGCGGCCACAAGCACACCTGCGCAGCTCAAGGCGAGGTCCACGGCGCGCAACCGCCGCCGCCCCACGGTCCCGGCCGCCGCCACAGCTAGCGCCGCCTGGACTGCCGCAGCCACGTAAAACGCGGTCGCCACATCGCCGCTGGCATGAACCTTGTCCAACAGGACCGCGATCGCGCCGAACAGAACCGCGGTGGCCGCGGCGACTCCTGCTCTTCGCAGATCGTCATGGCTGTGCGCCCGCGTGGGCACAGACTGTGGCACGGTTTCAGGGCCCACCGCGACTGGCCCCCATCGCGTCGTACATAACGCCCATTGTCGCAGGTGCCAGAAGATTGCCGAGCAGGGCAATTGTTGGGCAAGTAAGCATAGTCGGCCGCCGTGTATCGGCAGCTTCGGGCTCGACATACCCGAAAAGTAGGTGCACGAGCGATCGCTACCAGAGGCGCGGATCGACAGCCCCTCGGACCAGCTAGGTGCTTGCCGGCAGGTCAGGCGTGCGCGAGGGCGCGCATCTGGCGCACCGGGTGACGCCCCAGACGACTCAGCGTCGCGTAGGACGAAGCGTGACCATGCGTTCGGGGCGCGACGCTGACGGGCACGCGGCCCGTGAGCCGGTCGATCACGCCGCGGCGCAGCGGCACAAGCAGCAGCTCGGTATCCTCGCCGACAAGGACGGTCGCCTGCCCTTCGATCAGGTTGCGCCAAAGAACGTCGTCGGTCCACTCCTCATCGCTGGGAACGAACGCTACATCCGCCGGGTAGCCGAGATCGTCGTCGCTTCGCGACGCCGCCATGAAAAGCTCATCGGTCTTGTCGGTGATCTCGCTCATTGCCGGTTCTCCCAGCCTTGAACGATATCGCGCCACTCGCGCAGCAGCTTGAGTTCGGCGGCGTGCATCGCGTCGTTCACCGAGCCATGCGTGACGATCGGAGACTGCTTCTCCGGGCCGACATACGCGTGCTCGTGGTGCTCGCTCGGACCATGCGCATTGTCGAACGTGCGCGCCGTTCGCCAGCGACCATCGCGCAAGACGAGGAGCACGATCGCGTACTCGACGGGGTGCTCACTCGACCGCTCCACCACGAGCTGAACGTCCGAAGCCAGGAAGCGGCGTCGGGTCCGATCCTTAGTAGGCATGTTCGAGAGCCATCACGTCGCCTGCGACGCAAGCGGCCGGCTGCTGCTACCCGACCCAAAAGCCGCCTCCACGAACGCCGACTCGTGCGCGCTCGGCGAGTAATCCGCGTAGCGCTGGGTTGTCTCGATGTCCCGATGTCCCATCCACTCCTGCAAGGTCCGCATGGGAACGTCGGTGCCAGCCATCGCCGTGCCGAACGTGTGGCGCAGATCGTGGAAGCGATGCGATTGCTCAAGCTGCGCGGCCTTGAGCGCCCGGCGGATGCGCCGCAGGATCGCCGCCTTGTCGAGTGGCCCGGCCGTGTGGGGATCGACGAACACGAGAGCATCTCCACTGCTCTCCCCCGCTGCGCGGCTGAGCCGGTCAAGCTCCCCCGCAACCTCGTCGGCCATCGGAACGCTGCGCGTCGAGCGGCGGGACTTCGGAGTGCCGAACTCGCCCAGCACGTAGTTCTGGCGGACCCTGATCCATCGAAGCGCCACCAGCTCGCCCTGCCGCAGACCGGTCATCGCGGCCGTGAGATACATCGCACGGTCGATCTCGTGATAAGGCCCATCGACTGCGGCATCAGCTGAGCGCTCGCACCTCAAGCGGCTCAAGGAACCTGATCTCGGCGCTCTCGGGCTTGCCGGGCAGCTCGATATGCCGGGCGGCGTTCACGGGCAGCATCCCTTGCGCTCCGCGAACCCGAGCAGCGCCGATAGGTAGCCGATGTAGTTGCGGACCGACTTTGCGCCGACAGGACGCCCATAGCGGCGGTCCCCCTTCGCCTTCGGTCCGGGCCTCTCGCCCTTTTCCATCATCGTCATCAAATCCTGAACGTCCTGGGCCGTGATCCGGCGTAGGTCGCGCTCCGTAAAGAACGGCTCAAGCCAAACGCGCAGGATCGACTCCACAGCCGTCGTCGTCGCCTTCTTGCGACTCTGACGCTCCAGATTCGCGAGGTACCGGCGTCCAAGCTCGGCCATCGTCAGCGCATCGCCGGCGGTCGTCCGGGCGGGCTTCGTCTCCGCGATCAGCCGGCGCAGCTCCGCCTCAGCCTGGCTGTGTGTCAGGCCATCCCGCGAGCCCTCGACGCGCATCAGGCCGATACGACGCTTGACCTGCCGGCCACCGCCTGCACGCCAGTGCGCATACCAGACGCCTCCACGCGCGTAGAGCGAGCCAGCTCCGTAAGGCCGTCGGGTCATCTTCCTCGCGGTTGCCATCACTTCTCGTCTCCCTGATCGCGCGCCACCATCGGCCGCCCAAGGTAGCGGGCGCTGCGGCTGCTTCAACGCGATAGTCGTCTCGTTAGTCAGGACGCCTCACCTGCTCTGCTGTCGATCGACAAGCAGCGAGCGCGCTGTACGCGAGGCTGCACCTCGTGTACGCCCACGGCCCCCGCATCCGCGCTCGCCACCATTCCTCCAGATCGTCCGCGCTGAACCGCACGTAGCGCCCGAGCCGCACATGCGGAATCCGGTTCGCTCGTGCCTCAGCGAGTACCCACGACGCCGGTACCGACAGCAACCGCCCAGCGTCCGTCGCATCAAGAAGCGTCCTCGCCGCCGTCGACGCGAGCGTCAGCGACTCCGCCAGCGAGATCGACGCCGCCGAGAACTCACGCCGTCGCAGCTAGGTGACGTGCCCGGTGTGCGTGCGGGCGCCAGCGAGCTGCGACCGATGCCATCTTGGTACCTCGTGATCCTGCCCCCACGATCCCAGCGTGTCGAATCAATCCGCGGCGGTCGCGCGCTCGCCTAGTCTTCGGTTGGCTCGGGGGTCTCGACGAGTGAGCGCCGGCGATGACGCAGAGCGTCACGTTCTCAAGCGGTGGAAGGGGCCCCTCCGTCTAGCCTCACGCGTCGTCTCCCATTCGGCGCGCTCGTTCTTCGCGTCATCGGTTTCCAATGCACTTCGGAAGTACTGGGATGGCAGCATCACCCCGACGCCGTAGCGGCTGACAACGCCGTCGTTTGGTTCGTGGTCGGAGAAGTGCGCGGTGAAGATGCCGCAGAACAACGCGAGCGTTGAGATCGGGCTGAGCGCGATCATGGAGCCATCGAGGCGTCTTGGCCTCTCGGTGTTCCCGATGCGCAGTGGATCATCCGTCGCGAAGTTCAGCAGCGAGAGGCAGGGCGAGCCGCTGAAGCCCCCATAAGATCGACAGTCGACGAGGTCTCCTTTGTACTCGTAGCCAGGCTGTCGGATCGGGACTTCCTGCGTGCCGAGTATCTCCCCTCGGGCGGCGCGAAGACGCCGAGGTAGATGATCTCGGCCCCTAGCGGGACCACGGTTGCTTCGGGTATGAAGTCGGTGAAGCTCGACGACTGAAAGCGCGGGAGGCGCTCGGTTGGTAGAGGCGCGATGGCGAGATCGACACCCGGCAACGGCTGACGCCAGTCGTCGCATTCGACGGGAGGAAACAGACGGCGCCCTTCAGCCAGAGGGTCCGGAACCTCGATCTCGATCAGTATTTCCCCGGCAGCCGCGACCACATGGTGCGCCGTGACGACGTAGGACCAACCGTTTGCCGGGTTCGCCTCGCTCGGCACCGAGATGATCGAGCCGGTTCCCACGAACACTCCCGCACTGGAGATCCGCACGACCGAGTTCAGCGTGCGTGTATCTAGCGGCATCGTCGAGGCCGACAGTAGATCCCGAGTCCAACCCCGGGGATCGTAAACGTGAGTTCCACTGCTCTGAGCGTAGCTCCCCGATTGCGGGACACGGCGGCCTCTCCCAGCGATCGGAGGAGCGGATAGGTCTTCTCGGGGCTCGCACCGTACCGGTCTAGGGCCCGCCTCGACGGCCCGAGATCAAATGGAGGACGATGCCGAGTAACCGGGCGATACCCCGGCGCCTACTCGATCCCGTCGTCTACCGGCTCATCAGGCGAAGGCATGACCGCGGTCGTTCCCGGCGGCGCTGACGGCGAGGGTGCGGGCAGTTTGTAGTTGAGCGATGGGAGCTTGGCGCTGCTGAGATCTGGCGCTGGGTAGACACACATCAACTGATCGCCAAGGAGATCTCCGTTCTCGTTGCGGCGCAGGTTTCCGGTCGAGGTCGAGAGGACGAAGCTAGGCGGGCCGTCTAGTTGGCCGAGACCGTGGGGCATCGCCTCAAGCCCGATGAGGCCTGCGTACTTGGCGTCGACGGCGGCCAATATGACGCGAAGGTGCTTCGTTGCCTGGTTGTTCGGGTGGACAAGATCAATCCAGTACGCGTCGCTGACGTCGCGATACACAAACTCGCGCCAGCGCGCTGGAAGGTAGTAGCCGACGACCGTGAGCCCTCGAAGGCTTCGCCGCATGTGTTCGATGGAGCGCTCGCTAAAGACGACCGTTCCGGCGCGATCTCTGGTGGGACGCCCGCACCGGATCGGGTCGGAGAAGACGAGCTGGAAAGAGGGGCCCGAAGTCGGTTCTCGCAAAGGCCACGACATGATGCCGATACCACGCGGGCGTCCGGCTGCATCCCGTCCCGACCGGATGCCCTCGCCTGAGAACTGCAGGAAGCCGTCGAGGTGATGCGAGATCTTGAGCCTCTTGCGCTCGTCGTCAAGGACAGCCAGTTCAAGTCCGTCCGCCAAGGAGATCAGGCTCTCGGCATGCGCGTAGTTGACCGTGTAGATACCCGCCAAGGCACGATGTGCGGGGTGGTACGGGGCAGTCACGTAGTAGGAACCATCGCCGCCGAAGACGACTCGACAAAGATCAACGCGTGTGCTTCCGCTCTCATAGGCAAGTGTGTAGCTGGCGCTGCGTGGCACGCCGCCCTAGGGTACCGCTAAAGCCGTCACACCAGGTCGCCAGAGACAAACTGCTCGGCCGCAGCGTCGGCGGGGCGAGAACCCATCCAGGGTGAGACTCTCGTCAGTGGCGCGCGGTGCCAGCTGATCGCGGTGGCGTATGCAGCGTAGATCTGGCCCCACAACGCGTTGTCTGTCATCTTAGAGAAAGATGGGGAAGCGGCTGCTGCGTATCAATCCGGGCAACCTCCCAGAGTCCGAGGAGCTCCGTCGTATCACCGACGAAGTAGGCCGCGTTCAGGCACGGGCGAGCCGAGAGCGCGCAGGCGCAGTAGCACCCGGGCGCCAGTTGCGCGCCCTCCGCGAGATTCTGGCAAAACTCCAGAGCGCTATCGAGGCAGTGATGGCCGCAGCACGATCTCGTCAAGGAAACATGCTGTCAGCCAGGAACTCATTTGAACTAGCTATCGCCATTAGGCGGTACGCAGGCCTCGCCCATCTTTGGCTCACGCTTACCGCGGACATGCAGAACCTACCGGACCGAGCTCCGCCGCACCGGCCAGTATCGGCGCTTCGATCTCACCAGGAACGGGTCACCATCGTTAACACCGTCGGCCGGTACGACCATGTCGCGAAAGATTCTCTTCGGAACCTAGCCGAGCTTCGAGTTTCGCGCGAGGCAAACCTCCGCGTGGATCAACTCAACATAGAATTGTTCCTCGAGTGGGTGGGTATCGCCCTTGCTGCGACGGATATGAATTCCCGGTTCCCGCCGGCGCCGTTGAATGACTTTCTGCGGGAGCTCACCGCTATTCGAGTCCGGGCCGACCTATCGCAGCAGTCGCAAAGTCTTCAGGCTAGGTATTGGCAGGTGCGCGCGGCCGTCGAGCAGCGGAGCGACGATGACGAGGTAGCGGCGCGCTCCATTCGCGAATGGACCCGGCTCATGCCCGATGACGTGGATGCGCAACTGCAACTGCGCTTGGAATTGATTCAGCTCGCGTCCTCAGATGCGGAGAGGTTGGAGCACATGACGGCGCTGAGAAGAATCGCTGAACGCCCGGGGATGGGTGCGCTTTTTTCGCGGGAGCGGCTTGGCCGACTCTCTGGGCTCCGCGACGTGTTCTGGGCAATCCCGGCGCGCGTCGATGAGTCGTCGCCTTACGCCGTCGCGATCATCGAGGAGGCGTTCGCGGCGTATGGAGTCTGGCTTTACGGAACGCCCGTAGAACTCTATCCCCACACGATTTCGATCTTGACGGCGTGGAGAGGAAGAGGGCACCTCTCATTTATGCTTGATGGGACTCGACGCGTGCGAGCAGTGGAGATTCCGGACGCTCTCCTCCCTACATTTGCCGGCGATGCTGAGCGCCTCAAGCCATTGGCGCAGGTCATGCGGCCGATGGAAGAGTTTCTCGATGCGGCCGTTGCCCCGCTGCTGGACGACGCCGAGCTTGCGGGAGAGACGCGCCTCGTTGCCGGCGGCGGAGCATCGCTTCTCCCATTGCTTGCGACCACGGTCAACGAACAGCCGCTGGGAGCACGAGGCACAGTCGCATACGCCCATCCGAATCCATCGGTCGTCGCGGCACCGCCCAGTACGACTCCTTTCGATCTGTTGGTTACGGATCGCAGCTTCGGAGCCGACTCACGCGTTGTCGTTGAGTCATGGGAGGCGTCGTCGGAGACGACCGAGACGAAGATCGAGTTTGATAGTTCTGCGACAGCTGGAGTCTTGGCCGCGGAGTCGCTACGAGCTGCCCTCGAAACATCTCGGCGGGCGCTGGTGTTCTGCCACGTCGAGAATCCCATGTTTCATGCCGCCCAGGGCGGCATCTTTCTCGGGGGCGATCAGTTCTTGAGTCCTGAGGCGATCGCTGGTCTGTCGCTACGAGGATTGGAGGAACTGGTCGTAATTGGATGCGGGTCGGGGCGAGACAATTTCTTTATTGGCGGTGTTTCGGTCGCACATGCGGCCGCGGTCGCGGGTGCTAGAGACATCCTGTACACCCTTTGGACGATCAGCCACGAGCATGGGGCCAGGTTTGCGGTCGCGCTCATTGATGCTCGGGGGAAAGGTGTGAACCTCGCCGGCTTCCTCGCCAGCAAGTACGCCGAGGATCACACTCTCGCGAGCGTATACGCGATGCTCCGCCCGTAGCGCGAACCGCCGCACACACCCAATTTGGGGTGTGCCCACACGACCGCGTGGTGAGGAAGGCGTCGCCTATCGTCCACGCCCTCCTCGTGGGCGGTTTCGTGGGCGGGGCCCGCCCGAAATCGCCTCATGGCGGAGTAGGCGCGCTCCACGCCGGCACGCGCCGAAATCCCAATCCCAGAGCCAGTCCCTGCGCCCTGGCCCTCCCCCGCCCCCTCTCGCAACCAACCACAACTCAATCGGGGAGAAAGAGCCTGCACCTAGGATCGCCCGGCTTCTAGCCGTCTACTCGCGTCCAACGAAGATGGACTCCCGCCGCGAACACCTCGATGCCACTGGCCGCGTTCCGTGCGCTCCGGGGATTGCTACCAAATTGCTACCAAGCTGGCCCCACCGGGCCGGATAATCCCGGCCCCAGAGCCAAATCCAACGATGGGCGATACTGGGCTCGAACCAGTGACCTCCGCCTTGTCGAGGCGGCGCTCTCCCAGCTGAGCTAATCGCCCTGGGGATGCCTGCAAGCGTATCAGCGCGCCGTCCGCGCGACCTGCGTGCGGACGGGCTCGCCGCGCCCGCCGGTCGGTGGCTGGCGCGGGCCTCGTGCGCTGGCGCGCAGCGTGCGCCCGTTGGGGCCGCGCGCACGCCGCTTCGCGGCCGCTCAGGGCACGATCACGACTCCGCCGCCCGCCGCTTCCTGCCGGCCCGCGACTCCTTCTTCTTCATCTTCCACGCCTGCGCGCTCCGCTTCCACTTCTTCGTAGCGGCGGCGCTCGAGCGCTTCCAGTTCGCGCTCGCCGTAGGCGCCTGCCGAGGAGGAGCGTTCCCCGTCGCCGCCGCTCGACGAGGAGCGTTCGCCGTAGCCGCCGCTCGAGGTGAGCGTGCTCTGCGTCGCCGACGCGTAGCTCACGCCTTCGCCCGCCTCGATCTTCTTCACTGCCTCCGCCACCGTCGCCGAAGAGATCGCGAAGCCCACGCCGGTGTTGCCTGGCTGTGCGCCGTCCGCCGTCGAGGCGTCGCTCGCGATCTGCGAGTTCACGCCGATCACCTCGCCTTCGGCGTCCAGCAAGGGGCCGCCCGAGTTGCCGGGGTTGAGCGCCGCGTCGGTCTGGATCGCGCCGCCGATCCTCGCCCCGTCCGGCGCCTCGATCGTGCGGTGCAGCGCCGACACGATGCCGCGCGTGAACGTCTCTTCGAGGCCGTACGGGTTGCCGATCGCGTACACCGAGTCGCCCACCTGCACCGCGCTCGAACTGGCCAGCGACAGCGCCTGCAAGCCAAGGCCCGACGGGTTCACCTCGATCAGCGCCAGGTCCTCGTTCGCTTCTTCGCCCACCACGCGCGCGCCGCGCGTCGCCTTCGAGGAGCCGCTCGCCTGCACCGTGATCTCGCTCGCGCCCGCGATCACGTGGTCGTTGGTCAGGATCAGGCCCTTGTCGTTCAGCACGATGCCCGTGCCCTCGTCCTCGCCGTCCGCCGTCACCGCCTTGATCGCCACCACGCCCTTCGCGTCGCGTTCGTAGACCTGCGTCGCCGACAGCGCGCTCGAGGACACCTCGCGCCGCGTTCCCGCGCTCGCCTGCGCCGAGCCCGCGCTCACCGCCGGGCCCGTGCGCGACGCCGCGCCCTGCGAGCCGCCCACGCCCACCACCAGCACCGCCACGCCGGCCACCACCGCGCCCACCAGCGCTGACAGCAACATCGGTACAAGCACACGTCTCACGCGATCACCTCTCACTGATTCGGGGAGGCAATCGTGCGACGGCCGGCTGTAGCCGCGCTAACAGATCCCCAAAGCGGGATTAACGGGTAGAGAAGGAGTTCGTAACGGCGCGCTCGCGGGCGCCCGTCAGGTACGCCAGCGCGCGTGCCGCCCGCTGCAGCCGCGGCGTGCGCCACACCTCGCGATCCGCGGAGCGCCATGCGTACACCGGCGAGCCTGCGCGGATCAGGCCCGTCAGCTCCGGGTGCCCGAGCTCCGCCGCCGACCACTCGTACAGCGCCTGCAGCCGCGGCACGATCACCGCGTAGTCCAGCATCCGCCCCAGCCGGTGCTCGCTCTCGAGGTAGAGGTCGAGCCGGTCCGGCGCCGGGTAGCGGTCCGGCAGCACGCGCTCCAGCGACAGGAACGCGCCCGCCATGCCCAGCCGCGGGTCGCCCAGCGCGCGGCCCAGCGGCGCCGTGCGGCCCAGCGCCAGCCGCGGCGCCGCCACCAGCGCGTGCGCGTACAGCACCCGCAGCAGCACCACGTTCAAGAAGAAGCGCTCCACCCTGTTCTCCCGCTCCGCCAGGTCCACGTGCTCCAGGTACGCCGCCACGATGCTCGCGTTGTGCGCGCGGTACCAGTTGCGCGCCGTCGGCTCGCGCACGAAGCGCATCCACAGCTCGATCGCCTGCGAGGACGGCGCGCCGCCCCGCCCGTCCGCGCGCGCCACCGCCTCGCAGCCGTCGCGCACCAGCCGCTCGTTCAGCGCCCGCCACCACGCGCTGCCCGGCGGGTCCGCGTGCAGAGGGTTCAGCACGCCGCGGCGCAGCTCCCAGCGCATGAACGACATCTCCGCCCGGCCGAACGGCAGGTGCCGCCGCGCACCGCCCCGCAGGCGCCGTCCTCGCGCGCCGCGCGGCGACCCGCCCGACACCCGGCCCGCGGGGCCGTGGTAGGTCGCCTGCGCCAGCGCCACGCGCCCCTGCGGGTCGTCGCGCACCTCCGCCACCTGCATCGCCGCGAAGTCCGCAGCGTCCACGCTCATCGCCGATTCATACACGCATGCCGCCGCGCGCCGCCAGCCCGCAAACGCCCGACCGACCGCAAACGCCCGGCCCGAGCGTCCGACCGCGAGCGCCCCGCCCCGAGCGATCGCGGCGGGCGGGGCGCACCGGCCCCGCCCGCCGCCGCTGCCTGCCCGCCTTCAGTCGGTCGCGCTCACCGGCCCGCCGCGCTCAGTCGCCCTGCAGGGCGCTTTCCTGTTCGCCGGGGTTGCAGTCGTAGGGCTTGAAGAACGCGCTCCCCGGCACGCACCGGAACATGCTCTGGTTGGTCTCGCTCGGCACGCCCGAGAACATCGGGTTGGGGAACGCGGTCGAGAGCATGTACGACGGCCCGTCCTGGCGCGCCATCGTGCCCTGTTCGAAGGCGTAGCCGTCGTCCAGCAGTTCCGGCTCGCCGTAGGCCGCGTCGATGAAGTCCACGCCGATCGGGTCGCCCCCGGTTTTGCTGTTCTGTTCCGCGAATCCCGCCGGAACCGTCAGCACCGGGTAGCCGGCGCGGTCGGCGATGCCCACCAGCGGGCTTTCGCTCGGCACCATGATCGCCGAGTAGCCCTGCGCCAGGATTTCGTCGATCACCGCGCGGTCTTCGCTCTGGCCCTTCGCGAGGTCTTCTTCGTAGGCCGCCTTCGTGGCCGGGTTGCCCGTTTCCACCGCCTGCGCCGCCAGCAGGCCTTCCTGTCCGTACTTCAGCGCCTCCAGCGGGTCGAGCTTGTCAAACGTGATGATCTGCTGCAGCGATTTGGGCACCAGCTTGCCGGTGCTCGACAGGTAGGAGTCGAGGTCGCGGTGGAACTCGTACGGCAGCACGCCGGGCGCGGTGGTGCCGGCGCCCGGCGTCACCACGCCGGTGCTCGCGCCGAGCGTTTCGAGCTCCGCCACCGCCGCCGGGTACGGCGCCGTGGCGCTCGACACCACCGCGATCTTCTTGCCCAGCAGCGCCGTCGTCGCGAGGCCTTCGGTGTAGCTCGGCAGCGGCGCCGGCTGGCCCAGGGTCGCCGGGTCCGCCGGGTCCGGCCCCGCGATCGCGCCGAGCGCGTCCGCCACGTCTTCCACCGTCTGGGCGATCGGTCCCGGCGAGTCCTGCGACTTGGACACCGGCAGCACGCCCGCGCGGCTCACCAGCCCCACCGTCGGCTTCAGCGCCACCAGGCCCGCGTTGCCCGCCGGCGCGACCAGCTGCGAGGCTTCCGGCGAGCTTTCCACGCCGAAGGCCAGCGGCGCCAGCCCAATCGACACCGCCGCCGCCGAGCCCGCCGAGGAGCCGCCCGGCGTCTTGTTGGTGTCGGACGGCAGCAGCACCTGGCCGCCCAGCGAGGAGTAGCCCTGCGGCATGCTCGCCGGCGAGAACATGCCGCCGAGCTCGCCCGTGTTGGTGTCGCCGAGGACGATCGCGCCCGCCGCCTTCAGCTTCGCCACCAGCGTCGCGTCCGCCGCCGGCATGTTGTTCTCCAGCATGATCGAGCCGGCGCTGGTCGCCATCCCCGTCGCGTCGATCGAGTCGTCGATGAGCACCGGTATGCCGTCCAGCGGCGAGCTCGCGCCGCCGTGCTTGCGCGCCTTGTCGCTTTCGGCCGCTTCCTGCAGCGCGTTCGGGTTGAGGTCGCGCACCGCCTGGACCGCCGGGCCCTCGGCGTTGGTCAGCGCGATCCGGTACAGCTCCGCCTTCACCAGTTCCTTCGAGCTCAGCGCGCCTTCGTTCAGCATTTCCTCGAGCTGCGCAGCCGACGCCGTTTCCAGCGCGAACGGCAGCACCGTCTTGCCGGAGCCCATCGCCAGGACCGCTTCGCGGTCGGGGTTGCAGTGACCGCCTTTGGAGAACGGCTCCGCCGGCGTGATGTGCACGCAGCGGTACATCGACGGGTTCACCTCCGCCGGCGGTTTGTGCAGGTGCGTCAGCTTTTCGATCACGTACGCCACGCCCAGCAGGTTCAGCTCGTCGTAGGCGCCGCCGTTGACGTCGATGTCGATCGAGCGCCGCTGCGTCGGCGTGTAGCCCAGCGGCACCGCGATCTCCGGCAGGCCCGCCTGTGGCCCGCTCGGCACCGAGCCCACCACCGCGATCACCGGCCCGCCGCCGCCGCTCGGTTCGTTCATCATCGCTTCGATCGCTTCGTGGTAGATCTTCTTGCGCTGCGGCAGGATTTCGTCGTAGGCCTGCTGGTTGGGCCCGCCGGGGGTGTCTTCCGCTTCGGACTCTTTGAGGTGCTGTGAGTTGCCGAACTTCAGCGCCTCCTGCGGGTCGGTGTCGTCCACTTCCACCTCCTGCACCAGGCTTTTCACCGGCGCCGCCGCGCCGAGGTGGGCGTAGTAGTCGTCGATCGTCGCGTGCTGCTCGTAGCCGGTCGGCAGCGACGGCAGCGTCGCGTCTTTGGTCGGTTCGTCGGGCACCATGATCGCGCCCGCTTTTTCGAGCGCCGTCACCGCCCTCTGCACCGCTTCCTGCTGCGGCGTCGGCGTGCACGGCGACGGCGTGCAGGTGTTGCCGTTGTAGCCGATGCGCTTGCCCTTCACGTAGTTCATCCTCAGCGCCGAGGTGTATTCCGGCAATTTCGTGAACGGCGCCGGGATCAGGTCGCCGTTCTTCCAGAAATCGGGGCCCATGATCGCGTAGTACTCTTCGTTCTCTTCCGGGTCCGCCCCCGGCACCTCCGCGATCGACTGCAGCGTGATCGCAGCGTCTTCCACCGTTTTCACGATCGGTCCCGCCGTGTCCTGGGAGGCGTCGATCGGCGCAATGCCGTAACCCGGCACCAGCCCCAGCGTGGGCCGCATGCCCACGTCGTTCTCCGCCGTCGACGGGCTGATGATCGAGCCCGAGGTTTCGGTGCCGATCGTCAGCGCCGCCAGACCCGCCGCCGCCGCCGCGCCGGAGCCCGAGGAGGAGCCGCTCGGGCCCTGTGCCGCGTCGTTCGCGTTCAGCACCTGCCCGGTCACGTTGCCGAAGCCCGACGGCTGGCTGCCGAAGCTGTTGGCCCACTCCGACAGGCCCGCCTTGCCGAGGATCACCACGCCGTGCGCGCGCAGCTCCTTGGCCACGCCGGAGTCCTTTTCGGGGAACGATTCGCGCAGCGCCCAGTCGCCCGCGGTGGTGTACATCGGCGTCGCGTCGATGATGTCCTTGAGCAGGATCGGCACGCCGTCGGCGGGACCGAGGTATTCGTGCCTGGCCAGGCGCTTGTCCGCCGCCTTCGCTTCCTTCATCGCTTCCGGGTTCAGCTGCGTCACCGCGTTGATGCCCGGACCCGACTTGTTGATCGCCGCGATGCGCGCCAGGTACAGCTTCACCAGTTCCACCGAGGTGATTTCGCCGCTGCGCAGCATCTTCTCCGCCTGCGCGCCGGTCAGCGTTTCCAGGTCCAGCGTGGAGGCCGCAGCAGACGCGGCGCCGCAGAGCATGGTCAGCGCCAGCAGCAGCGCCAACGCGGCGAGCATCGATGCGGCCAGGCGGGGAAGCGAGCGAGCGGGCACGTGAAGTCCTTCCGTGGCGGAGGTGGGCGTGTACTGGGCGCAGCAGCAGCCCGCCCGGCCCCACCCGGGCACGCCCGCTGCGGCAATTTCGGGCGCAGCGCCTCGGGGCGAGGCGCTCACTCCGTTGACTTACGAGCACCGCAACATTCCCACCTGCCCAGCGACTTCAGCATCGACACCTGTCCAGGATTTCCACGGATGCCCTGTGTCGCTGTCCCCAGGTCGAGGCGCGGCGAAGGCGACGACCGGAATCGAACCGGTGTAGACGGCTTTGCAGGCCGCTGCGTAGCCACTCCGCCACGTCGCCGTTGAGGCCTAAAGGGTATCGGCAGCGCCCCGCCCGGACCGGACCGGCGGGGTCGCGC
Organism: Solirubrobacteraceae bacterium; assembly: GCA_035507305.1. GTDB lineage: Bacteria > Actinomycetota > Thermoleophilia > Solirubrobacterales > Solirubrobacteraceae > Palsa-744. The sequence goes on along the minus strand of DATJOE010000311.1, from coordinate 2,466 downwards.
GCGCTGCGGGTGCCCGGCGAGGCCACCGAGCGCCTGCGCGCGGCCGGCTGGGCGTCCGTCGGCAAATCTCCGTGCAGACCTCCCCCTGGGATGCAACTTGCAGCGAGATCTGTTAGGTTGCCGCGCGTTCGTGCCGAATCCTCGTCGCCTCCGGGTGTCGAGGAGCGGGGGACCCACTGCAGCCGTGAGGCTGCTGGGGCGAATCGTCACAGCGCGTGACGTAGCGTAGAAGCTTACGCGAGCCCGTCAGCTAACCCCGTAGGCGCCATGCAACGGAACTGAGAAAGGACGCCTCGGATGACGGTATCCACGCGTGATCTTGCTGTGCCGGACCACTGCAGCGCCTCGCTGGAGCGCTCGCGCGCCCGACGAGCACGTGCCAACGGGGCGCGCTCCCGCCGCAGCGGCAGCTCCAGCTCCACCAACGCGCTGTCGTCGCTGCTCGACGTGCGCAACGGACTCGCGCAGCCGCGCGACCTCGCCGAGATCGAGGCCTGGCAGCTCTCGCTCGGGCGCTCGCGCGCGCGCCGTCGCGCGGCCGAGCTGCGCTTCGTGCCCACCGGCGCGCGCGCCAAGCGCATGTCGCTGGGCGCGCTGGTGGCGCTCAGCGTGGGGCCCGCCGTGTCGCTCGCCGGCGGCGGCTCGGCGGTGGCCAGCGCCAGCAGCGGGCCCGAGCCCGCCACCACCACAGAGCACGCGATCACGATCAGCTTCGGTGCCGAAGGCAGGCAGGTGAAGCTCCTGCAGGAAGCGCTCGGCGCCGTCAAAGTCGACGGCGTGTTCGGTCCCGAAACCGAAGCGGCCGTGCGCAGCTTCCAGCAGAGCCACGGTCTCAGCGTGGACGGCGTGGTCGGCCCGCAGACCGGCGCCGCGCTGCGCGGGCAGGTGGCGCGCAAGACGCTGATGACCGACTTCCAGAGCCCCCTGCCGGAAGGCTCCGGCGCAGCGCCCGCAGCGCCCGCAGCGCCCGCCGCAGCCGAAGCCGGCGCCGCCGCGAGCGCAGCCGGCTCCGTCACGAGCGAAGCCGGCTCCGCGACGAGCGAAGTGGGCATCGCCGCGAGCAGCGAATCCAGCCCGACGTCCACCGGCTCGACCGCCAGCGTCAGCGACCAGGCCGGCGGCAGCGAAGCCGCGCCGCCCGGCGAAGGCGAAGAAGCAGCCTCGGCCGCCGGCGCCGGCGGCGCGCTCGCCGCGGCGCAGGGCTCGCCCGCCGAAGAAGAGCAGACGCAGGCCCACACCGACGCCGTGCGCCAGCTCCAGATCGCCCTGCACGTAGCGGTGGACGGCGAATTCGGCGCGGAAACCGAGGCGGCGGTGCGCCGCCTGCAGGCGCGCCACGGGCTCGGCGTGGACGGCGTGGTCGGCGCCTCCACCTGGGCCGCCGTCGGCGTCTACGGCCAGCGCACGCTGACGCCGCCGACGTCGGTCGAGGCGGACACCGGCGCGGCCGAAGCGATCGGCGCGGCGCGCGCGGTGGAGCAGCTGCAGACCGCGCTGCACCTGCCCGCCACCGGCGAGTTCAACGCCGACACCGAGGCCGCGGTGCGCACGCTGCAGGCGCGCCACGGCCTCGCCGTGGACGGCGTGGTCGGCCCCGCCACCTGGGCCGCCATCGGCGTGAACGGCGAGGAAACCCTCACCCCCCCGCCCGCGGCGGTCGCACAGGGCGCCCCCCAGGCCGCCGCCGGCGCCACCGGCGAAGCCGGCGACGCGGGCCTCACGCCCGGCAGCGGCGGCACCGGCGACGGCGCGGCCTCCACCCCGCCCACCGCGTCCCGCGCGATCCAGTGGCTGCAGGCCGCCCTGCACCTGTCCGTGGACGGCGAATTCGGTCCCGAAACGGAGGCCGCGGTGAAGCGCCTGCAGGCGCGCCACGGGCTCGACGCGGACGGCGTGGTCGGCCCCGCCACCTGGGGGCTGATCGGCGTGCAGGACGCCCCCACGCTCAACCCGCCGCCGTCCGTCGTGGCGGGCGCCGAAGCCGCAGCCGGGACCGGGACCGGCGGCAGCGCCGGCGCCGCCGGCGCCGGCGAAGGCGAAGCCGGCGCGATCGTCGCGCGCGTGATCGCCGCCGCCGACGAAATCGCCACGCGGCCGTACGTGTACGGCGGCGGGCACGGCTCGTTCGAGTCCGAGGGCTACGACTGCTCGGGCTCGGTGTCCTACGCGCTGCACGGCGGCGGCCTGCTGAGCTCGCCCGAGGACTCCACCGCCCTGGAGTCCTACGGCGAACCCGGCCCCGGCCGCTACATCACCATCTACGCCAACTCCGAACACGCCTACATGGTCATCGACGGGCGCCGCTTCGACACCGTCGCGCTGGCCGAAACCGGCTCGCGCTGGTCGGGCTCTGCCGGCGAGGACGCCGGCGCGTTCGTAGCGCGCCACCCCGCCGGGCTGTAGCGCTCGATCTCCCTTTACGGGTCGGGGGCGTGCACGCACGCCCCCGTGCGGGGCCGCATGCGG
>DATJOE010000310.1:0-16824 GCA_035507305.1 Solirubrobacteraceae bacterium | reverse complement strand
GCCTTGGTTCGTGCTCGGGCCGATCGTCGCCAAGCAGCAGTACGGAGAGATCGGCGTTTACGGGCTGGTCTCCGCGGTGCTCGGTGCCGGCACGATCCTCGGCTCGCTGCTCGGCATCGGCTGGCGCCCGCGCTTCCCGATGCGGGGCGCGATGCTGGCGATCCTGCTGTGGCCGGCGGCCGCGGTGCTCTACGCGGCGGGCGTGACGCTGTTCGCGGTCGTCCCCGCGATGCTGCTTGGCGGCGGGGGCATCGCGCTGTTCGACGTGTGGTGGACCACCGCGCTCGCCGAGCGCATCCCGCCCGACAAGCTCTCGCGGGTCAGCTCGTACGACTGGATGGTCTCGCTCGCGCTGCTCCCCGTCGGCTACGTACTCGCCGGCCCGCTGGCGAGTGCGCTGGGCTCGGTCGAGGTGCTGCTCGGCGGCTCGGCGCTCGCGATCCTCGCGCTCGCGCTCGGCCTGCTGCCGCGCGAAACGCGCATGCTCGCCCGCGGGCCCGCACCCGAGCAGCTCACGGCGTAGGCTTGCGCGCATGGACTTCTTGATCGCGACGGACGACCTGCACGAGTGCCGCTTCGCCGAGCAGCCCGCACCCGAGCTTCAGCCAGGCCAGGCACTGCTGCGCGTCGAGCGCTTTGGGCTAAGCGCCAACAACATCACCTACGCGAAGTTCGGCGAGGCCATGTCCTACTGGAGCTTCTTCCCCGCCGAGGATGGCTGGGGACGGATGCCTGTGTGGGGCTTCGCCGAGGTCGCCGAGAGCGAGGTCGAGCAACTGGCGCCGGGCACGCGCGTCTACGGCTACCTGCCGCCCTCAAGCGAGCTACTCGTCCAGCCGGTGCGGGTCGATGCCCGCGGCTTCGTCGACGCTTCGCCACACCGCGCGAGCCTGCCCGCGGCCTACAACGGCTATGCCACCGTCGCCGAGGACCCGATCTATACGCCCGACACCGAGGAGCTACAGATGCTCCTACGGCCGCTGTTCTTCACTTCGTTTTTGATCGACGACTTCCTCGCGGAAGCCTCGCTGTTCGGCGCGAGCTCAGTCGTTCTGTCCAGCGCGTCGAGCAAGACCGCGAACGGCCTGGCCTTCCTGCTCTCGCGGCGGGAGGGCATCGAGGTGATCGGCCTGACCTCCGCGCGCAGCCTCGATTTCACCAACTCGCTCGGCGTCTACGACCGCGTCGTCACCTACGGGGAGATCGAATCACTCGCCGATACTCCGGCGGTGTACGTCGACATGGCAGGAGATGCGGAGGTGCGCAATCAAGTCCATGGGCACTTCGGCGCTGCGCTGACCCACTCGGCCGTCGTCGGCGCCACGCATCACGATCGCATGGGCGCCGTGCCGGACTCACTCCCCGGGCCTCCGCCCACGTTCTTCTTCGCCCCCGATCGCGTCGCCAAGCGCAGCACCGAGTGGGGTCGCGAGGGCTTTGAAGCGCGTGTCGCCGAGGCTTGGGGCCCCTACGCTCACTGGTGCGCTGGCTGGCTGGGAGTAATCGAGGCCAGCGGGCCGGAGCCGCTGCACGAGGCCTACCTCGACCTGCTCGACGGCCGCGCCGACCCTGCCAAAGCGCACGTGCTCTCGCTGCCGCGCTAGGCGTACGTCCTCTTGCCGCGCTCGGGAACGCCGCAGGCGCGGCTGCGCCGAGCGTGGTTCACACCGAGCTGTATTCGCTTGTCTGTTCGCGGGCACCGTCTGGCTCGGTGCTGTCCTCCGCGCCTTCTGTTCTCTCCTAATTCCCCAATTCCTATTCGCAGCGGCGGACGATCCGGATCACTTTCCGACATGCCTGCACTATTGAATTAGCCCAATAGCAGGAATCCGTCGCCGTCGAACGAAGCGATGATCCATGCGACCACCCCACACGTACAGTGAGGCGATGCCGCTCTTGAGACGACCCAACTCCAGGGAAAAGCTCAGGACGCTCGCGGACGAGGAGCTCATGGGACTGGTCGCACGCAACGACGCCGAGGCGTTCGAGGTGATCCTCGAGCGCCACGCAAACGCCGCGTTCTCGCTGGCCTACCGGATCTGCGGCACGCGCTCCGCGGCCGAGGACGTAGCGCAGGAGGCGTTTCTCGCGCTGTGGCGCAGCGGCACGCACTACGACCGCGCGCGCGGCAGCGTGCGCACCTGGGCGCTCGGGATCGTCCACAACCGTGCGGTCGACTCGCTGCGGCGCAGCGGCGCGCACGATCGCAGGCGCGTCAGCGACGAGGGGATCGAGGAGACGCTCGAGGCGCCCGAGCGCACCGATGCGCAGGCGATTGAGCACGCGACCTCGCACGAGATCCGCCGAGCGCTCGCGGAGCTGCCCGACGATCAGCGACGTGTAATCGAGCTGGCCTACTTCGGCGGCTTCACCCATGTCGAGATCGCTCAGATGCTCGACACCCCCGTCGGCACCGTCAAGGGGCGGATGCGCTTGGGCCTGCAGAAGCTGCGTTCGCAGATGCGGGGAACGGAGGCGCTGGGCGCATGAGCACGCGCGAGCACCAGCCCGATTGCCCGCGTCACGTCGACGTCGCGCCTTACGTGCTCGGCGCGCTTGAGCAGCAGGAGCTCGAGAGCTTCCGCGAGCACCTCGCCGAATGCCCGCACTGTCGCCTGGAACTCGCCGAGCTGCAGTCGGTCGTCGATGAGCTGGCGGCAAGCACCCCCCTCGTCGCCGCGCCGAGCGAGCTCTCCGAGCGGGTACTTCAGACCGTGCGCTCCTCGGCCGACTTGCTCAATGCCGCGGGGCAGGAAGCCGACCGCCCCTCTCGCTTCGCGCGCGGGCAGCGAACGCGGGGCTTCGCCTTCGCGGGTGCTGCCGCGCTCGTCGCCGCGGTCGCGATCGTGCTCGCGATCGTTCTCGGCGGCGGCTCCTCCTCGCCGAAGGAACGCGTGATCCTCGGACAGGCAAGCGGCGCCGCGCAAGGCGCCCAGGTCTCGCTGCACAAGCGCGGCGGGCACGCGGAGCTGCTGCTCACGCACATGCCCCAGCCCGGAGCCGGTCGCATCTACGAGGTCTGGCTCGTCCGTGGCAAGGCTCCCAGCCCGACCGACGCGCTGTTCGGCGTGAGCTCCGCGGGCAGCAGCGCCGTCGACATTCCCGGCACAGTGCAAGGGGTCAAACAGGTGCTCGTCACGAGCGAGCCGCTGGGCGGAAGCTCCGCCCCGACGCGCAACCCCGTGATCGCGGTAGCGCTCGGCTAGCCCGCGTTGCCCGCGCGGGCGTTGCGCACGATCTTGCGCATGCCCTCGATCCACCGTTCGGGCTTTGCGCCCTTCAGCGCCATGAAGCCCGCGACCTCCTCGTGCGGCAGGATCAGCAGCCGCTCCTCGGCGATCCCCGCCACGACCGCATCCGCGACCTGCTCGGGCTCGATCACCCCGCCCGCCAGCAGCGCCGCCGCGCCCGCGGGCTCGTCCATCGCGAGTTCCAGCATCGGCGTGCGCACGCCCTGCGGGCAGATGCACGAGATGCGGATCCCCCGTTCGCCGTACTCGATCGCCATCCACTCCGCCAGCGCGACCGCCGCGTGCTTGGTGACGCTGTAGCCCGCCGAGGAGACCTGGGTCAGCAGCCCGGCGGCCGAGGCCGTGTTGATCAGATAGCCCTCGCCCCGCTCGAGCATCGCGGGCAACAGCGCGCGCGAGGCCCAGACGTGAGCCATTACGTTCACCGACCAGGCTTCCTGCCAGGTCTCATCGGGCGTCTCCACTGGCCCGCCCATGCCGCCGGGCACGCCTGCATTGGAGATGAAGATGTCGATCTCGCCGTTCGCCTCGGTGGCCGCGTCGACCAGCGAGCGCACGCCGCTCTCTTGAGCCGCGTCGAACTCCACCGCCAGCCCTCCGATCGCCGACGCGACCTGCTCGGCTTTCGCGAAGTCGCGGTCGGCGACCACGACAGCGCGAGCTCCCTCGCCCGCGATGCGCGCGGCCAGCGCGCTGCCGATCCCGCCCCCGCCGCCGGTCACGACCACATGCCTTCCGGAAAGCTCCATCGGGGCGTACTCTATGTATTCATGGGAGGGCAGGCTGCGTTGGGGTATGCCGAGGGAATGGCGGAGCAGACTTCGGTCGCCCCCTTGCTCGGCGAGCTGCGCTACGGGCGCGAGCTGGCCCGCCTGCTCGCGAGCCGCACCTTTCGCGCGGTGGAGCGCCGTGAGGACGCGCCGCCCGTGCTGCTCGTGCCGGGGTTCATGGCAGGTGACGCATCGCTCGCGGTGCTGCGCCAGTGGCTCATGCGCCGCGGCCATCGCGTGCACATGAGCGGCATCCGCGCGAACGTCGGCTGCTCGGAGGAGCACGTCGCCCGCCTCGCCGAGCAGCTGCGCGCGCTGCACACCGAGACCGAGCGGAAGGTCTTCCTGATCGGACAGAGCCGCGGCGGCACGTTTGCCCGCGCGCTCGCGGTGCGGGAGCCCGATGCGGTGACGGGGCTCGCGATGCTCGGCTCGCCCGTGGGCGACGGCCTCGCGGTCTCGCCGCACGTGATGCGCGCCGCGCGCCTGGTCGCCACGCTCGGCGATCTTGGCGTCCCAGGCGTGCTCTCGCGCAGTTGCGCCGACGGCGCGTGCTGCGAGCAGTTCCGCGCCGAGCTCGCGGCGCCCTTGCCCAAGCACGTCCACGCGACCGCGATGTACACCTACAGCGACGGGATCGTCGACTGGCGGGCCTGCGTCGACTCTCACGCGCAGCCGATCGCCGTCGATTCAAGCCACTGTGGGATGTCGGTGAACCTGAACGTCTACCGCGTGCTGGACAGGGCGCTGGACGCGGCGCAACCCGCTCCGCCGGGCCGCCGCGCAGCACGGCGCCGGCCGCCACGAACCAAGGGGTAGCCGCGCATGGAATGGATGAGCCCGATGGACTCGTCGTTCCTGCACATCGAGAACGCAACGACCCCGATGCACATCGGCGGGGTCAGCATCTTCGAGGGACCGCCGCCGCCGTTTGAGAAGCTGCGCGCGATGGTCGCGGGCAAGCTCGCGCTCGTGCCCCGCTATCGCCAGAAGGTCCGCTCGGTCCCGCTCGCCGCCGGGCCGCCCGTGTGGATCGAGGACCCTCACTTCAGCATCGACTACCACCTGCGACGCACCGCGATCCCCGCTCCCGGCGAGGACGAACAAGTGCGCCAGATGGCCGCGCGAGTCTTCTCGCAGGCGCTCGACCGCAACAAGCCCTTGTGGGAGCTGTGGATGGTCGAGGGGATGACCGGCGGGCGCTGGGCGCTGCTCTCCAAGGTGCATCACTGCATGGTCGACGGCGAAGCGGCCACCGACTTGATGTCGGTGATGTTCTCCGACGAGACGGTCACGGGCGAGGACGAGGCAGGCGTCGCGCAGCGCTGGGCGCCGCCACCGGAGCCCTCGGGCGTGGACGTGCTTGCGCGCACGCTCCTGCGCCGCGCGAGCCCCGCGGGTCAGCTCGAAACGTTGCGGCGGATGCTGCGTACACCGCGTGAAACCGCGCGCACCGTCACCGAGTTCGCGCGCGGGGCGCTCGCCGCCAGCTCGAACCTGCGACCAGTCGGCGCCTCCTCGCTAAACGGCGCGATCGGCCCGCACCGGCGCTGGAGCTGGGCGACGGTGCGTCTCAGCGACGTGAAGGCTGTGCGCGCGGAGCTGGGCGGCACCGTCAACGACGTCGTGCTCACCGTGATCACGAACGGTTTCAGCGAGCTGCTGCGCTCACGTGGCGAGGAGCTCCCCGCGGTGCGCACGATGGTGCCTGTCTCGGTGCGCAGCCGCGGCGAGCGCGGCGTCTACAACAACCGCGTCTCCGCGGTGTTCGCGACGCTGCCGGTCGGCATCGAGGACCCCGCCGGCCGACTCGCGCAGATCCGTGCGGAGATGGACGGCGTGAAGCAGACCAAGCAGGCCGTCGCGGGCGACGTGCTCGCCTCGCTGTCGGGCTTCGCCCCGCCGCTGCTGCTCGCGCTCGGCAGCCGCCTCGTGACGGTCTCACCGCGCCTGAACATGCACACCGCGACCACGAACGTGCCCGGCCCGCAGCAGCCCGTGCAGACGCTCGGGCGCCAGATGATCGAGTCCTACCCCTTCGTGCCCGTCGTCGGCTCGATCCGGATCGTCGTCGCGATCTTCTCCTACGACGGAGGCCTGTACTTCGGCGTCACCGGCGACTACGACGGCGCGCCCGACATCGACGTGCTCACCGCGGGGATTGAACGCGGGATGGAGGACCTGCTCGCGCTCGCCGCGCCGCCTGCGCGAAACGGCCGGCGCCGAAGCACCCCGAAACGGGTCAAGCAGTCGGCAGCGACACGCTCAGGTCGCTGACTTCGACGCTAAAGACGCCGTTGCTTGCGCGGTAGGTCGGCGCGTCGCGGCCGAGCAGCTGCAGCTTCACCGTGTCACCCGCGGCGAACTCGTAGCCGTTGCCGTGCAGCTGGAAGACGATCTCGCCCTGCTGGTTTTCGCCGAGCCGGTAGATCCCGCGGCTGATCAGGCGCTGTTCGCCGCTCGGCAGCACGTCCCACAACCGCGCAGCGATCTCGCCGTACAGGCCGGTGACTTTGACGTTCGCTTTGACGGTCGGTAGGCCGAGCAGCGTGAAGCCCTGGCTCGTCGTCGTGTAGTTCGCCGTGTCGGGCTCGGTTTCGCCCGCGACCGTCTTGCAGGCTTCGCTCGTGCCCGCGATCGGGTCGAACGCCGCGGCGATCGTCGGGTTGCCGCCCGCCGAGGTGAACGTCTGCGCCGCGGCCGAGCCAAACGTCACGTGGTCTTGCGCGAGCTTCGAGTACTGCTTCGCGGTGAAGGGTCCGCCGCCGGGCGCTTCGCTCGGGCACGTCTGCGTGTAGGCGACGACGCTCCCGTTGCGCGGCGCCGTCCCCGCGTGCTCCAGGCGCGCCGCGAAGAAGCCCGCGGCCGTTTCGTTAAACGCGTGGTCGGTGTTGACCTTGTTCGCGCCCGGGCTGTGGCCCAGGTCGCCGAGCAGCAGCGCCGCCCAGCCGTGTACCGAGCGCGCCTGGTTGTAGGCGCGCAGCGACTGCTCGGGCGGGAACAGGTCGTCGGTCCAGCCGCTCTCCAGCAGCATCGGCGCGGGCTTACCCGCGAGCGGGATGCCGTAGCCCTGGTGGTAGGTGTAGATCTGGTGCGCGACCGCTTCGTCTTCAGGGTTGAAGGGCTCACCCGCGTTGATCAGCGTGTACCACTTCGACAGGTCCGCTTCCGGGTCGGCGCCGGTCGGCGCGACGTAGCCCTCGGCCTCGCCGGCCCCGAACAGCCCCGTGACGTAGCTCTGGATCTCGACCCCGAACGGTTCGTAGCTCTGCCCCGCCGGGGCGACTTCGTTATCGAGGAAGCGCCCATTGGGGTCCAGCGCGTCAACCAGGTCAGACCACGGCCAGCGCGGGAACGCCGCCTTGACTTCCATCGGCTTGCCCCGCGGGCTCGTCCACGGGACAAATTCCCCGCTCGGCAGCCGCACGCGGTTCTTCAGGTAGGCAAGCTCGATGCTCTGACCGCCGCCGTAGGAGATCCCCGTCACGCCGATCGAGCGCGGCTTCGCGAGCTTCTCGTCGACGAGCAGGCCGAGCAGGTACTGCGTGTCGTGGGCCTCGTAGCGCTGGTCCGCCAGACGGATCCAGCCTTCTTTGCAACCGGGTTCCGTGCGGGATTCGGGTGCGCCGCAGGAGTTACCCCAGCCGCGCGCGGAGTAGTTCAACACCGCGTAGCCGTGCTGGGCGAAGTAGACGTTGTTGTAGTCGTAGGTCTCGTTGCCGTCACCTTCCGACGAGCTCGACTCAAACGACGTCTTGTTGCCCTCCCAGCCATGCAGCATCACGATCGTCGGGAACGGGCCCTTGCCGCTCGCGGGCAGCGTTACGTCCGCGTCGAGCGGCACTCCGTCGAACGAGCCAACGCGCTGTTCAAGCCCTTCGGTCGGGCAGAAGCGGACGCCGTCTTGGGCTTTGCAGGCATGGCCGAAGGGGACCGGTTCGCGCGGCGCCTTCGCCGCGAACGCGGGCTGCGCCGCGAGCAGCAAGGAGCCCGCGAGCGCCGGCGGCAAGATCCCCAGGCACCGCGTACGCCAACCCCGTACACGCCATCCCCACACGCGCCATTGGTACCCAGCGTGAGCGTTTTGTAAACGAAACGGGCCGGCCGATGCCCAGCTCGCGCGGCCGGGTAGTCGTGAGAGGATGCCGCGAGGTCCGGCGCAGCGCCGGGGTTACAACCACGTCCAAGGAGCCAGCACACATGCCCGACATCGAGTTCTCCACGAGCGCCGGCACCGCGGCCGGCTACCTGGCCACGCCCGAGAGCGGCAGCGGCCTCGCGACGATCGTCCTGCAGGAGTGGTGGGGCGTCGAAGGCCACATCCGCTCCGTATGCGACCGCCTCGCGGCGGAGGGCTTCTTCGCGCTGGCGCCCGACCTATTCGACGGCGAGACCACCGACCAGCCGAGCGAGGCCGAACAGAAATTGATGGCGCTGCAAATGGACAAGGCCGAGCCGCAGATGTGCGGTGCCGCCGATTACCTTTCGGGTCTTGACGGCGTGCAAGGCAGCGGCGTTGGCTCGCTCGGCTTCTGCCTCGGCGGCGGGCTGTCCGTGTGGGCTTCGGCAACCTGCCCGAAGGTCACCGCGACCGTCAGCTACTACTACGTGATGCCGCACGGCAAGCCCGACTTCTCGAACCTCAAAGGCCCCGTGCTCGGCCACTTCGGCACGAACGACGCCTTCATCCCACTCGAGGACGCGAAGTCGCTCGAGTCCGAGATCCGCGACGCGGGCGTCGACGTCGAGTTCAACTACTACGACGACCAAGGCCACGCGTTCTTCAACGAGGTCGACCGGCTCGGCACCTACGACGCGGAGTCCGCGCAGCTCTCCTGGCAGCGGACGATCGACTTCCTGCGCGCGTCGCTCGCCTAGTGCGGGCGAGCCGCCGCCTCGCGCTCGCCACGCTGATCTGCTTCTGGGCGAGCGCGACTCCGGCTTGGGCGAAGCCCGCGAGCTGGTCTGCGCCGGCGACGCTCAGCCCCTGCGCCTCCAACGAAATGCCCGTCGCGGTGTTCCCGCGCGATAAGCCAACCCATGGCACGGGGCCGGGAGCCGCGGTGTGGTCCGCGCCCCGCAGCTGCCCGCAAGGCGGCGGCATCTACGTGGCGCAGATCGACCCCGCGACCGACGCGCCGGACAAGCCCGCCTACGCGCGCACGCCCGGCGGAGGCAGGCTCGCGATGCGCCCGACGCTCGGCGTCGCCCCCGCGCCGCACGGACAGATCGCGATCGGGGGCTCGGCTTCGGATCCCGGGCGCGCGGACGGTCAGCTCGTGCAGGGCAGGGTCGGCGGGTCCTTCGCTCCGCTCGGCCCACTCGTGGGCGAAGTCACGACGAGCTCGCTCGCGACCGGCTACCTCGGCGACGTCGCCGCGTTCTCGCCCACCGCGGGCAGTCGCGCCGGCGCGAACGTGTTCGTCGAGCGCTACTTCGCGCGGGCGCTCTCGCCGCCGCGCACGGTGCCCGCGCACGCGGGGCGCGTCGAATTCGGGACGGTCGGCCTCGACTTCCGCACCGACGCGATCGCCGTGTGGCGCCAGGGCGGCGCGCTCCTCGCGCGCGACCTGCCCGCCTCGGGCCGCGCGCAGCCCACGCAGCGCCTGCGCGGCGTCTCGCCCGCCCCGCGAGTCGCGGCGCTGATCAGCGACGACAACCGCGCGATCGTGGCCTGGGCCGATCCAGGCGAGCGCGCGACGAGCATCTACTTCGACTACTCGGGTCCCGGCGTGCGCTTCGGCAAGCCGCAGCTGCTCGAACGCTTTGAAGACCCCGAAAGGAACTATCCCCCGCTCTCGCCGCGCCTCGTGCGGCTCAGCTCCGAGAGCGTAATGCTCGCGTGGAGCGGCATGCAGGACGGGCACTGGGTCGTGCGCAGCGCCGCGATCGACCAGCACGGCCTGGGCAGGGTGAGCACGATCAGCGCGCCCGGGACCGACGCCTTGCTCAACGACCTCGAGCCCGGGCCACGCGGCGAGGCGCTCGCGATCTGGAGCGAACCTCAGCGCGAGCCCGACGGCAAACTGAACCTGCTCGAACAGGCGATCGTCGCCGCGCGCGGGATCGACACCCAGCCCGACGCGACGATCTTCGGCGCCCCCGAGCAGGTCGCTCCCCCAGGCCCGAACAGCCTCCCGACCGTGGCGTTCGACCCCGACTCCGACCGCACGCTCGCGCTCTGGCTGGGCGGCGGCGCTCGTGTTCGCTACTCGATCCGCACGCCCGCCACGCGTTGATCGATCATCGATAACGGACTTCGAGTCCGTTATCCCTCAAGAGATCTGCTGGTAGATCAAGAACACGTTCAGGGCCGTTATCAACACCGCGAGACCCACGCCCACGGCGCTGGTGATGAGTTTGTTCACGTGCACGCCCATCACGTCACGGCGCATGGTCAACATCACGAGCGGAATCAGCGCGGCGGGGATGCCGAACGAGAGCACCACCTGGCTGAGCACGAGCGCGTCCGTGGGGTTGACTCCGATGGCAAGCACGATCAGTGCCGGCACCATCGTCACCGCGCGGCGCAGCAGCACTGAGATGTTGATCCGTAGGAAGCCGCTCATCACGACCTGTCCCGCGTAGGTGCCGACGCTCGAGGAGGAGGCGCCCGAGGCGAACAGCGCCACCGCGAACGCCAGCGCCGCCAGGCCACCGACCTGGTTGCCGAAGCCGTGATAGGCCGCCTGCACGCTGTCGATCCCCGTGTGACCCGTGGAATGGAACAGCTTCGCCGCGACCGCGAGCATCGCCATATTGACGATCCCCGCACAGCTCAGCGCGATCACGATGTCGAGCCGCTCGAAGCGCAGCACGCGCCCGCGCTCGGCGTCGTCGCGCGCGGGCATCCGGTTCTTCGTCAGCGCCGAGTGCAGGTAGATCGCGTGCGGCATCACCGTCGCGCCGATGATCCCCACCGCGACGTACAGCGACTCGCTGCCGCCGAGGTGCGGCACGAGGCCCGACAGCGAGCCGTGCACCGAGGGCCCGATCTTCAGCGTCTCGTACAGGAAGCCCAGGAAGATGAGCCCCAATAGCGCGGTGATCGCCAGCTCGAAGCGGCGGAAGCCGTGCGTTTGCAGAGCGAGGATCCCGAAGGCGATGAAACCCGTCATCACGCCAGCCCACACCAGCGGCACGCCGAAAAGCAGGTTCAGGCCGAGCGCCGCGCCCACGAACTCCGCGACGTCCGTCGACATCGCCATCACCTCCGCCTGCACCCACATCAGCCTGCTCGACGAGCGGGGATAGCTTTCGCGGAACAGCTCCGGGAACGTGCGGTCGGTCGCGATCCCCACCTTCGCGGATAGGTATTGGATGAGCATCGCCATCAGGTTCGCCGCCAGCACCACCCACAGCAGCATGTAGCCGAACTTCGCGCCACCCGCGATGTTCGTCGCGAAGTTGCCCGGATCCACGTAGGCGACGGCGGCCACGAACGCCGGACCCAGCATCGTCAGTGTTGCCCGCAGCCGGCCCTTCGCCAGCAGGCGCTCCAGCTGGCTGGCGCCGGAGGCTGCAGGAGATGCGCTCGCTGCGGGCACGCCAGCGCCCGAGCCGATCGCGATGCCCGCTCCCTCGAGCGCCGGGTCGGGGCGAACCGGCGTCAAGCCCGAGTCTCCTCGCTCGCAGGATCGCCGTCCACAGCAGGATCGCCGTCCATCGCGTCCTCGCGGTCAAGTTGAACGCGCATCGCAGCTGCCAAGCGGCCGCCGATCGCCTGCTCGTGTGCGCCTTCTCCTTCGCCAAACGCGACCAGCACGGGACCGCCGAACGGCTGGCGCTCACGCACGCGCAGTCGGTCGCCGGGGGCGATCCCGTGCGTCGAGAGGTAGCGGAGCATCTCCGGGTCCGCGTCCGAGACCCGCACGAACACTCCCGCGTCACCCTCCTGCAGGTGCTCAAGCGAGAGCGTCTCAAGCTCGTGCAGCTCGAGCTCAGCGTTCGGGATCGGGTCGCCGTGGGGGTCGATCGTCGGGTGACCCAGGCGCTCGGCGATCAGTTGCTCCAGCTCCTCTGAGATCACGTGCTCGAGCACCTCGGCCTCCGCGTGCACGCGGTCCCAAGGCATCTGCAACGACTCCGCGAGGAACAGCTCCAGCAGGCGGTGATGGCGGATCACCTCCAGCGCTACCTTGCGTCCGGCCTCGGTCAGGCGCACGCCGCGGTAGGGGTGGTGCTCGATCAGGCCCAGCTCTCCCAGGCGCTTGAGCATCGCCGAGACCGATCCCGGCGTGAGCCCCAGCCGCTCAGCCAGCGGGTTCGTCGCGACCGGCTCCTCGCTGCGTGATTCCAGCGTGAAGATCGCCTTGCAGTAGTCCTCGATCGCGGGCGAGCGCGTCAGCTCTCTCGTTGCCATGACAATATTTTATGGCATGCCAAGAATTTTGTCAAGGCCCACTTGGACCTCCATCCAACCGCCCTTTAGGACAGGATGCACCCCGGATGGATCGTGATTACGAGCTGCAGACCCACCGCGCGGAGGACCGCCACTGGTGGTATCGGGGCAGGCGGGAGGTGCTGGAGCGGGTCGTCCGCGGTCTGCACCTCCCCTCCCACGCACGGATCCTCGACGCAGGCTGTGGCAGCGGGCGCAACATGGTCGAGTTCGCCCGTCACGGGGCCGTCACCGGCGTCGAGCTGTCTGAGACCAGCGTGGGCGTGGCGCGCGAGCGTGGCGTCGGCGAGGTGGTCGCGGGCTCGGTCCTGGAGATGCCGTTCGCCGACGACAGCTTCGACCTCGCGGCCTCGCTCGACGTGATCGAGCACCTTGAGGACGACCTCGCCGCGCTGCGCGAGCTTCGCCGGGTGGTCGCGCCCGGCGGCGCGCTGCTCGTCACCGTCCCCGCCTACCAGTGGCTGTGGAGCGGGCACGACGAGGTCAACCACCACTTCCGCCGCTACACCCGCCGCTCGTTGCAGCGCGCCGGCGAACAGGCCGGCTGGCGGCAGGTCCGCACCACCTACTTCAACTCGCTGCTCTTGCCCGCCGCGATCGTGCTGCGGGTGCTCGATCGCTTCAGCCGCAAGACCACCGAGTCGAGTCTCGACTTGTGGGTGCCGCCCGAGCCGCTGAACTGGCTGCTCGAGCGCCCGCTGCAACTCGAGGCCGCGATGATCGGCCGCGGCGGGCGGATTCCCGCCGGCCTCTCGCTCCTGGCAGTCTTCCGCTAGTTCTCGTCGATCGCGACGTGCGGGTGGTGGTGCATGCGGAACGTCCACGCCCGGTTCACGAGGAACGTCACGACCGTGACGATCACCGTCGCGAACGCCTGGCTCAGCAGCTTCTCGATCCCGGCGTCGTCGACGAACAGGTAGAGCAGGCCCTCGTTCAGCGCGAGCCCACAGCCCTGCACCACCCCCCAGCGCACGGGCGTGAACGCATCGCCGACATGGCCCGCGAACGTCCAACGGCGGTTGAGCAGGAAGCCGTTTACCGCGCCGACCACGAAGCCAACAGCCGAGGCGGCTAGGTACCAAACGCCGAACACCTTCAGCAGCACCGTGTAGACCGCGAACGTGATCAGCGTGTTCGACACGCCCACGGTGCCGAACTTCAGGAACTGGACCACGAACGGTTTGCTTAGGTGTCTTGCAGGTCCGGGCAGCTCGCCCGGTAGCCTGGTGGGGGTCCTCTGCGATGCGGGGCCGTTCGAGGGCATTCCAAAGACAGGATGAACGATAAATTCATCCCGGGCTTAGGCCGTCGTCGCAAGATCGTCAGCACATGGATTCCCCGATCGACCAGATTCCCGTGAGCCGGCAGGCGCCCGACACGCTGCGCACGCCAAAGCTGCTCAGCATCGTCGCGCCCGTCTACGACGAGCAGGAGCTGATCGAGCGGTTTGTCGAGCGCGCCTGCGCCGCCGCCGCCGACTACGAGTTCGAGCTCGTGCTCGTCAATGACGGCTCCAGCGACGACACACCGCGACTGCTCGATCAGATCGCCGCCAGGGACTCCCGCGTGCGCGTCGTGCACCTGTCGCGCAACTTCGGCCACCAGGCCGCGCTGACCGCCGGCCTGGAGCACGCGATCGGCGACGTCGTCGCGATGATCGACGCCGACCTGCAAGATCCGCCCGAGCTGATCCCCGACATGATCGCGCAGTGGAGCCAGGGCGCCGACGTCGTCTATGCCGTGCGCAAGCAGCGCGAGGGTGAGACCGCATTCAAGCTCGCGACTGCCTCGTGGTTCTACAAGCTGTTCGACAAGCTCGCCCAGGTTGACTTGGAGCCGAACTCCGGCGACTTCCGCCTGCTTGACCGGCGCGCCCTGGACGCGCTGCTCGCGATGACCGAGCGCTCGCGCTTCCTGCGCGGGATGACCGTGTGGGTCGGCTTCAACCAGACCGCGGTCTCCTACGAGCGCGACGCGCGCGCTGCGGGCGAGACGAAGTACACGCTGCGCAAGATGCTCCGCTTCTCACTCGACGCGATCGCCTCCTTCTCGCATTTGCCGCTGCAGCTCGCCACCTGGATCGGGCTGCTGTCCGCTGGCGTCGCCTTCGTCGCGATCCCCGTCGTGATCGTGCTGCGCATCTTCGACTCCTACCTGCCGGGGTTCGGCTCGATCACGATCGCGATCCTGCTACTCGGGGGAATCCAGCTGATCGCGCTCGGCGTGATCGGCGAGTACGTCGGGCGCATCTACGACGAGGTCAAGCACCGCCCGCTGTACATCGTCCGCGAGGAGCGCAATCGCCCGCTGCCACCCGGCTCGACCGCGGGCCCCATCGCGCGCGCGGGGCTCTCGGCGCGCGAGGCGCAGCGCGTCGGCTGAGCGCTTCACACTAGTTGCCTAGTCGTGAACTCGCGCCACCGAGCGCGACCTCTGGCGTCCAGACGTGTTGAGATCACGCGATGAGCGAACCGTCTCGCGCCCGGCGCCCAGCACTCTTCTCCGCCCGGGTGCAAGCCGTCTTCGCGGCGGCGCTCGTGCTGCTCAGCGCGGCGCTCGCGCTCTCGCCCGCGCGCGCCAGGGCCGAGGCTTGCCCAGGGGTCGGCAACGAGCCCTGCCCCTACGCCTCCGCCTCGATCGTCGGACAGCGCGCCGAGGGCGTGCTGCGTTTTCCCGAGGCCGTCGCGGTCGATGCGCTCGGCAACGTGTACGTCGCTGACCAGCTCAGCTTCGTCGTGCAGAAGTTCACGGCCGCGGGCGAATTTGAGACCGAGTGGGGCTCCTACGGTGGCGGGCGCGGGATGTTCGGGCCGATCGGTGGCCTCGCCACCGACGCCGCGGGCGACGTCTACGTCGTCGATTCCAGTCATAACCGGATCGAGAAGTTCGACCCCAACGGGACCTTCATTACGCAGTGGGGACACAAGGGCTCCGAACCAGGACAGTTCAACTTCGGGTCCTCCTTCGATTACACAAAGCCCCCGGGCGGGGGGATCGCCGTGGCGGGCAACTACGTGTACGTCGCCGACTCCGGCAACAACCGGATTCAGCGCTTCAACCTCGAAGGCGGCGAAGTCATGACGTGGGGAGCCGAGGGATCGGGTCCCGGGCAGTTCTCCTACCCGCGCGGCGTCGCGGCGAACGCGAGCGAGGTGCTCGTCGCCGACGACGACAACCACCGCATCGAGAAATTTGACCCGAACGGCGCCTATCAGGGCGCCGCGGGCTCGCAGGGCTCGGGTCAGGGACAGTTCGCGTTCCCCTACGGCGTCGCGCTCGACGCCGCCGGCAATGCCTACGTCGCCGACGACCTCGGTCACCGCGTCGTCAAGCTCGACCCCGAACTGAATTTCCTCGGCGCGTGGGGCAGCTTCGGCACGAAACCTGGCCAGCTCGCGTTCCCGCGCGCGGTCGCAAGCGACCCCGCGGGCGATAACTACGTCGCAAATACCGCCGATGACCGGATCGAGGTCTTCGGACCCGAAGGCCATTTCCTACGCACGCTCGGCACCTCCGCGCGCGCGCCCGGCTACCTCACCGGCCCGCGCGGCCTGGCGCTCGACCCGAGCGGGGGGCTGCTGATCTCCGACACCGTCGGCAACCGCGTCGAGCTGTTCGCGCCGCTCAGCGGCGCCTTTACCACGCAGTGGACCGCGACCGGTGGCTACCGGCCCAGCCTCTACAAGCCCACCGGGATCGGGATCGATCCCCGCGGCTCGGTCTACGTCGCCGACCAGGGCGATGAACGGCTTGTGCGGATGTGGGGCGACGGGACTTACCTCTCCGAGCTCGCGGGACCGAACGCGATCGGCGGCGCACAGCTGAACGGCGTTGGCGCCATAGCGGTTGCGCCGCAGTCCGGGCGCATGTACGTCGCGGACTCGGGCCACAACCGTGTCCTGGTCTATGGGCCCGAAGGCAAGGTGCTCGCGCGCTGGGGCGCGGGCGGCGGTAACGGCTCCGCGAGCAGCGGACCCGGCGGCTTTAGGCATCCCGCGGGCGTCGCGGTCGCGAGCGTCGCGCCCGGCGAAGAAGTCGTCTACGTCGCCGACGAGGGCAACGACCGGATCGTCAAGCTCGATGCCGACGGAAACCCGCTGCGCCAGTGGGGTTCGCGTGGTGGCGCCGACGGACGTTTCCACGCGCCGAACGGGGTCGCGGTCGATGGCGCGGGCAATGTCTTCGCGCTCGACAGCGAAAACAATCGCGTGCAGGAGTTCACACCCGAGGGTGGCTTTATCGCCAAGTGGGGCCTGCGCGGGACTGGCCTCGGCGACTTCTCGCAGCCCTCCGCCATAGCCACCGACTGCGCGGGCAGCGTCTACGTCGCGGACACGAACAACAACCGCGTCGAGCGCTTCAACCCCGTCAGCCCCGCGCCGAGCCCCGGCGGCTGCCTGCC
>DATJOE010000309.1:0-20252 GCA_035507305.1 Solirubrobacteraceae bacterium | reverse complement strand
GACCCGTCGAGGCCGGCAGCATCCCGTACTCCGAGGTCACCCAGCCCGTGCCCCGCCCCGCCATCCAGCGCGGCACGCTCTCCTCTGCCGAGGCCGTGCAGATCACGCGCGTCTCCCCCGCCGAGATCAGCGCCGAGCCGGTCGCCGTGCGCATGAAGTTCGGCTCGATCTCCACCGGGCGCAGCTCGCCTGGACCGCGCCCGTAACTGCGCTCGCGTGGCGCCTCGCCGCTCATGCCGCAGCCTCCACGTCAGCCAAATGCACCTGCTCTACCTCGCCCAGCGGCATCTGTAGAAAGCGCGTTCCCAAGTCCTCAAACGCCCGCGTGTCGCCCGTGCACAGGAAGCGATAGTTCCCCTCGCCTTCACGCGGGTTCTCCAGCGAGCGCGTGCTCAGCGCATGCTCCACCTGTCGCGCCAGCGCCGCGCCCGAGCTGACCAGCGTTACCCCCGGTCCAAGCATCCGTTGCAGCATCGGGCTGATCAGCGGGTAGTGCGTACAACCCAGGATCACCGTGTCCACGATCGCCGCCCGCAGCGGCGCGCACGCCTCGCGCACGATCTCAACCGCGCGCTCGTCGAACTGCTCGCCCGCCTGGATAATCCCCGCCAGCTCCGGGCAGGGCACCGAAGTCAACGTCACGTGCGGGTCGATCGCCGTCACCGCCTGCTCGTATGCCCCGCTCGCCACCGTCGTCGGCGTCGCCAGCAGCCCGATCCGGCCCGTCCGCGTCGTTGCCACCGCTTGCGAGGCCTCTGGGCGGACCACGCCCAGCACGTCCACGCCAAGCGTCGTCTCGAGCATCCGGCGGCGCAGGCTCGGCAGCGCCGCCGCCGTCGCCGAGTTGCACGCCACGACCAGCAGCTTCGTGCGTCGGCGCAACAGCTCCTCCGCGATCTGCGCCGAGAAGCGCGCCAGTTCCTCCGGCGTGCGCTCTCCATACGGAAAGCGCGCCGTGTCGCCCAGGTAGAGGAAATCCTCATGCGGCAACTGCACCAACAGCTCGTGCAACACCGTCAGCCCGCCTACGCCCGAGTCGAACACGCCGATCGGCCGCTCGCGCGGGTCGCTGTAGCTCGGCGAGGGACTTGCCACGGAGGCCATCATTCCAGAGCGCTACCTTCGCAGAGTTCGTGCGCGCGCTCGTGCTCTCCAACATGCTGCCCGACCCCGCGCACCCCGAGCGTGGCAGCTTCGTGCGCGATCAGGTCGCCGCCCTGCGCCGCCTCCAGGGCGTCGAGATCGAGTTGTACGAGTTCGCCCCCGGCCCGCGCGCGTTGCTCGCTGCCGCCCGCGAGCTTCGACGCCGCTACCGTCGCCGGCCCTTTGACGTCGTGCACGCCCACTTCGGGCTCACTGCCTGGCCTGCGCTCGCCCTACGCGCCCCGATCCGCGCCCTCACCCTGCACGGGACCGATCTGAGCCACCCGCGGACGCGGGCGCTCACGCTCGCCGCGCTGCCACAGATCCAGCTGCTCGCCGTTGTCTCAGAGGAACTTCGCTCCGCGCTCCCCGCCAGCGCCGCGCGCCGCGCCGAGGTACTGCCGTGCGGCGTAGATCTCGAGCGATTTCGCCCGATCGCCCGCGTCGATGCCCGCGCCCGCCTGGGTCTCGCCGCCGACGGTCGCTACGCGCTGTTCGCCGCCGATCCCACGCGACCCGAGAAGCGCTATGACCGTGCCCGCGAGCTCGCTGACAGCGCCCAAGTCGAGTTGCTCACGCTCGGCGGAGTCGAGCCCGCCCGCGTGCCACTGCTCGTCAACGCCGCCAACGCAGTGCTCGTCCCTTCCGAGCGCGAGGGCTTCGGCCTAGCCGTGCTCGAGGCGCTCGCCTGCGACGTGCCCGTGCTCGCCACGCCCGTCGGCGTTCACGCCCAAGCGCTTGCCGATTTGAGCGGGACGCTCTGCGCCCCCTTCGACCTCGACCTCTGGCGCCGCGCGCTGCTGCCGCTACTCGAAGCCTCTGATCGCCGCGTCGCCGGAAGGGACAGCGCCACGCGCTGGTCCGCGTCCCGCATGGCCGAACGCGTCCTGCAAGCATGGAGCTTTGCCCGCGGACGCGCCGAGTAGCATGAGATAGCCGTGGACAGTCAGACCTCCGCCACGACACCCACAACCGACGCGCCGGCAGAGGGCACGCCGAAGACGGCGGCTCCCACCGCCGCGGACACTGCGCCTGCGGGGACGCAGGCTCCCTCTGCCGTAGGCGATCCCGCGAGCTCTTACGCCGCCGCCGGAGCGGAGTCACCGCCGGACAGCGAGCAGACCCCTCCCGCCGGTGCCGAGACGCCCCAGGCCGGCTTCGGCTCACGCGGTCGACTGCGCCGCCGCGCGCGCTTTTTGCGCAAGGCGCGCGAGCTTGCCTACCGCGACCTCGGCGGGCTCGTCTTCAGCCTGCACCGCTTCGGCCAGCGAAACGACTCACTCGTGCTTGCCAAGCTCGCCACGCTCGCCCGCATCGACAGCGAGTTGCGCGCAATTGAGGACAGCCTCTCCGAGCGCCGCCCTCTTACAGTTTTGCGCGAGGCTGGCATCACCGCCTGCCCGCGCTGTGCCGCTATCCACTCAAGCGAAGACCGCTTTTGCCCCAGCTGTGGTCTGCCACTCAGCCGTCGCAGCGACCTGCCGATCGCCGGCGCCGGCTCGCAGCAAGCATCCGCCCCGGCGCCCGCGCTCAGCGCACCCGCTGCGCCGCCCGGGGTGAGCGCACCCGCCTCACCCGCTCCCACACCTCCGTTCCCAGCCACCGCTCAACAGGCTCCCGTCGCGACTCCCGCACCCTCTACGCTCACGCCCGCGACGCAGGCCTTCGACGCCGTTTCCGCGCCCGGTGGCGGCGCACCCGGACGCTCACCTATGCCTCCGCGTAGCACCCAGGCTCCGTCGAGCGCTCCCGGCGACGACGACCAGCCCACCGAAATAATCCGCCCGCCAGCGGCCGGCTCGTGACCGCTGCGCCCGGCGCAACCAGCCCAGCCGGCAGCGCCTCCGATCCCCCTACAGCCAGCGGCCTCGCACCCGGACGTCCCGCCGTCGGCGAAGCCTGCCCCTTGTGCGGCGCCCCACTCGACCCGCGCCAGGACTGGTGCGTGCGCTGCGGTGCTGCCGCCCGCACCCGGCTTGCCGCCACGCCCAACTGGAGGGCGCCGCTCGCCGCTATCGCCGTCGTCGCCGTGCTCGCGCTCGGCGTGCTCGCCGCCGCCCTCGTGAAGCTCGCCGGTGACTCAGGCCCCAGCCCTACGGCTAGCACTACCACCGTTACGACCGCGCCCAGCGCGAGCACCGGCACCACGCCTACCAGCGCCGCGACCACCGGCGCCGTGAGCGTGCCCACCACGTCTGCCGCCACTGCCCCCACCACACCCGCCGGCTCACCCACCGTCACCGCTCAGCCCGGCAACGCCGGGGGTCTTGCAAGCCCCAGCACCGCACCCACCGTCACTGCCAAGTCTGGCGCCGCCCCGAACGCCCAGCCCGGGCTCAAACCCGGAGCCGGGCGCTAGCAGCCCGCGCGGCGCGGCCCTCGCGTAGCCACGCCAGATACGGTTCCCGCGATGTCCGTCTCTCCCTCGGCGGGCTCGCCCGAGATTGCCCGCGAGATCGATCTTGCCGTGATCGGGGCGGGAGCTGCCGGACTGTACGCCGCACTCTGCGCCGCCCGTCAGGGCGCATCTGTCGCGCTCGTCTCCGCCACCCCCCTCGCGCAGACCGCCAGCTATTGGGCGCAGGGCGGCCTTGCCGCCGCGCTCGCCGCCGACGACAGCCCCGAGCTACACCAAAAGGACACGATGCACGCCGGGCGCGATCTCGTGCGCCGCTCTGCCGCCGCGATCCTCGCCCGCGAGGCCCCCGAGTGCGTCCGCGACCTGCAAGGGCTTGGCGTGCGCTTCGACGCCGACCGCCAAGGGCGCCTCGCGCTCGGCCTCGAGGGCGGCCACTCCGTGCGCCGCGTCGTCCACGCCGGCGGCAGCGCCACCGGGCGTCGCGTCGTGCGCCAGCTCTCCGCGCTCGCCGCCGAGCACCAGCGTATTGCCGTGCTCGAGCGCACCCGCGCCCGCGCCCTGTGGCGCTCTGAGGGCCGCTGCCTCGGTCTGATCTGCGAGGACGGTCAGATCCTCGCCGCCCGCGCCGTCGTCATCGCCACCGGTGGCTGCGCTGCCATGTGGGCACGCACTACCAACCCCCCCGGCTCTCAGGGCATCGGCCTGTTGCTCGCCCACGCCGCCGGCGCCGCGCTCGCCG
The DNA here is from genome assembly GCA_035507305.1 of Solirubrobacteraceae bacterium. Taxonomy (GTDB): domain Bacteria; phylum Actinomycetota; class Thermoleophilia; order Solirubrobacterales; family Solirubrobacteraceae; genus Palsa-744. The sequence goes on along the minus strand of DATJOE010000309.1, from coordinate 16,011 downwards.
ACCTCGAGCTTCTCCAGTTCCACCCCACCGCCGTGATCGGCGTCCCCGGCCGCGAGGGTTTCCTCGTCACCGAGGCCATCCGCGGCGAGGGTGCCACGCTCCACGACCACACCGGCGAGCGCTTCGTCGAGGAGTTGCTTCCCCGTGACGAGGTCTCCCGCGCCATCCAGGCGCGTCTCGCCGAGACCGGACAGAGCTCCGTCGGGCTCGACATGCGGGGCGTCGATCCTGCGCGCTTTCCCAACGTCGTCGGCGCGCTACGCCAGGCCGGGCTCGACCCCACGCGCGAGCTCATCCCCGTCGCGCCTGCCGCGCACTACACCATGGGCGGGATCGTCGCCGACCTGCACGCCCACTCCACCCTCTCTGGTCTCTATGCCGTTGGCGAGTCCTCCTGTACCGGGCTGCACGGCGCCAACCGCCTTGCCTCCAACTCGCTCAGCGAGTGCTTCGTCTTCGCCCGCCGCGCTATCGACCACGCTCTAGGCCAACTCGCCGGCGATCGCGTCCCACGTCGCGCCGGGAACGCTAGCCGTGCCGAGCTCGCCGAGCTTGCCACGCTGCCCGCGCCGCCCCTCATCGAGCGTGAGACCCGCGAGGAGCTCTGGCGCCATGCCGGCATCGTTCGCGACGCCCAGGGCTTGGAGCAGCTGCTCGACAGCTCCCATCCCCTCGTACGTGGCATCGCCCGCTGTGCGCTTACCCGACAGGAGAGCCGCGGCGCGCACCTTCGTCTCGACTTCCCCCAGCGTGACCCCGCCCTCGACTTCCATCACGCCGTCCTCCCAAGCGATCCAGACCACCTCGACGAGCAGGACCTGCGTGCCGAGTGGCAGACCTGGGATTGAGCCGGCTTACCGCCGCATACGCCGCTGCGCGGCCCGATCAGACCCCGTAAGGGGTCCCCTCAAAACTTAAAAAAATCCCGTTTACGCCTTTATGTCGGTCTTTTTGCGATCGGAGACGTGTTCGTGCTCGTAGAAGGAAATAGAGGCCATCGGAGTCTTCCGAAATAGGCGGGTTTGCTCCAACCGAGAAGGAGGGCCAGGAGTAGCCATGTATCAATTCAGTCGCGCCATCTATCGCGAGCTTGCTCCGCAGATTCTGCCTGCGTCCCCCGGCCAGCCCGCCGCCGCTAACCATGCCGCCGTGCTGCGCGCTTGTGAGGCCGTCGTCACGCGGCTCGCCGTTGATCGTCACCACTTCGCTCGTCCCGAGCGCGCGCTGTTCACTGACATCCGGGGCTACTTCCCCATGTCTGCCCAATCCCACGTTCACCAAGTCGTATCGCGCTACGTCCAGTACGCCCAGACCTACGTCACCCTGCACCCGCACGAGGGTTATGCCGCCGTCTCCGGCGCTGCCCCACGCTGCCGTGCCACCACCCGAAAGGGCTCTGCCTGCCAGCGTGTGCCCCTGCCCCTCAACGGCTACTGCCCCTCCCATCAGCACCTCGCCGAAACCGAGGACCGCGAGCTCGCGGGCGGTGCACAGCTTGCCGAAGCCCAGCTAGCCGCCGCGTAGCCTCCCTGCCCGACGGCGGCCGCCGGGCGCGGCCGATCGGGGGCCCGAGCCGGGCGGGCCCCACGGTCGCCTCCCAAGCGTCGCGTAGGCTCCTCGCATGCTCCTCGGGGTCGACGTCGGCGGCACCTTTACCGACGCCGTGCTCGTCCTCGATCGCGGCGAGATCCGCACCGCCAAGGTCCCCACCACGCCCGAGGATCAGGCCCGCGGCGTGCTCGAAGCCGTCGCCCTCGTGCTCGAACGCGCCCGCGCCCGCGCCGAGGATGTGCGGCGCTTTGCCCACGGCATGACCGTCACCACCAATGCCTTGCTCGAGGGGCGCATCGCACGCGTCGCGCTTATCGCCACTGAAGGCTTCCTCGACGTCATCGAGCTCGGACGCCAAGCCCGTCCACACCTCTATCGGCTCTGCGACGCCGCCCCCGACCCGCTCGTTCCCGCCGAGCTGCGTTTTCCGGCCCCCGAGCGAGCCACGCCCGATCGCGTGCTCGACCCGCTCGACCCCCGCGCCGCGCGCGCTCTCATTGCCGATGTCGCAGCCGCCGATCCAGACGCCGTCGCCGTAGCCCTCCTGCACTCCTATGCCCATCCCGAGCACGAGCAGTTGCTCGGGGAGCTGCTCGCCGAGCAGATGCCCCACACGCCCGTCTCGCTTTCCAGCGAGCTCGTCGGCACGTTCCGCGAGTTCGAGCGCACCGCCACCACCGCGCTCGACGCCGCCCTCTCTCCGCTCCTGGAGCGCTACCTGCACTCGCTCGCCGACCAGGCTCGTGCCCGTGGGCTCGTCGAGCCCCAGATCATGCAGTCCTCTGGCGGGCTCACCAACATCCAGACCGCCTCCCGCCACGCCGCTCTTACCGTGCTCTCCGGGCCCGCCGGAGGGGTCGGCGGAGCGCTCCTGCTCGCCTCGCTTGCCGAGCAGCCCGACGTGCTCTGCTTCGACATGGGAGGTACCTCCTGCGACGTCTGCCTCATTTCTGAAGGGGACGTCGCCGAGACCGCCGAGCGCGCCGTAAGCGGTCGCCCACTCGCCCTGCCCGCCCTAGATATCCACACCGTCGGCGCCGGCGGTGGCTCTATCGCTTGGCGCGACTCCGGCGGCGCGCTCCGCGTCGGCCCCCAGTCCGCCGGGGCCGACCCTGGGCCCGCCTGTTACGGGCTCCGCGGCGAGCTGCCCACCGTCACCGACGCCAACCTCCTGCTCGGGCGGCTTCCCGAAGACGCCCCGCTCGCCGGGGGCCTACGGCTCGATCGCGACGCCGCCGCGCGCGCCGTCGGCGCGCTCGCCGACGAGCTCGCTATCGATGCGCGCGCCTGCGCCGAAGGCATCCTCCGCGTCGCCGAGCACGAGATGCTCGGCGCCCTGCGGCTCATCACCGTCGAGCGCGGGATCGACCCGCGCGGCTTTGCCCTCATGCCCTTCGGCGGCGCGGGTCCCCTGCACGCCTGCGCCATCGCGCACGAGCTCGGCATTCGCCGCGTGCTCTGCCCCCGCGCCTCCGGAGTCCTTTGCGCGCTCGGGCTCGCCGCCGCCGCCCCGCGGCACGACGTATCCCGCACCGTCATGCTCAGCGGCGATCGGCTCAGCGGGGTGGGTCTGCGCGAGGTGCGCGACGCCCTCATCACCCAAGCCGACGCCGCACTCGCCGGGGAGCGCTCCGCCGTCCGCGTCTCCTACGAGCTTCGCTATCTCGGTCAGTCCTTCGAGCTCTCAGTCGAGCCCGCCGCGCCCGAAGATGACACCTCACCCGACCCCGACCCCCATGCGCTCGGCGAGGCATTCGCCGCCGCGCACGAGCGACGCTATGGCTATCGCGACGCCGAGGGCCACGTCGAGCTCGTCACCGTCCGCGTCTCCGCCTGGGGACCCGTACCGGACGTCGAGCTTCATGCCCGCGAGGACGACCCGCTTGCGCCTGGGACCGCCATCTCAGGTCCCGCCGTCTACCCGCTCGGAGAGTCCACTTTGTTCGTGCCTCAGGGCTGGTCAGGGACCGTCGATTCGCGCGGGACCGTCGTGCTCGAGGCCGACGCATGAGCCCCGTCCGACAAATCGTCAGAGGCGTCGCATGAGCGCGCTTGACCCCATCGAGCTCCAGGTCGTCACCGGCGCGCTGCGCGCCGCCTGCAGCGAGATGGGCGTCGCGCTCATCCACTCCGCCCACTCCTCCAACATCAAGGAGCGCCACGACGCCTCCACCGGCCTGTTCGACGCTGACGGGCAAATGATCATGCAAGCCGAGCACATCCCCGTCCACCTCGGTTCGATGCCCGCCTCCGTCGCCGCCGTGCTCGACCAGCCGCACGCCCCCGGCGTCTCCTGGATCGTCAACGACCCCTTCAAGGGGGGCACCCATCTGCCCGACATCACCGTCATCACGCCCGTCTTCCTAGAGGAGTGCGAGCTGATCGGCTTTGCCGCGAGCCGCGCGCACCACGCCGATGTCGGCGGGCGCGTGCCCGGCTCGATGCCCGCCGACAGCAAGACGCTCTCCCAGGAGGGCGTCGTCATATCGCCGCGCAGGCTCGACGAGCAGGCGATCCACGAGCTCACTCTGCAGATGCGCCGCCCCCAGGAGCGCCGCGCCGACCTGCGCGCGCAGCTCGCCGCCAATCGTGTCGGCGCGCTTCGCCTGAGCGCGCTCGCCCAGCGCCTCGGCGCCGGGCCGCTGCGCCAGGCCACCGACGCCGTACTCGATTACGCCGAGCGACGCACCCGTGCCTGCCTCGCCGCCCTCCCCGACCGCGAGTTGTTCGCCGAAGACCTGCTCGAGGCGCGCGAGGGCGATCTCACTCTCAAGCTGCGCGCCACCGTCGAGGGCGATCGGCTGATCCTCGACTTCGCCGGGAGCGCCGAGCAACACGAAGGCAACCTCAATTGCCCGCTCGCCGTCACCCATTCCGCCTGCTTCTTTGCCGTGCGCGTGCTGACCGATCCCGACATCCCGCCCTCCGCCGGGGCATACCGGCCCATCGAGGTCCACGCCCCGCTGGGCTCGCTGCTCAACGCACGGCCCGGCGTCGCGGTTGCCGCCGGCAACGTCGAGACCTCCTCGCGCGTCGCCGACCTCGTGCTCCGCGCGTTCGGGCGCGCGCTCGGTCAGGGCACGATGAACAACCTCACGCTCGGGGCCGGAGCCGCCGGGGAAGGCGCTGGGGGAAACGTGGGAAGAACAAGCCGCGAAAGCTCGCCGAGCGACGACGAGGGCTCATTCACCTACTACGAGACGCTTGGCGGCGGGCAGGGCGCGTGCGCCGACGCCGACGGACCCAGCGGGGTGCACGTCGCGATGAGCAACACGCTCAACACCCCGATCGAGGCGCTCGAGCGCGAATTCCCGGTGCGCGTCGTGCGCTACGAGCTGCGGCGTGGCTCGGGCGGCGCGGGGCGCACGCGCGGCGGCGAGGGCGTCGTGCGCGAGCTCGAAGCGCTGCGCCCGATGTCCTACTCGCTGATTGCCGAGCGCCGCCGCCACGCCCCGCCCGGAGCCGCGGGTGGTGAGCCCGGCGCTCCGGGTCGCGACGAGCTTGACGGCCAAACGCTGCCCGGCAAGGTCACGGGGACTCTGCGCGCCGGGCAAAGGCTGCGAATTGAAACGCCCGGCGGCGGCGGATACGGGCCCGCCAACGATGCGTCGGAAACATCGCAAAACGCCAGTTGAGCGCGCAATTGGCTGCGCGGACAGTCTCCAACCTCTCGAATAACTTGTCGATTTGCAGGGGATTTGGGATTTCCGCCCTGTTTTCGTATCTTTAACGGGCCCGCTGTCGTGATCTGCAACGCGGCAGGCGATTTAGATAGAGACGTATCGAGTCGTATTCCTGGTCCCACCGTTTATGCCAATTGCTTTCAAAGAATGGGCTGTCACAGTCCGCGCGCTGGCCGAAGGCGAGCAACTGGTCACGCTCCGCAAGGGCGTGATCCGCGAGCCCGGCAGGGCGCTGCGACTCGCCCACGAGCGCTTTTTCCTGTACCCGACGTTTGAGCACCAGCCGGGAGACCTGGTCCGCGAGTCCCACCAGCCCGAGCTGCGCCGCGCCCTCGAGGAGGGCGTCTGGAGCGACGGCGAGCCGCTGCTCCAGGCCTTTACTTCCGGCGCCCCCGTCCAGCAGCCGGACCGCGTGCGCATTCGTGCCTGGGCCGAGGTCGCGGGCCACTTCACGATCAACGACCCGCGCTGCGTCGACGCGCTCTCCCCCTTCTACGTCTGGACCCCCGACTACGCCGAAAAGCGTCTCGGTTGGCGCCGCCACCAGCCGCTGCACGTGCTGCTGCTGCGCACCTACCGCATCCCGCGACCCGTCACCGTCAAGGTCAAGGACGAGTACACCGCCGCGCAAGCTTGGATCGAGCTGCAGCGTGAGCTGCCCTTCGAGGGCACGCCCGTGCTCTCCGACGCCGAGTTCGAGCGAGCCGCGGAAGAGATCCGCGCGATCACCAGCGAGACCTCCTTCAGCGGCGCCGGCAGCGGCGCCGGCCACGGTCAGCCAGTACTAGCCTGAGCGCCCGGGGGCGTGTCCCCCGGCGGCGGTGTCAGCACTTCGCGTGCCGCTTCTGCCCCTGCCTCCGGCACGAGCACGTCGCGCGGGCCCGCCGCCAAGAAGTCCGGCACGTCAAAGCCGCCTGAGCGGCGCGACATGCTCGGGATCCCCTGCTCCAAGAGCAGCGCCTCGATCAGCTCAGCCTCCGGCTGGCTATTCGCCCGAGCGACCTTCACTAGGCGCCCTTCCGTGTACTGCGGCTTGATCTTGCGCGCCTTGCGGCGGCGCTCGGAGGCCGGTCCACGCTCTGAGCCCGGCAGGTAGACCAGCGGCATCTCGCAGCTCGCGCAGAAGCGCTCCGTGCGGGGATAGTCCGCGCCGCAGTTCGGGCAGATCAGCGGTGTCTCGCGCATCGCCTCGCGCTCAGCTCAGCTCGGTTCGTTTGGCGTACTCGCCGGCCGCGCATCGACCGGCACCTCGCGCACCTCGGCGCCCTCGATCAGGTACGAGCGCACCTCGGGCTCCGCCCCACTTGTCAGCCCCACGATCAGCCACTCGAGGCCCGGCCAGCCCGCCGCGAAGCCGATGTCCGTCTGCGAGGGGTAGGGCGCGCTACGAACGTGGGAGTGGTAGATCGCGCCGATCTCCCAGCCCCGCTCCTCGATCTCCTCGTTCAGGCGGTACAGCTCCATCGGCTCGATCTCGAACTTCAGCGCGCTCGCGTGGATGTTCTCCGTGCGGTAGACGCGTGTCGCGGTCTTCGAGCCGTCGGGTTCGACGTTCACCGCGACCAGCCCGCAGCACTCGATCTTCGCGTTCTCCTGCGCGTGCTCCACGATCTCCGCGAGCAACGGCTCCGCGATCTTCATGCCGGCCTCCCGGGTCCTCGTGGGCCGTGCGCTCGCGGCGCTCGGACTACCACCAGACGGTGGCGTCCAGGTTCTCGATCTGATCCACCGGCAGCGTGTACACGCCGCTGGAGAGGTACTTCCAGCCGTCGTCCGCAACCACGAACACGACGTTGCCCTCGTCCAGCTCGCCCGCGATCCGTACCGCGATGCTCGCGATCGCGCCGGTCGAGACGCCCGCGAACACGCCCTCGTCGTCGAGCAGCTTGCGCGTCCAGACAATCGCGTCGGTGTTCGTCACGAAGATCTTGCGGTCGAGCAGCGAGATGTCGATGATCGGCGGGATAAACCCGTCATCCAGCGAGCGAAGGCCCTGCACCGGCTCGCCTTGCATCGGCTCCGCCGCCACGATCTTGCACGCGTCGCCGAATGTCTCCTTCAGGCGCCGCCCGTTGCCCATCAGCGTCCCGCCCGTGCCGAGCCCCGCGACGAAAGCCGTGATCTCATCAAGCTCTTCCATGATCTCCAACGCCGTGCCGTTGTAGTGGGCGTTCGGATTCGCCTGGTTGCCGTACTGGTAGGGCATGTATAGCGAGGGGTCCGCCTCCGCGAGCTCCAGCGCCATTGCGACCGCGCCGTTTGAGCCCTGGTCACCGGGCGAGTAGACGATCTCCGCGCCGTACATCTCAAGCAGCTGCGTACGCTCGGGCGTGACGTTCTCCGGCATCACCGCCCGCAACTTGTAGCCCTTGCGGCTAGCGATCATCGCCAGCGAGATGCCCGTGTTGCCCGAGGTCGGTTCGAGGATCGTCTGGCCCGGAGAAATTGCGCCTTTCTCCTCGGCGTCCTCGATCAGCGCTCGCGCCACGCGGTCCTTCACCGAGCCCGTCGGGTTGTGCGACTCGAGCTTCGCCCAAATGTGCACGCCCGGCTTCGGCGAGAGGCTCGGCAGCTCGATCAGCGGCGTGTTGCCGATCGACTGGACGATGTCGCCGTAGCGACCGCCGCAAGGCCGGTTTCGGAGCTTGCCCACCGCCATTACTTCACGGAATATAGCGAGGTCGAGCCACTGCGACGAGCGGGTCTCCGGGCACCCGCCGCCAGTTCGTCCGGGACCGATGAGTTCAGGCCCGCGGCCCCGTCGATACGTTCGAAGCTCAACGTTCCAAACCCAACGCACCGACGTGCGGAAAGGAGCGCCGGCATGGAGTCCAGGATCATGCCCTGCCTCTGGTTCGACACCCAGGCCGAGGAGGCCGCCAACTTCTACATCTCCGTCTTCCCCAACTCGCGGATCCTCGACGTCTCGCACTACGGCGAGGGCGGCCCCCGCGAGGCGGGAATGGTGATGACGGTCCGCTACGAGCTCAACGAGAACCCGTTCCTTGCCTTGAACGGCGGCCCGCAGTTCAAGTTCGATGAGGCCGTCTCCTTCACCGTCACCTGCGACGACCAGGCCGAGATCGACCACTACTGGGAGCGACTGTCCGAGGGCGGCCGGGAAAGCCAGTGCGGCTGGCTGGACGATCGCTTCGGCGTCGCCTGGCAGATCGTGCCGAAGGGCATGGGCGAGATCTTCGCCGGCGCCGATCCCGGCGGCGCGCAGCGCGCCATGAAGGCGATGCTCGGGATGCGCAAGCTCGATCTGCAGGCGCTGCGCGACGCGGCCGCGGGCGAATAGCCTCCCGCGGTCGTTTGGCCAGACGGCCAGTCAAGGACTAAGATCCCACGCAGGGACATGCGCAGGGACAACTTCGACTTCGACTGGCTCGTGATCGGCTCGGGCTTCGGCGGCAGCGTCTCGGCGCTGCGCCTCGCCGAGAAGGGCTACTCGGTCGGGGTACTCGAGTGCGGGCGGCGCTTCGCGGATCATGAGTTCCCGAAGAACACCGCGGACCTCAAGCGCTATTTCTGGAACCCGCGCCTGGGGATGAAGGGAATCTTCCGGCTCACGAACTTCAAGGACGTCGCGGTCGTCTCGGGCTGCGGCGTCGGCGGCGGCAGCCTGGGCTACGCCTGCACGCTCTACGTCCCGCCGAAGCAGTTCTTCGCGGACCGCCAGTGGGCGGAGATGGCGGACTGGGAGACAGAGCTCGCCCCCCACTACGCGGAGGCGCAGCGAATGCTGGGCGTGACCGAAAACCCGCACGAGGACCCCGCGGACCAGCTCTTGCGCGAGCTGGGCAAGGAGCTCGGCGTGGAGGACACCTACAAACGCACCCCGGTCGGTATCTACTTCGGCGAGCCGGGCAAGAAGGTCGCGGACCCGTTCTTCGACGGCGAGGGTCCCGATCGCACAGGCTGCAAGCTCTGCGCGCGCTGCATGGTGGGCTGCGTGCACGGAGCGAAGAACACGCTCGTCAAGAATTACCTCTACCTCGCGGAGAAGCTGGGCGCGCGCGTGATGCCAGAACGTACCGTGATCGACGTGCGCCCCATCGGGGCAGCCGACGGCAGCGACGGCTATGAGATCGAATCGGTTCGCTCGGGCGCATGGCTGCGCAAGGAACGACGTGTGCAACGTGCGCGTGGCGTCGTCGTCGCGGCGGGGCCGCTCGGCACGAACCGATTGCTGCAGAAATGCCGAATCGAGGGCTCGCTGCCGCGGATCTCCGCGCGCCTCGGCGAGCTCGTGCGCACGAACTCAGAGTCGATCCTCACGGTCACGGTTCCCGAGGACTACCCCGAGAACCTGATCCGCCGTGTCGCGATCACCTCCTCGATCTACCCAGACCCGAACACGCACATCGAGACCGTGACCTACGGCGACGACGGCGACTCGATGCGCTTGCTCTACACGCTGTTGACCGGCGATGGTACGCGTGTGACGCGGCCGCTGAAGCTGCTTTCTCAGCTGATGCGCCACCCAGGGCGCTTGGCGAAGGTGCTATTCGCGAAGCACTGGTCGCGACGCACGATCATCCTGCTCGTGATGCAGACGCTCGACAACGCGATCGCGCTGCGCCCGCGCAAAGGCCCGTTCGGCTCGTTCTGGCTGCAAACCGAACAGGACGCCGAGCGGCCTAACCCGACGTTCATCCCGATCGCAAACCAGGCCGCGGAATGGTTCGCTAAGCGCACGGGCGGGATCGCCCAGAGCTCGCTGACCGAGGCGCTGTTCAACATCCCCTCGACCGCGCACATCCTCGGCGGCGCGGTGATCGCGCCCGACGCTAAGCAGGGCGTCGTCGACGCCGAGCAGCGCGTGTTCGGCTACGAGAACCTGCTCGTCTGTGACGGCTCCGCGATCCCCGCGAACGTCGGGGTCAACCCCTCGTTGACGATCACCGCGCTTGCGGAGCACGCGATGAGCCGGGTCCCGGCGGCGGGGATGGCGAGCGCCGAGCCCGTCGAGCGCGCGGCGGCTTAGAGCGAGCGCCGGGCGGGCGACTCAGAAGTCGTTCGACTCGGGCTTGGTCAGCGCGGCCAGGTCTTCCAGGTCGACTCGACGCGCGCTTGCCCGCTTCATGCTGATGAGGTCGTCGCGACCAGCGACGGTCACCTCGACGTCTCCGAGCTGAATTCGGAGCGCGCGCTTACGCAACTCGTCGTAGGGCGGCGCCCCGGGGGCGTCGTGGAGCACATCGACTGCGCCGTGGGGAGTCGCGAGCTGCCAGAGCGTCGCGCGTGGCAGCATCGAGGCGTCGATTGGCGTGTCCTTCGCACTCGCGTTGAGCACCCTCGCCTCGAGTGTGTTGAGCGCATCGGCGAGCCGTTCCAGGTTTTGTCGATCCGGGCGCGGGTAGACATCGACGTCCACAGTCGTGCGGACGTGCCCATGCGTCTGCACGGCCAGGCCGCCGACAAGCACATAGTCGACTCCATGCCGTGCAAGCGCAGCGAAGATCTGCTCGGCATCGAGCGGTGCCTCAGCCTCCATTGCGAGCCTCCACACCGGCTCGGCGCAAGCGACCGGCAAGGCGGTTCGCTGAGACTGCGAGCTCTAGCCGTTCGGCGGGTGTTCGGTCGCGCAGCGCGGCGAGGTGAACGGGATCGAAGCGGCCGGTTAGGCGTCGGGCGTTCAGCTCCGGCTCGTAGCCCATCGCGAGAAGCAGCGAGCAGACCGTCTCCCAGGTCGGCGTTGTCAAACCCCGCTCGATTCTGCTCACCGCGGCCTGCGTAGTCCGGGCCCGAATCGCAAGCGCAGTCTGGCTCAGACGACTCTCAACTCGTCTTTCACGAATCAGTGCCCCGACATCCATATATATAATTATATATAGATATTTACGCACACTCCCCTGCTCGTCGACTGTGGAGAATCGGAGGCCGCGAGCTCTAAGACTCGATCGGGGTAGCGGAACGCTTTAGGCCCGGTACCGATCCAGCTTCACGTGCGCGCAACCGACGAGCTTGAACCGTCGGTTTGAAGGCAGGTAGCGAACGACGAGCGTCTTCAGCCCGGGCCCATCGCAGTAGACAGTGCCGTAGCCGTAGACGAGCGCGACGTGGTCGTTGCCGGCTCCGGTCCAGATCTGGTTGTAGCCATGGCTCGCGTAGAGCCAGTCCACCCCGGGACCGCCGTGCAGGTAGTCGCGCTGGGATTCGGGCTGCCCGTCAGGGTGTGAGTCACCCCAGATCACGTCGCCCTGATCGCCGGCCCAGATCGTGTCGTTGCCGTCGCCGCCGAGCAGCATGTTGTGCCTCCCGTCCAAGCCGCGCATCGTCCCGCTTTCGTTGTTGGGATGGCCCTCGTGGTGGGTCGTGATGGGCCAGCCCTCGTGGCTGGCCATGCCGAGCGAGACACCGGCGCCGGCCAGCACGGCGATACAGCACGCGAGCGTGGCGAGCGCCAGAAGTCGAGATCGCGTTAAACGGGACACGAGGCGCAGCAGGCTAGCGGCGCGGAGGCCTAGGTCGAGTGGCGTAGACAGAGGTACGAGTCACACGGCCCTGCGAGTAGCTCCAAAGCTCATTCATAGCGATATCCATCAGACGATCGATTCTTCTTGCTCTTGGCTTTACCAACGGATGCGACAACATCCACTTCGCCGACCTTCGATGAAGCCGGCACTGTGGCGGCGCACATCGTCGTTGTCGCGCAATCGACGTCCATGGCGAGCGCTTTGCCGAAGGCGATCGTCGTGCCGGCCCCGACGCTGAACCCGCTGCCGAGAACCGTTACCTGGGTGCCACCCGTGCGGGCGCCGCGGTCGGGTGTAAGCGAGGTAACCGTGGGCGCTTCGTAGGTCCACGTGGCGGCTTTCGAGGTGCCGCTGGTCCCGCCGGGGGTGCTAACGGCGATTTCGGTCTTGCCGCTTGTCCCGGACGGAGATCGAACCGTGATGCTGGTCGGCGAGGTCACGTGGAGCGTGGAGGCGTTGAAGCCACCGAACCTGACGGCGGTCGCTCCCGCAAAACCGGTGCCGGTGATCGTGAGTTCGGTACCGCCGGCGGCAGGCCCCTTCCTGACGGAGAGCCTGCTGATTGCCGGGGCACGTCCGGGTGGGAGAGTCTCGAAGGTTTGGTCCACTCCTTCACCCACACCACCGGCGCTCTTGGCCATCACCCGGTAGTGGTACTCGGTGCTGGAGGCGAGCGCAGTGAGCAAAGCGGAAACCGGGACAGGGATCGTTCCGGAACCGGGGAGCAGTTCGCACGGTGCAATCGAGCCGTAGGCGATCGTCGTACCGTAGACGATTGCGCATTCGTCGACTTCCGCGCCATTCGGGTCGACTTGACCATGTAGGACCGCAGAGTTAGAGGTGACTTCGGTCCCCCCGCCAGTGAAGGCAACAGGCGGGTTGGGCAATGTCTTGAAGGTCCGATCGCCGCCGTAACCGACCCGGGAAGCGTTGCGTGCAACCACCCGGAAGTGGTAGGTGCTGTTAGAGGAAAGCCCCCCGACCAGAGCGAGTACGGGAACCGGGCTAGCGCCCGAGCCGGGCAACGTGCTGCAGGGTGTGGCTGCGCCGTAAGCCGGAGTAGGGCCATATTCGAGCTCGCATTCGATGACTTCGCTCGAGTTCGGATTCACGGTTCCCTGCAGTGTGGCGACGGCCTGTGTGATCGCGGTCGCTTCGCCTGTCTGAACCATCGGAGCACCCGCGGCGGCGGTAAAGACCTGGTCGCTGCCGTAGCCGGTGCCTCCGGCGTTAGTCGCGACGAGCCGAAAGTGGTAGTTCTGGCCGGGCACGAGTCTTGGTAGTTGCGCGGAGACTTCTACGACGCCCTCCCCGGCTCCCGGAGGCAGCGAGCAGGCGACGCTGTGCCCGTACAGGTGGGTGTTGCCGTATTCGAAGCTGCAATTCGTGACTTCCCCGCCGTGCGGGATGACGGCGCCGGTCGCGGTGGCCGTCGCCGAGATGTAACTGCTCGTTTCGGCGGTGGGCGGGTCGGGAAGTGTCCTGGCGGTCTGATTTGGCTCATAGCTGGTGCCGCCCGGATTGGTCGCAACGACCCGGTAGTCGTATGTGGTGTTCGCGTGCAGGCCTTCGATGAAGCCGGAAACCGAAACCGGGTTTGTGCCTTCGCCCGGATCGGGGTCGCACGGCACCGCTCCGCCATACGCGGTGGTCAGTCCGTATTCGATGGTGCAATCCGTGAGTTGGCGTCCGTTCGGGTTGACGGTTGCATTGGCGCGGAGAGACGTCTGAGAGATGGCGCTGGGCGGAGCCGGCTCGATCACGGGCGGGTATGGGAGAGTCCTGAGCGTCTGGTCTTCGCCATGGCTGGTGCCCGTCGCATTCGTCGCTGCCAAGCGGTAGTGATAAGTGGCGTTGGCCCCCAAGCCGTCGATGACAGCTACGGTCGCTTCGCTTGTTTCGCCGCCGATGGGAGTGGGAGAACACGGGGCGTTGGCACCATAACTTTCCGTCGGGCCATATTCGAATGTGCAGGCCGTGATGTGCTCCCCATTGGCATTGACGGTGCCGTGGAGTTCGGTGGCAGCATCCGTTGTGTTTGTGGCGGCGCCGGTGCTGACCGACGGGGCTTCGAGTAGGCCGGGGTGCAGTTTGAAGGTCCTGTCGCTGCTGGTAGATTGCCCACCTTCGTTCGTCGCCGTGAGGCGATAGTGATAAAGGAGTCGTGGTTCGAGGCCGTCGAGCCTGACTTGGACTTCGATCGGGGAGTGGCCTGCTCCTGGACTCGTTTCACACGGAAGGCTCGTCCCGTAGGCAGTGGTAGGTCCATATTCGAAGGTGCAATCGGTGACCTGTCGGCCATTCGGGTTGACCGATCCGTATACGGTCGCTTCTCCTTCACCCGGGCCAGGGGTGACTCCCCCAAGCCCTGGGGCTTCGGCGCCGGCAGTCGTATAGGTGAGGTAGCCCGAGGAGTCGACGGCCTCGCAGAAGCCAAGGTTCGGACAGGAGACCGAGACCAAACTGCGCCCCTCATCGATGCTCAACGGGCTTCCGGCATGCGATTCCTCGCTGACGACCGCGTATCCGCGATCATCAACCGATACGCACGTCGTTGTCCCGGCGACGCAGGAGATCGCTTCTAGCCGGCGATTTTGGTCCACCTGCTGGACGGCCCACTGCGCGGCGCCACTGGCTGGATCAGTCGTCGTGAGCAGGTCGCCTTGGTCGTCGACCGCGGCACAAAAGCCGGTAGTGGGACACGAGACCCCCGTGATTGTTCGCCCCGACTCGCCGCTGGGACTCTCGGGAAAGCTCCAGTTCCCGCTGGGCGCTGTGGACTGCTCCAGGTAGCCGGACTGCCCTGCCGCTACGCACAAGCCCGAGCCCGGGCCGGTCCCCGGTGCGCAGCTGAGGCCTTCGATTTCAAAGCGCGGGTTGTTGGCTTGGTTCCAGCTGACATTCTCTGCCGGCGACGTCGTCCAAAGTATTTCGCTCCCTGATTGGGTGTGAATGCAAAACGATTCGGACGCGCATCCCAGCGAGTTGAAAGCACCGCCATTGTGGCCGTTGGACAGCCAGCCGACGCTTTCGCCGCTTATCGAAGCGATGTCGACGTAACCCGATCCCGCCGCGACACAGCTCCCGACGCTGAAGCACACCACGTTCAGCATTTCATTGGGATGCTGCGATTCTGCGTAGCCGCCGGACGGTACCACCGCGGTGAAGGCAGTCAATCTCGTGATCGCCATGCACAGGCCGGAGATCTGAGAGGTATTCGGAGCACAGGAGACGCCGACCAGCGACGGCCCACCCGGCAGTCGCATCGGCTGACTCCAGCTGACTGCGGCGCCGAGGCTTACCGTCGGTGGTTCAGGTTCACTCATGAATGTGCGGTCCGCGCCAAAGCTGGTGCCGCCTGCATTGGTCGCGAGGACCCGATAGTGATATTCCTGACCGCTCGTCAGGCCGGCGAGTGACGCGGTAACTGCGACGGGAGTCACTTCGGGACCAGGAAGACTCGAGCACGGTGCGATGTCGCCGTAGTCCTCGGTGGTGCCATATTCGAACTCGCAGTTGCTCACGCTCGCGCCGTTCGGGTTTATGCTCGCTTCAAGCGTAGCCGTGGTGCGCTCGACCTCCGCGACTCCCTCGCTTGAGATCGACGGAACGAGGGGCAGAGACGTGAAATTGAGCTCGACGCTTTCGTTCGTGCCTGCGGCGTTTGTCGCAGCGATGCGAAAGTAGTACGTGCTGTTCGGTTGCAATCCCGTTAGGGCCGCGCTGACACTCACAGGGCTCGTGCCACTTCCCGGGTCGGTTTCGCAGGGAACGGTCATCCCAAGTTCTTGGGTTGACCCGTATTCAAAATGGCAGTTCGTGACCTGTTCGCCTTCGGGGTCGACTGTTGCGTTGAGCGTTGCCGTATTGCTCTCGACCGCGGACGCCGGCGCCGGAGCTACCCCCGGTCCAGGGTGGGCTGTGTAGCTGATTGCGACCTCTGGTTGCTGGTAGGCGATTGTCGCGCTGCCTCCCGGCGGGATAAGGGAAGAGCCACCGCCACCCCCACCTCCACCGTTCGAGGATGCCGAGCCACCTCCGCCGCCCCCATAAAGGCCACCCCCGCCGCCTCCGCCGTTCCAGGAGCAGACACCCGCATTCCCCCCCAGGCCGATCGTCCCGGCGAATCCGTTTGTACACCCACCGCCTCCTCCGGAACCGCCTGAGCCCTGTGCTCCGGCCCCACCTCCAAAGTTCGGACACCGGCTGTCTTCTCCGGCTTCTTCTGCATTTCCCCCACGGCCGGCTTCGCAGGCGCCCGTCCGTCCACCCCCGCCCCCCCCCCCCGCGACGCT
>DATJOE010000308.1:0-8724 GCA_035507305.1 Solirubrobacteraceae bacterium | reverse complement strand
GGCTAGTGCACGCCCGAGCTCCTCGCAGAGGATCGACAGCTCGACCTGGCCGAGACCTTGACCGCCGTAGGTCTCGGAGACCGCGATCCCGGGCCAACCTAGTTCAGAAAGCTCCTTCCAGAGCGCCTGGTCGCTCGTGCGGGCTTCGGCGTGCTCGCGCACACGCGGGGTGCTCGCGCGCCCGGCGAGCATGTCGCGGGCTGTGCGCTGGATCTCGCGCTGGTCGTCGGTGAGGCCGAAGTCCATCAGGCGGCCGTCTTCAGTCGGGGCAGGCCGAGCACGCGCTCGGCGACGATGTTCTTCAGCACCTCGGTCGTGCCTCCCTCGATCGTGTTGCCGCGGGCGCGCAGCAGCTCATAGCCCCACCCCTTGCCGATCGTGAGTGCGTCGGGGCCGACGATGTCCACGGCGAGCTGCGTCAGCCGCTGGTTGGTGTCGGACCAGAGCCACTTCACGAGCGAGCCCTCAGGACCGGGCTGGCCGTAGCGTTCTACGTCGGTTAGGCCCTTCCAGGCGAGCAGGCGGATCGACTCGCAGCGCAAGTGCAGCTCGGCGAGGGCGTCGGCGTTCTCCTCGAAGGTGTCGCGCTCGACGGCGACGGCGATCACATCGTCGAGCAGCTGGCGCAGGCGGATCTGCAGCGCGAAGCCAAGACCGGCGCGCTCGTTCATCAGCGTGGTGAGCGCGACCTTCCAACCGTTGCCGACGCCGCCGACGACGTTCGCGTCGGAGATCCGCGCCTCCTCGATGAACAGCTCGTTGAACTCGGCTTCGCCGGTGATCTGGCGCAGCGGGCGCACCTGGACGGCGTCCTGCTCCATGTCCATCAGGAAGTAGGTGAGGCCCTTGTGCTTGGGGGCGTCCTGGTCGGTACGCGCGACGAGCATGCACCACTTGGAGTACTGCGCGCCGCTCGTCCAAACCTTCTGCCCGGTGATGACCCACTCATCTCCGTCCTTGACGGCGCGGGTTTTCAACGCGGCGAGGTCTGAACCGGCGTCGGGCTCTGAGAAGCCCTGGCACCAAATCTCCTCGGCGGAGAGGATTGGCGGCAGGTAGCGCTCCTTCTGCGCGTCGGTTCCCCAGACCATCAGCGTGGGGCCGCCGAGCAAGAGGCCAAGCACGTTCGCGGGGAGTGGCACGCGCGCGCGGCCGAGCTCCTCGAAGTAGATCGCAGACTCGGTCAGCGTGGCTCCACGGCCGCCGTACTCGGTCGGCCAGGCAGGGGCGGCCCAACCCGCGTCATACAGGCGGCGCTGCCAGTCCCGGCGCCAGCCGTACTGCGCCTCATCGCCCGCGTCCTCAGGGGCGGCGTCGGGCTGGTTGGCGGCGAGCCACTCGCGCAGCTCGTCGCGGAACGCGGTCTCCTTCTCGCTGAACGTAAGGTCCATCGCGCCCGCAAGGCTACCCCAGGGAAGCCGTCGATGTAGCCAGACACAAAATGCGAAAGCGCTGCAGGGTTGTCTTCTAGGGACGGCGCGTGCGGAGGGGCGGGCACTCTCAGGGGCGCCGATCGCGAGAGTAATTTTTATGAGTTGATGACCCTTGCCGGGGATCACAGCCCGCGCGTCGCCCACCTCGATGCCGACGCGTTCTACGTGTCGATCGAGCTGACGCGTCGGCCCGAGCTGCGCGGGCTGCCGGTCGTGGTCTCGGGCACGGGTCCCCGCGCGGTCGTGACGACCGCGAGCTACGAGGCGCGCAAGTACGGCGTGGGCTCGGCGATGCCGGCGGCGCGGGCGCGGCGACTGTGCCCACAGGCGGTGTTCCTGCCGCCGGACTTCACGACGTACCGCGCGGTTTCACGCAAGGTGATGGACCTGGTGCGCGGGCACGTCGAGCAGGTCGAGGTCGTGGGGCTGGATGAGGCCTACCTCGATCTGACGGGCCTGCACTCACCGAAGGCCGCGATGCGCCGCCTGGTCGCGGAGATCAAGCGCGCGACGCAGCTGAGCTGCTCGGTGGGAATCGGCCCGAACAAGCTCGTGGCAAAGGTGGCCTCGGACGCGGAGAAGCCCGAGGGCTTCGTGGTGCTCACGCGCGAGCAGGCGTGTGAGCGCTTCGCGGATCGCTCGCCCGGCTTGATCCCGGGGATCGGCCCAAAGACGGTGGCACGGCTGACGGAGCTGGGCTTGCATACGCTGGCTGCGGTCGCCGCCGCGCCTGAGGAGGTGCTGGTGCAGCGCTTCGGCCCGAACCACGGGCGAGACCTGCGCCGCCGCGCGCGCTTTGAAAGCGAGGGCCAGGTCAGCCAGGCGCGCAAGGTGGTCTCCGAGTCGCGCGAGCGCACGTTCGACTACGATCTGCGCGACTTCGCCGACCTGCGCGAGGCGCTCTTGAAGATGACCCGCTCGCTATGCGAGAGCCTCACGGCTCACGAGCGGCGCGGGCGCACGATCGGGATCAAGGTGCGCTTGGATGACTGGACGACGATCACCCGCGCGCGCACGATCCCGCGGGCGACGTGCGAGTACGAAACGGTCGCCGCGGTCGCGCTGCGGCTGCTTGAGGAGAACGCGCCTACGCGCCCAGTACGGCTGCTGGGCGTGCGCGTAGCAGGGTTGACGCACAGCGAGGCAAGTCGGTCTGACGCCGCGAACGCTGGGGCGGAGAGGGCGCGGAGTTCGGGCGCGCTTGCGCAGTTGACGATGCCCGTGTAGTCGGACAGCGCGACGGGTGACTCTCGGTTTGCTATGGGTGGCCGGCCGCGGCCGATGCCGGAGGACTCACGGGCAGGTCACGTGCGTCGTTGAGCCCGGGGTAAGGCAGCCCTGCTGCTTCGGCGTCGCGGTCGCCTTCGCGACGTCGATTGCATACACCTTGTAGCGACCGTAGATTCCCGCGCCGGCAACGTAGACCACGATCTTCGATCGCCCGGTGACGATGAGGTTCTTGGGCGTCAGCGTGACCTGCGAGCCGTGGGCGATCTTCGGGCCGAGCTTCGCCTTTCCCTTGCAGGCGTGGCAAGAGGCGAAGACTCGCTCGCCAGGGCTCATCCCGAGGATCACGACGCGAGCCAAGCGCAGTTGACCGCGTCGTCCAAGGAGCGTGGTTCCCGCGAAGTACATCCGCGGCTGGCCCGCGACCGAAGCATGCGGTGCGAGCGGCGGGGGAGGAGGTGGAGGGGGTGGAGGAGGAGAGCTGACCTCGACTGTCGCCGTGGTGGTCGTCGAGAGGCCAGCGTCGTCGTACGCCGTGGCAACGACGGTCTGCGGCCCACTGCCGAGACCGCTCGTAGTGAGAGTGCCACTCGTTGTCCATGAGGGCTGCTCGTCGTAGGCGATTTCCGGACTGCGTGGTGGCCCGTTGCTGATCTCCTGACCCGCGAAGTGGATGTCGATGTGGTTCAGCGAAGCGATCGCTGTGCCTTCGGCGCTGGCCGTCAGCGATTCCCCGGCGATGAGCGAGGTCCGACTCAGGCTGAGTGTGAGCGTGGGAGGGGAAGCGGGGAGGACTGTGTAGTCCAGCGACAGGAGCGGACCAAGCCCCTCCGCGGCGTCCAGCCACCTAAAGCTCTCGGCCACCAGTCCGAAGGCCTCGACGTAAGAGGTTGGCTGAGAGACCAGCGGTGCCTGGATATCGAAGACGAACTTGTAGCTCGAGCCCGGCGGGACATGTTCCTTGACCCCAACCGTGACCCGATTTGCCCCGGGCCAGTCCGGCGCCTGAAAGGCACTCGCGCGGTCGCGCGGGGCATCGGTGCCGAGGTTGATGCTGAACGCACCTGGCGCGCCCCACGTCGCGGTGCCGGTATTTCGCATGATGAAGAACTGCTTCTCGATCGCACCGGACTCGATCGTCTCATAGCAGCATTGCCCGAGGTATTCGGTCGAATATTCTTCCCCGACCGCCGCGCTTGTAGGCCCAAGGACCAAGGCAAGAAGTAGGCATGAGAAGACCAAGCCGAAGGTTCTGCGCTGCGCGCGGATCGACGTGTGCTCGCGCGAGCGCGACACAGCTAGATCTGACATGACGTTGACTTTCGTGCTTTCGGTAGATAGCAGCGCTCTTGTCTGAACACCCCTTCAATCTGGCGAATCTTGAAGCGATAAGTGCGTACGCGCCGGCTACCGTCCGCGGCGGTGACGGTTATGCGTAGCAGAGAGCGGCGCGACACCAGCAGGTGCGTATGGAATGTCAGCTTGCTGCGGTGTGTCGTGTGTGAGTGCCTGCGTGGGGCACCGGCGCATCGCTCACACAGATAAGAGACATGCTCGCCCGGTGTCAGCAGGATCACGACCACGCGCGAGAGCAAGAGACGCTTCCCCCGACGAGAGCCCGCGAAATACATCTGAAAAGGCCTCACGGAAACGTGCTGCGGGCGCGGCTGGGGAGGTGGAGGAGGGGTGCTGGTCGTGAAGGCTCGATCAGCTCCGTAGGCGGTGCCGCTGGGGTTCGATGCAACCAATCGATAGTGAATCGTCGTTCCGGGCGGCAGACCACTCAGGGTGGTTGTGACCTGCTGACCTGTATCGCCCGCGCCGTTGTCGGTCGTTGTGGTCGCTGATCCATAGGCCGGAGTGGCACCATATTCGAACTGATACCGGGCATCCGCTCCCCTTGAGCGGACCGCCCCGGTCAGGGTGGCGCCGCTGCTTGAGATCGCGATTGCATCGCCCGTCGCGACCTGCGGAGGGACGTCGGGTATCAAGCGCCCGATCTGACCGAGGTCTGGGACCGTGAACCACAGGTTTTCATCGGACCCCTTGGCGATCGTTAGTGGCTGGGCGCCGGACGGAAGCCCGGTGGGGAACTCAGAGATGGTGCCCCCCGGGGTGATTCGCCCAACCTGGTTGGCGTTCTGCTCGACGAACCAGATGTTGCCTTCGGGGCCGACCGTGAGGTCTTTGACGCCCGCGCCGCGAGTGAGACCAGAGGCGTATTCGGTGATACCTCCCGTAGGCGTGATCCGGCCGATCGCGTTACCGCGTGCCTCGTCGAACCAGAGATTTCCATCTGGGCCGGCGACGATGCTGTCGGGGTACGGACAGGGCGTCAGCGTCGAGTCGCAAGAGTTCGCCGGCAGGGGGCCGAAGTTGTTGATGGCGACCCCTTGGGGTGTCATTTGCTGGATCTGGCCATTCGCCGAATCGGTGAACCAGAGGTCGCCGTCGGGACCAGTGACGATTTTCGTAAACACCGGAGCGCTGCCCAGGCCGTTGAACTCAGTGATCTGCCCGGTCAACGGATCGATCTTGCCGACTTTCGCAGCGAAGGGCTCGGTAAACCACAGGTCGCCATCGGGGCCAGATGTGATTGCGTAGATGTCCGGTGTCCCTGTAAGCCCCGCTGAGAACTCGGTTATCACACCTTGAGGCGTGATCCGACCGATCTTGTGCCCTTCCCGCTCGGTGAACCACACGTTCCCATCGGGACCCATAGTGAGATCTGACAGGCTTGCGTTGGGCGTCAGGCCAAGGCCGTACTCAGTGACCTGACCGGCAGTTGTGATGCGGCCTATCTTGTTAGTGCCGAGGTCGCTGAACCAGAGGTCTCCTCCGGGTCCTGAGGCGATGAAGGTAGGGAAGCTGGGCGCTTCGAGCTGATAGGTCGTGATCTGCACGGCCGCGGCACCCGATGGCATGCCGGCCGTGATCGAGGCAAGGCAGATAAATACGGCGAGCGCGAGACGCGGACGCGCCAATACGGTTGTGGAGATCATCGCTAGATGGGCTGCTTAGCTGGGTGCGCTCACGACCGTCTGCGGGCTGGATTTGCCCTGCGACTTTGGTGCCGGGTGCGCCGGAGGCGGCGTGTAGTGCGGAGCAGGCGCCGCGGGTGCGACCGGCACATGTGAGGTTGTATTCGGCGTCACGACACTGGGCGAAGCCACAGGGCGCTTGGAGGCCGAAGGACGTGGCAGGCGGGGGAGCGAGGCGAGATGAATCGCTCCGGCACGGGTCAGCGCGAAGCCGAGAGTGTTCAAGCGGCGAACGGCGGCTTCAACGGCGTCGGCACTCGCGCGAAATGCTTTTCGCTGCGATTCATAGCGAGCGTGCGAGGAACGTCGAGCGGCCGCCGCCAGATCGGCCAACGCGGCGCTCTCGTGCCGCATGGCGCCCGCGAGCGCCGCAACCGACGAGCCATAGCGAGCAGTCGTATGCAAATTGCGCAGTGCCTGCGCGGCGCTCGTGTCGGCTGCCGCGATATGTGCCATGGCGCGCGCTCGAGTCGACAGATGCGGGCTGCGTAGCTCGCTGGCCGACACTGATCGCCGGCGTGCGGACAGGTGGCTGGAAAGTTGCTTTGCGAGGCTCGGGTCAGCACCGGGATACTCCACTGTGGCGTCAATGACTCGAGCGCGTCCCGCGAGCGAGACACAAGCCTTAGAGGCTGCGGCGAGCGGCGTGGGAGCCTCCTCGCGGCAGGCCAGCGCAAGTTCTCCTCGGCCTGTGGCGATCACGACGAGCGAGAAAGCATGGGAGCCCGCTTGGTTCCATGTGTAGTCGCGGGCGAGCCCGAGCGGTAGGTGAACGAGCTGCGATCTTATGGGCTTGCCATAGCGGGCAAGGAGCGACTCGGGCACAGCTCCCGCGGGCCCAGGGGGAGTCGCGATCGCTCCTGCATCGACCTGGGTCCTGGAACCTGAGATCAGGATGGGAGCTATGAGGGCAAGCTGGCTAACAGCCGAGGCGCTCCGATGCCATCCCGGCGGAAGCGCCAGGACGAGATGCCCGCTGCGCAGCACGACCTGTTTGTGACCGGCGCTTGACCCTCCGAGCAGCAAGACCGCCAGAGCCACAGCGAGCGCGATGGCAGCCGCGATCGCGGCAGGGATCGCCCAGCGCCGCCCAGGAGGAACGACCAGGTCGTCGATCTGCTCGGGCGGTGGCAGACGGCGATCTTCGGCGGTGAACGATGCGCCGCGTCGCACTTTCGCAAGCACCTCGCGCTCGACTGCTTCGGTCTCGCCGAGTCCCGCTCGGGCCTCGCTGAGGCGTGGCTCATTCGGCCCGGCGTCCCATGCTAGGGCGTCGGCGATCGGATCTGCGGTAGCGCCCTGGAACGAGCGCGATGGAGGGTGCCCCTCCGAGGAGGGTGGAAACGCCGGAATCGAGCGCCGTGCCTTGCTCGGCAGCCTGCCGACCGAAAGCGCCGCCGCGTTGATCAGATCGCCCGCGTGCCCGTAGCGAGCACCCGAGTCCTTCGCCATGCCTCGCGCGAAGACCGTATGGAAGTCGCTGTTGGCACCCACGCTCGCGGGAAGCGTCGGCGGGGGCTCGGTGAGGTGGGCATGCATGATCCCCGCGTCGGTCTCGCGCGGGTAGGGAACCTCCCCGGTAAGACACTGATAGAGGACCGCGGTCAGCGCATAAACGTCACTCGCCGCCGTGAGCGTTAGTCCCCTGATCTGCTCGGGGGGCGCGTAGTTGATGCTGCCGACGAAGCTACCCGTCGCGGTCAGCCCGTCGGTGTTCGATCCCTTCGCCACGCCGAAATCCGCAAGGTATGGGTGGCCCTGAGCCGTGATCAGGATGTTCTGTGGCTTGACGTCGCGGTGGATCAGCCCAGCGGCGTGCGCGGTGTCGAGCGCGCTCGCGATCGGCTGCAGCAGCTCGATCGTCTGGTGAGCGGTCAGGCCGCGCGTGTGCAGCAGCTCGGCGAGGTTCGTCCCGTCGACCAAGCGCATCGCGAGGTACAGGTGACCGTCCTGTTCGCCCGAGTCGTACACCGGAACGATGTTGGGGTGCTCCAACGTCGCTGCGTGGGTTCCCTCACGGCGAAACCGCTCGCGGAATACGGCGTCGTTCGTCAGCTTGCTGGAGAGCACCTTCAGCGCTACAGCGCGCCCCAGTGAGATCTGCTCGGCGCGGTAGACGATCGCCATCCCGCCGATGCCGATCACATCGTCGATACGAAAGCCGCCGAGGGTGTCGCCGGGGCGGAGGAGGGTGGCTGTGGTCATCGGGCCTAACCCTCGTCGCCTTTCGCAGAAGCGTGGTCCTCGAGGAGCGATTCCGCGACCAGAAGTCCCTCGCGTTCGAGGTCGTGTCCACTGTTGGTCCTTGAGGACAAAAGCGTAAGGACAAAGCCGCGGCGTACAGCAGTAGCCGGTAAGACGACCTGAACGCGAGAGGGCCAAAGACCCCCGTGGATACCTCTCGTCGGCTCTGACCGGTGGAATCGCGCTTTACCGTGCAGGTCTCTTTTGGCGTCGGAAGTCGTCTCGACGTTGTCGGCACGAAGCAGCGACTCGGACTTTCTCTCATTGGTCACACCGCTGGCGTCGAGCTCTGACGCACCTTGGATCGCGAGGGTCATCACGTCAAATGCGCCTAGGTCCTCGCGTGCCCGGACTGCCATTAGAAGCACGTGCTCTTCACCTATTCGCTGGCGAAGAGCCTGAAACTCTCTACGTAGGTCATCGGCACGCTCGTCAGCAAAGTCCTCGTCGAGCTGGCGCAGGATCGTGGTTATCTCTGAGATCAGAGTGTCGTCGAGCAAGCGGTCAAGATCCACCAGGCTCCACCCAGTCGGCACCATCAGGGTGACTTCGCTCGCACCTGTCGTCGACATCACAGGGACCATTACCGAGCAGCCGGGCTCAGCAGGGGAAGTATCAATTTGACCGGCGTTGGGCTCTCGAGGGGAGCGGAAATAAGTGGCTTGAAGTTATGCTCCGCGAACTCGACACCTTTCTTGACTTGATCCTTGGCGATGTCCTCGCCAATTTTCAAGAATCCGCCAACCTCCTGTTTGAACACCTTCGGGCTCAACTTGGCC
>DATJOE010000307.1:0-23171 GCA_035507305.1 Solirubrobacteraceae bacterium | reverse complement strand
CCAGGCTCGCGACGCTCGCATCCTGCTCTACGTCTCCGATTGCGCCGATCACCGTCACGCGCGCACCCTTGATCGGGTGTGCGATCGCCCCGGCCAACTCGATCTTCTCGATCACGGCATCGATGTCTTGCTCGCTCGCGGTCTCCTGCATCACGATCATCATCGTTTCATCCCCTTCGGTTGCGAAATGTTAGGTACTCGCCAGTGGCGTTCCTGGCCCGCGCCAGGACTTCAAAACGTGTGCCGCGCGCTGGAAATCGCTCGCGGAGGGGCGGTTTCGCCCCGTGAAAGGCGCTCGGTCCCCTACGGGGACCCGGTGCGGCCCTCGCGCCCGTTCACGTACGGGCGCGAGCCGAAGCGCCTAGCTAAATCGCCAGGCGCGAGGGGAATACGACCATGCGGCGCAAAGCGCGACAGGCGCGCCTGCATGAATGCCGTCCGAGCTGTGTCCGTCGAGCTTCTGCATGATCGTTCCGTCTGGTTGTAGCAAGATCACAGCAGCTCGGCAAGCGCCTGCAAGAATCGCTCATTCTCCTCGGAGGTGCCATAGGTGACACGAAGCGCACCCTCGCCCCCCAAAGCGGTTCCCGCGCGGACGAGTATCCCGCGCTCGCGCAGCCCTGCGACCACCTCGTCCTCATCGCGACCCTCGCCGAGCTGAAACCAGCAGAAGTTCGCTTGCGACTCCGCGGGCTGGAGCCCGAGCGCGCGTAGTCGCTCATCGACCGAGATACGCTCGGCGACGGTGCGCGCGACGCGATCGGTCACCGCATCCTGGTGCGCCAACGCCTCAGTCGCCGCCGCCTGCGCGAGCGCGTTACAGAAGAACGGCTGGCGCACCTGATCCAGCGCGCGCGGCAACGCCTCTGAGCCGCACAGCCCGAAGCCGACGCGCAGCCCACACAGGCCGTGAACCTTCGAGAATGTCCGCAGCAGCATCAGGTTTGGGTGATGCTCCAGCAGATCGATCGAGGCATCGGGATCATCGAGCAGGTTGAACTCGCAGTAGGCCTCATCGACGATCGCACAGACATGCGCGGGCACCTGGTCGAGAAATGCAGCGATCTCCGCGAGCGGTAGCGCCGTGCTCGTCGGGTTATTTGGGTTGCAGACGATCACGATCCGGGTCGCGACCGTGATCTCACGCAACATCGCCGGCAGGTCATGGCGCTCTTGCGCATCCAGCGGCACCGTGATCGCGCGCGCTCCCGAGGCCGCGCTGAGGTGCGGGTACACCGAGAACGAAGGCCATGCGTAGACCAGCTCGGCGCCTGGCTCCAGGAGCGCCTCGCCCGCCGCGAGCAGTACGTCGCACGAGCCGTTGCCGATTGCGATGCGCGACTGTGGCACCCCATAGCGCTCGCTCAGACGCTCGCGCAGCAGCGAGTTCGAGGGGTCTGGGTAGCGGTTCAGCGAGCCGACCGCGCGCTCAATCGCCTCGCGCACCTCGGGCAGCGGGGGGAAGGGCGACTCGTTGCTCGCAAGGCGTACCAGCTCAAGCCCCTCGCCGTAGCCGCCCGCGGCCGGGTATGAGGGAAGCCGCGCGATGCGCTCTGAGAACTCCAGTGGCATGCGTCTATTGTGCCCTGCCTTGCGCGCCGCAGCTATTGCGCGGCGGACAGGTCCTTACGCAGCGCCTCGGCCTCGCCGAGATAGACGTGCTGGGAGGTGTGCCCGTCCTCGGCGTAGTAGTGAATCAGCACGCGGATCACGCGAGGCAGCGAGCCCTCGACGTCGATCTCTCGCGCGCACAGCAGTGGCACCGCTTCAAAGCCGATCGCGCGGGCCGCCGCCGCCGGAAAGGCCGAGTCCAGGTCGTCAGTCGCCGTGAAGATGCAGCTAACCACGTTCTCGGGACCAAGCCCGTTGCGCTCCATCAGCGCACGCATCAGCTCGGTCGTGGCGTCGAGGATCGCCTGGCTCTCGTTGCGCTCGACGCTCGTTGCGCCGCGCAAGGCAAACAGTCGCATGAAGCGCGATTCTGTCAGAGCGCGCGGAGCCGCCCGACCTCAGTCTCGCTCAGTCGGCGGTGCGCACCCTCGCGCAGCTCCCCGAGGCGTAGCGGCCCGAAGCGCACGCGGCGGAGCTCGATCACCTGCCGGCCAACCGCAGCGCACATGCGGCGCACTTGGCGGTTGCGGCCCTCGTGGATCGTCAGCTCCAGCTCGTGCTCGCCGAGGCGCCTGACCTCAGCCGGGGCCGTAGGCCCGTCCTCCAGTTCGATGCCCTCGCGCAGTCGCCGGAGCGCGCTCGCGTCAATCGGCTTGCCCGCGAGCTTCACCCGGTAGGTCTTCGGCACTTCGAAGCTCGGATGCGTGAGGCGATTCGCGAGCTCGCCATCGTTTGTGAGCAAGATCAACCCGCTGCTGTCGGCATCCAGACGCCCGACCGGATACAAGCGCAGGCCCGCGTCCGAGATCAGCTCCACAACCGTCGGGCGGCCATGCGTGTCGCGAGCCGTCGAGACCACGCCGACCGGCTTGTTGACCGCATAGGTCACGCGCGGCTCGGCGCCCGCGAGCGGCGCACCGTCAACCTCAACAGCGCTGCCCTCGTCCACGTCGCGCGCCGGGTCGGTGACGATCTTGCCGTCCACGCTCACGCGCCCTGAGGCAATCAACGTCTCGGCCGCGCGGCGCGAGGCCACGCCCGCGTGCGCCAGGTGCTTGGCCAGGCGCATCAGCGCGCCACCCCGGCGCGGCCGCGCGTGGGCATCTGTCGTCTCGACCCGGGGAAGCGGCGCATCTGCTGCAACCATTACCAGTCATGGACCTGGCGCTGCTGGAGAAGACGCTCGCCCAGCGCGAGGAACCGCGCTTCCGCGCGCGCCAGGTGTGGGCGTGGGCCGCGCGCGGAGCCCAGGGCTATGAGGAGATGACCGACCTGCCGGCCGAGCTACGCGAGCAGCTAGCACGCGAGCTGCCGTTCTCCAGTCTGGAGCTACAGGATGAGGCGCGCGCGAGCGACGGCACCGTCAAGGCGCTGTTCGCCACGGCCGATGGGCGTGCGCTGGAGGCGGTGCTGATGCGCTATCGCGACGGGCGACGCTCGATCTGCCTCTCATCCCAGTCGGGCTGCCCGCTGACTTGCACGTTCTGCGCAACGGGGAAGATGAAATTCGCGCGCAACCTCACGGCCTCGGAGATCGTCGACCAGGCACTGCACTTCCATCGACTGGAAGCCGGACGTGGGCGCCTCAGCAATTGCGTGTTTATGGGTATGGGCGAGCCGATGCTCAACCTCGAGAACGTGCTCGCGGCCTGCGAGCGACTGCCGGACCTCGGCATCGGCCACCGCCACATCGCGATCTCCACTGTCGGCTGGATCCCCGGGATCGAAGCCCTCGCCGAGCAAGACATGCCACTACGACTTGCGCTCTCGCTGCACGCCGCCGACGAAGCGCTGCGCTCCGAGCTGATGCCCGTCAACGAGCGCTATCCCCTGGGCGAGGTGATCGAGGCGTGCCGTGCTTTCTACGCGCGCAAGCGCAGACGAGTGTTCGTCGAGTACGTGATGCTGAATGGCGTCAACGATCGTTACGAGCAAGCGCTCGCGCTCGCGCGACTGCTGCGAGCGGGCGGGGAGACTAGCTCCGGCGACGAGCAGGGCGCGGCCGAGCGCTCGATCTTCAAGGTCAACCTGATCCCCTACAACCCGACCGACTCGCCCTACGAGGGGTCTACACGCGCGTCGATCGCCGCCTTTCGTGACGCGCTCGTCGAGCACGGCGTGCCCGCGACGATCCGGCTGACGCGCGGGCAGGACATCGACGCGGCATGCGGGCAGCTCGCCGCGAAGGCGACTTGAGCGAGACTCAAAGTGCTTTGAGGAGCTGAACCTCGCCGGTTCGTGCAAGCGCCGAGGCCCCCGCATCGAATGTCACCAGGCGCGCTCCATGTCGGCGAGCGATTGCAAGTAGGTGAGCATCGGTCACCTGGCGATGCCCTCGTATCGTCGGGAAACTCTCATCGGTCAGCGAGACGTCGTCGGTGAGGAATCTATGTCCGTCGAGCGCGCTGAGCGCCTTAAGAACCCCAATGGCCGCATCGACGCCGATTGGGCTTGGCAGGACCTGAGGATTTGACGAGATACGGACGAATCCGTTCTCAGTCAGCGGGCAGGTAGCCCAGCCGCGTGCTCGGTTCTCGGCGAACCACGCTCGCATCGCGACGTGATGGACATGCGAATCCCACGCGAGCGCGATCAGCGCGTTGACATCGAGAAGCGAAGGTATCCGCTCAACCCTCGTCGAGCGCTCGCCTGACCATCTCCGGCGTTATCGGCGACGTTCCGGGTGGGACCTGAACCACCGGCACGCCGTCTTCGCTTCCGACCTGCGCTGGCGTCAAACCTCGCCGCGCCAACTCAGAGATAACGGAGCCAAGCGATCGTCGCTCGCCGCTGGCCAACTCCCGAGCGGCAGCCACCACATCGTCATCGATGTCCAGCGTGGTCCGCACAAGCGTGATGCTAGAGCATCAACGCATCACAACCGGAGTCAGCTCGCCCGCGCCTCCCCCGCCTTCAGCAGGCGGTCGCGCAGCTCGGCCTGCTCCTCTGGCGTGGGTTCCCAGCGAGCGACGTCGGGCAGCTCCTGCAACGAGCGCAGCCCGAACAGCTTGAGAAACTGCGTCGTCGTGCGGTACTGGACGGCGCCGAACTGCGAGTGTCCGGCCTCCTCGATGACGCCGCGGTCGAGCAGCGTCGCAACCGCGGAATCCGCACTGACACCCCGGATTCGCGCGATCTCCGGACGCGAGACCGGCTGCAGATAGGCCACGATCGCGAGCGTCTCCGCCTGGGCCGGGGTGAGCGTCGAGACGCGCGGGCGGCTGAACAAGCGCCGCGCCGCGTCCTCCGAGGAAGGATCGGTCGCGAACGTGTAGCCCCCGCCCAGCTCGCGCAAGACGATCCCCGAGCGGTCCGGCGCGTGCAGTTCGCCAAGCAGCGCGAGCGCCGTGGCGACGGCGCCCTCTCCCGCCTCGGTCGCCTCAGCCAGCTCAGCCGCGCTGAGCGGGTCGGTCGAGAGAAATAGCAGCGCCTCGATTGTGCGCGCCAGACCGGGTAGCTCGGCGGTGTCGTCGGTCGGCGCGGTGGACTCCGTGGCCTCGCTCACCCCGCTCATCCTGCCAGGCCCGCGGCTGCAGGCTCATTCGCGGCGGGCGCGACCGACCCAACCACCGACCCAGCGGAGGGCGTATGCACCGCGATCTCGCCGAAGCTCTCGTCCTGCTCCCAATCGGCCTCGCCGCGCTTGTAGAGCTCCAGCAGCGCGAACAGCGTGACGGCGATCGTCATGCGATCGGCTCCCCGGACGGCCTCATCGAAGCTGAACGCGCCACGCCTCAGTAGATTGCGCAGGACCGCAAGGCGCTCTGAGACAGCCACGCGCGGCACCGAGACATGGCGCAAGCTGATCTGAGGCGGCATCAGCAGCAAGCGCCCTACCGCCTCGCCCAGCACTTCGGGGTCCTGCGAGCCCTCGGCCGGCTCCAGCACCGTGCTGCGCAAGTGCGCGGGCAGCGGCGCTTCGCGGAAACGAACGCCCTGCTCGGCGGCCAGCAGCTCACCTAGGTGAGCAGCGGCGGAGCGGTAGCGGCGCGCGTCGAGCATTCTCGCGAGCAGCTCCTCGGCCGCCTGCTCGGGCTCGATGTCTAGCTCCTCGTCCTCCTCGCCCAGCAGCATCAGCCGCGACTTCAGCTCCAGCAGCGCGGCGATCAATACGATGAATTCCGTCGCGTTCTCGAGATCCAGATCGCCGCGCGCTTCCAGGTGATCGAGATACGCGAGCACGACCTCGGCGAGCTGCAGCTCCAGCAGATCGACCTCTTCGCGCAACACGAGCGTGAGCAGCAGGTCGAAGGGGCCGGTAAAGACCTCCAGGTCCAGCTCCAAGTTCGCGAGCGTCATGCGGGCAACGGACTCCGGGCGCTCATCCTCTCACCGTACCTACCGGCCCCGACGCGGAGCGCCCACGCCCATCAACTCGCGCACATCCGCAAGCGTCTCGCCCGCCAGCGCGCTCGCCCTGGCCGCACCGTTCGCGAGCGTCGCCTCGATCGCGCGCTCATCGCCACGCAGCTCCGCGTAGCGCTCGCGCACAGGCGTGAGGTAGTCCACCACCGCTTCGGCCACTGCGACCTTGAATTCGCCGTAGCGGGCGTCCGCGAACTGGGTTTCGACCGCCGCGGGCTCACTCCCGCGGACCGCGGCCAGGACTTCGATCAGATTTGAGATCCCGGGCTTCTCCGCGGCGCTGCGCACCTCCGAGCCCGAGTCGGTGACCGCACTCTTGAGCTTCTTCTCGATCGTCTTCGGCTCGTCGAGCACGTAGATCGTCCCCTGCTCAGAGCCGCCAGTCGTAGACATCTTGCGCGTAGGCTCCTGCAGGTCCATGATCCGCGCGCCGACCGACGGGATGCGCAGCTCCGGCACTACCAGCACCTCCTGGTCCGCCGCGAAGCGTGAGTTAAAGCGGCGCGCGACGTCGCGCATCAGCTCGACGTGCTCGCGCTGATCCTCGCCGACCGGCACCTCGTGCGCGCGGTAGGCGAGCACGTCGGCGGCCATCAGCACCGGGTAGAACAGCAGCCCCGCCGAGACCAGCTCGCGCTGGGCCACGGACTTGTCGCGGAACTGGTGCATGCGCTCCAGCCTTCCCAGTTCGGTGACGCTCGAAAGCAGCCACGTCAACTCGGTGTGCTCGCGCACGTCTGACTGGCGAAAGAGGATGCATCGCTCGGGGTCCAGGCCCGCCGCGAGCAGGATCGCCGTCGTGTCGTAGAGGCGCTCGCGCAACTCGGCGGGGTCGTAGGACACGGTCAGCGCGTGCAGGTCCACGATGCAGAAGATCCCCTCTCCGCGCTCCTGGCTTGAGACGTACTGCGCGATCGCGCCGATGTAGTTGCCCAGGTGCTTGCGTCCCGTCGGCTGGATGCCCGAGAAGATCCTCATGCCTAGGACGCTACTAGCGGCGGCGCTGGGTGCTCTCCGCGAGCCACGGCGGATCCCAGCCGCGCTCGTCGGCTTTGACGTTGACGCCCGGCGGCACGATCTCATCGATCTCGTCCAACAGCCCGGCGTCGAGCGTACTGCGCGCGAGCGCGGGCAGCTGATCCTCCAACTGCTCCGGCGTCCGCGGGCCAATGATCGCGGCCGTCACGGCGCGGTGGCTCGTGACGAACGCGAGCGCTAGCTCGATCAGGGTCATCCCCGACTGCTCGGCAAGCTCGCTGAGGCGCTTCACGATTCGCAGCTTCTCTTGGTTGGCGGGCAGCGACATGTCAAACCGCGTAGGCATCGCCCGCGCGCGTCTGCTCGACCCCGGCGAGCCCGTGCCGTCGGTGTATTTACCCGAAAGCCAGCCGCCCGCCAGCGGGCTCCAGGGGATCACGCCCATGCCATAGCGCTCGCACACCGGCAGGACCTCGGCCTCGACGCCGCGATGTAGCAGCGAGTAGGGCGGCTGCTCGCACACGAAGCGCTCGCGCCCACGCCGCTCGGCTACCCACTGGGCCTCGACGATCTGCGAGGGCTGGAACGTCGAGCTGCCGATGTAGCGCACCTTGCCTGCGTGGACCAGATCGCTCAGTGCACCGAGCGTCTCATCGATGTCAGTGTCCGGCTCAGGACGGTGGATCTGGTAGAGGTCGATCCAGTCAGTTTTCAGCCGACGCAGGCTGTTCTCGACCTCGGCGATGATCCAGCGACGAGTGTTGCCGAACTGGTTGGGATCCTCATCGTGCATCTTGCCGTGGACCTTCGTGGCCAGCACGACCGAGTCCCGCTTACCGCCCGCCAGCGCCTTGCCGACGATCTCCTCAGACTCGCCACGTGCGTAGACGTCGGCGGTATCGATGAAGTTGATGCCCGCGTCGAGCGCGCGGTGGACGATCCGCACGCACTCCTCATGATCGGTATTGCCCCAGGCGCCGAGCATCATCGCCCCCAGGCACAACGGGCTGACGCGGACGCCAGTGCTGCCTAGCTCGCGGTACTCGCCAGCCATCTTTAGGCCACTTCCTCCAGCGCCTCGCGGATCACGGGGCGCTTCGCGGCGGCGACCTCGTCAAGCCGTCGTACCGGCGTGGTGTAGGGAGCGCTCAGGGCGATCTCGGGGTCCTGGGCTGCCTCGGCCAGGATCTGCGCGATCGCCGTCGCGAAAGCGTCAAGTGTCTCCTTGGTCTCGGTCTCGGTCGGCTCGACCATCAGAGCCTCGTCCACGAGTAGCGGGAAATACACGGTCGGCGGGTGAAAGCCGAAGTCGAGCAGCCGCTTGGCGAGATCGAGTGTCTTGATCTTCAGCTCGCGCTTCATCGGCCCGCCCGAGAGCACGAACTCGTGCATGCACAGCTCGCCGTAGGCGAGCGGCAGCAGCTCGGCGACGCTGCGCCCATCGGGCAAACGCTGCTCGCGTAGGCGCGCCAGCAGGTAGTTCGCGTTCAGCACCGCCGCTTCGGAGGCATCCTTCAGCCCGTCGGCACCGAGCGAGCAGATGTAGGCGTAGGACCGTACGAAGCACCCGTAGTTGCCGTGAAAGCCGCGCAGGCGGCCGATCGACTTTGGGCGGTCGTGGTCAAGCGCGAGTGTTCCATCGCCGTCGCGGCGTACAACCGGTACAGGCAAATACGGAGCCACACGGTCAGACACGGCGATCGGTCCAGAGCCGGGACCACCGCCCCCGTGAGGTTGCGTGAAGGACTTGTGGAGGTTGAAGTGCACGATGTCAAAGCCCATGTCGCCTGGGCGCGAGATCCCCATCACCGCATTGAGGTTCGCCCCGTCGTAGTAGAGCGTCGCGCCGACGTCGTGGACGATTCGTGCAATCTCCTCGATGTTGCGATCGAAGACCCCAAGCGTGTTCGGGTTGGTCAGCATCAGGCAGGCGA
Organism: Solirubrobacteraceae bacterium; assembly: GCA_035507305.1. Taxonomy (GTDB): domain Bacteria; phylum Actinomycetota; class Thermoleophilia; order Solirubrobacterales; family Solirubrobacteraceae; genus Palsa-744. Next base: position 14,283 of record DATJOE010000307.1, on the reverse strand, counting down.
CGTCCTCGTCGGCCTTCGCGCGCAGATCCTCGATGTCGATCCCGCCATCCTCGTTTGTGGCGACCTTCACGACCTCGAAGCCCGCCATCGTCACGGTCGCGGGATTCGTACCGTGGGCAGTGTCCGGCGTGAGCACCTTGTGGCGCGTCTCGCCGCGATCCTCGTGGTAGGCGCGCGTCAGCAGCACGCCCGCCAGCTCGCCGTGCGATCCCGCCGAGGGCTGCAGCGAGACGTGCGGCAGACCCGAGACCTCGGCGAGCGCCTGCTGCAGGTTGAACATCACCTCGAGCGCCCCCTGCGCGCGCTCGCCGTCCTGCAACGGGTGCAAGCGCGCGTGGCCCGGCAGAGCCGCGACCCGCTCGTGCAGGCGGGGGTTGTGCTTCATCGTGCACGAGCCGAGCGGATAGAAGCCCGAGTCGAGATCGAAGTTCCGCTTGGAGATGCCGACGTAGTGGCGCACGAGCTCGGGCTCAGAGACCTCGGGCAGGCGCGCGGGCTCGGCCCGGCGCAACCGCGCGGGCAGCACTCGCTCGGCGTCAGGCGTCGGCACGTCCAGCGCGGGGCAGACGAACGCGCGCCGCCCCGGGGCCCCCTTCTGGAAGATCGTCCTCGCTCGCTCGCGCTGCAGCGGGCTCTCGCTCGGACCGCCGCCCGCGCCTTGAAGGCCGTGGTGCGGGTGGTGCCCGTCGATCCCGGGATCGGCGTGCAAGTGGTTTTCGTCGAGCTCGCTCACACGCCCACGGGCTTTCCCTGCTGCTCATGCTCAGCCTCGGTCGGGCCGAGTATTCGCTCGCGCCCGCCGGCAGTCCCAGCATCCGTGGACTCGGCACCGACAGCCGCCCCGAGCACCTCGACGAGCCGATCGATGTCCACGCGCGAGCGACGCTCGGTGATCGCGACGAGCAGCAGCCCCTCGTCCTCGGGGCGGGCGCTCAGCGCGTGCACGTCCACGCCGGGGTTCACACCTTGGGCGATGCAGCGCCGCCGGATCGCATCGACGTCGCCCCGCAGCCGCAAGGCGAACTCGCGCACGACGGGTTGCGAGTGGGCCAGCTCAACGCCCGGCAGCGCGCCAAGCGCCTCGCGCGCATAGTGGGTGCGCGCGAGCAGCAGCTCACCCAGCTCGACCAGGCCCTGGCGGCCGAGCCAAGAGAGGTACACGACTCCCGCGAGTGCGTTCAGCGCCTGGGCGGTGCAGATGTTTGAGGTCGCTTTCTCGCGACGGATGTGCTGCTCGCGCGTCTGCAGCGTGAGTACGAAGCCGCGGCGGCCGTCGACGTCGGTGGTCTCGCCCGCAATCCGCCCCGGCATCCGTCGCAGGTACTCCTCGCGCGCGGCGAAGAAGCCGAATGAAGGGCCGCCGAAGTCGAGCCGGTTGCCGAGCGGCTGGCCCTCGCCGACGCATACGTCCACGCCGCATTCCCCGGGCGTGCGCAGAATGCCGAGCGCGATCGGGTCCGCCTGGCAGATCACGACCAGCTCGGGGCTACCCGCGCGCTTGGCTGCGCCCGCCAGCGCCTCGGCATCCTCGACCGCGCCGTAGAAGTTGGGCTGGGCGAAGATTGCGGCGCTGGTCTCGCCGTCGATTGCTTCGGCCCAAGCCTCGGCGTCGGTCACGCCCTCGCGCAGCGGTACCTCCACGACCTCCATGCCGAAGCCGTGGGCGAGCGTGCGCAGCGTCTGGATCGTGTGCGGGTGAAGACCGGCGCTCACCACGAAGCGAGCGCGGCCGTTGTGCAGCTTGGCCATGTACCCCGCGGCCGCGACCGCCGAGGGACCCTCGTACACGGAGGCGTTCGAAACCGGCAGCCCTGTCAGCTCGGAGATCGCTGTCTGGTACTCGAACATCACCTGCAGTCCGCCTTGGGAGATCTCGGGCTGATAGGGCGTGTAGGGGGTGAGGAACTCCGAGCGCTCGGTGAGCATGTCGATCAGCGCGGGTACGTAGTGGTCGTACATCCCGGCGCCGAGGAAGCTCAGCTCATCCTCGGCGCTGACATTGCGCGCGGCCAGCTCGGCCAGGTGGGCGTGGACCTCCTGCTCGGTCTTGCCAGGCGGCAGCTGAAGCTCGCGGCCCAGGCGCACGGCCTCGGGGATCTGACGCTCAAAGATCTCCTGCACCGAGGAGACGCCGATCGTGGCGAGCATTGCCTGCAGATCGGCTGAGGTGATGGCGGTGTAGCGGCTCAAGGTCCTGGCGTCAGCCTAGCGATGCCCCACGCCACTGCGCTGCTGAGCCCCGATCGTCCAGACCGCGAGCTTTTCGACTCGCCCGCGAATCTCGAACTCGCCGACGGGCGAGAGCTCCTCGGTCGAGGAGCGCATCCGATCGCGCGTGCTTGCGGAGATGAACAGCATCGCCTCGCTGCCCTTCGTCAGGCCCTCCAGCCGCGAGGCCGTGTTGGTCGTGTCGCCGATCGCCGTGTACTCCACGCGCTGCTCGGAGCCGACATTTCCCGCCATCACGGGCCCACTGTTGAGGCCAACGCCCATCGCGAAACGATGATCGAACCCCTGCTCAGCGAGCCAGGCATTGAAGCGGTCGAGCCGTGGCCCGATCATCTCGCGCGCGGCGGCCACCGCGCGGTCGGCGTGGTCCTCCTGGGCCAGGGGCGCGCCGAACACGGCCATGATGCCGTCTCCCATGTAGGAGATCAGCGTTCCTCCCGCGTCGAGGATCGCCTCGGTCATCTCGTTCAGGTAGCAGTTCACGACGTCGATCACTTGGCCGGCGGGCTGTGTCTCGGAAAAGCTCGTAAAGCCGCGTAGATCGGAGAAAAGCACCGTGCAATCGCGTTCGACGCCACCGAGCCGAAGATTCTCATCGGCGCTCGCGAGAACCTCATCCACAACGCCCGCGGGCACGAAGCGGGCGAACGCAGCACGCACCCGCTCGCGCTCGATCGCCTCGCCTAGATACAAGATCACGAGCGTCCCGAGCGTGCCAAACGCGAGCGCGAGCAGCGGGTAGACGAAGCTGACGATCAAGCCCGCGTTGAAGGCGACTTGCACGCCGATCGTGAATACGAGAGCGAGTGCAAGCGAGTCTAGTTGCGAGCGCAGCCGACGCAGGCGCAGGCTGCCGAGCGGTATCGCGACACCAAGCAGGCAGATCAGGAGCACGTTCAGCCAGCCGGGAGCGTCCTTCAGCGGCACCCCGCGCAGCAGGGTTTCGACGGCGTTCGCCCAAATTTCATCCCCAGCCATCTCCTTCGAGCCGCTGGTCGCGGTCGTGTGCACGTCGCTGAGGATCGGCGCCGAGGCGCCGACGATCACGATTGCACCTGCAAGCGCGTGCTGATCAAATTCCCCTTTGAGCACGCGCGAGAAGGGGATCGAGCGGAACGATTCCGGTGGACCCGCAAAGTCGATTGGCAGCGTGCCTCCGGGCAGCGCGCCGCTGCCAAACAGGGACGTCTTCACGGGGCGATGGGTCGCTACTTCGGCGGTGGCCACGGGGAAGGTGCGAAGGCCGTTCACCGCGTAGCCGAAGCGACGCGCTGAGCCGTCGGAGTCGACCGTGAGCTTCACCGCGGCAGCGCGCGCTTGGATTTCACGCAGGATGCTGCCCCCGCCGAGCACGCCGTTCTGCCCGCCGGGGCCGACCTGGCTCGCGGCAAGGACGGTTTTGCCGCGTGCCTGGGCGAGTGCTTCGATCAACGCGTTGTCGTCGCGCACGTCGGTTTCCTGCGTGAACTCCAGGTCGAGCGCGATCGCACGCGCGCCGGCTCGGCGCACGCGGTTGATTACTTCGGCGTCATAGCGACGCGGAAATGGAAACTGAATGTGCTTCAGCGTCTGTAGCGTCTGGTTATCGATCTGCACGAGCACGATCTCCCGCGATGGCTTGCGCGACCCGCGGATCGAGAACCGAGCGTCGATCGTCTGCTGCTCACTGCGACGCAGTAGATGGGTCGCGTAGGCGAACACACCAATCCCCGCCGCGAGCACGGCGACGATTAGCAGGGCGGTCGTTCTGCGTTGGCGGCGACGCATCCCGCTCACATCCGAACGACCGTGCGCCGACCGCTCAGCTCGCGTGCCTGCGCCGATCCGCCGGTCACCCACTCCGGAGCCCGCTCCAGCGCGGCGATCGCCGCCAGGCGCCCGGCCTCGCGTGCCTGGTCGATCTGGTGGAACTCGAGCATCCCGACCCCGACGAGCGGGACCTCGATCGTGAAGTCAGCATGGCGACGCGCGCTCTCCTGGGTGTTCGCGCTGCTGAGCAGGGCGATGCGCGCCATCGTGTCGGTCAGCGGGGGTAGCCGCCCGCCGCGTGCCGCTCCAGTTCCGTCCTCGGCGCTCGCGCTCGCGCTCACGCCTCCAGCCGACGCGCCGGCGCCCCCGGACGATCCGCCCGTGCCCGCGGCCTGGCTCCTGCGCTCCTCGGACCCCTGCTGATCGGGATTTTTGATGTCGATTGCCAGCACAGGACCCTCCCCGCTCGCGCTCATCGGCTGAAGCGGCAGATTGTCGAGCAGCGAGCCGTCGATCAGCAGTTGCTCTCCGCGCCGCACCGGCGGAGAGATCAGAGGCAACGCGATCCCAGCGGCAAGCGTCTCGGCGAGCGGCCCGTGACGGTCGATCCGCAGGGTGCCCTCGCGCAGATCGGCGCTCACGCAATACAGCGAGCGGGACAGCTCCTCGATTCGCACCTCGCCGAACACCCGCTCGAGCATCGCCCGCGCCTTGCGGCCCTTCACGAGCGAGGCACGCGGGATCGTGTAGTCGTTGAGCGGGTTGCGCCTGACCCACTCCTCGTAACAGCAGGCGTCGATCGAAACGCTGTCGTGACCCGCAGCGAGTAGCGCGCCGACGAACGCGCCAACGCTCACGCCGCCTACGCGGTCGACGCGCAGCCCGGCTCCGAGCAGCACATCCAGCACTCCGAGATGCGCAAACGACCGCGCGCCCGCGCCGCCGAGCACAATCCCTACGGAATGTCCCGCGAGACGCCGCGCCATGCGCGCGACGTCTCGCCAGTGTTCCGCATCGCTGGAAAGCGCGAACGTCGTAGTGGGCTCGATCCGCGCTATCCAGCCGCGCAGACCGGCGCCACCGGGACGCACGCCGTAGCCCACTAGGTCGCAGCCGTGCAGCCGCGCGATTCGCTCGTCCTGGCCCGCCCGATATGGGTGTGCGGGATCCAAGGAGCGCGGGCCCGAGCCGGCTCCATCCACGACGGCGAGCACGCGATCGGCGCGCGCGAGGCAGAAGTCCTCCCAAGGACCGGCTTCCTCGGCGCCTTCCCCGCAAACCAGGATCACGTGGTCGTGATCCAGCTCGCAGCGCTCGACCACCGGACCAAACCGGGCAAGCGCGTCGGAGCGGGATCCCGTGCCGGAGGTCGTCTCACCGCTGTGGCCGGGATGGAGCACGGCGACCTTGCCGAACGCGCAGAGCGCCTGGCTCAACTGGTCCGCCAGCTCGAGCAATGGCACCGAATCCTGCAGGGCACAGAGCGCGATCGTCACGGGCCGAGCACGTCGCGTCACGGGCAAAGCCCTGCTCGCCTGCAGCTGACCGCTCAGCGCGCGAGTCAGCCCGAGCGCGAGGGCGGGCGTCGCACGGAGCAAATCGTCGAAGTGCCGTTGCTCGATCTTCAGCAGCTCGGTATCGCGGAGCGCACGCGCCGAGCCGCTGCGCCCCGATCCGCTGAGCAGCGCAAGCTCGCCGAGCACGGCTCCGCGCGTGAGCGTGTTCAGCACCGCGCGCTCGGGGCGCTCCTGCAACACCTCGAGATGGCCGACGCGGACGACGTAGACGCCGTCGCCGGGGTCGCCTTCGCGGAACAGCCACTCGCCCCGCCGCAAGCTCACGTCTTGGGCGAGCCGCGCGAGCTGCTCGAGCAGCTCGTCGGGCAGCTCGGCGAAGACGCGAACGTTGCGCAGAAACTCGGCGACGGTTTGCGGCTCGACCTCTGCTCGCTCTCCGTCGGACTCGGCGAGGCTGGGCAGCGCAGGGAGGTCGAGCTCAGCGGGCCCGGCATCGGCTCGAATGCCGAGCGGGACCTCCTGATCCTCGACGGGCTGCTCGGCCGTTTCACTCCAAGCGCCGCGGACGACCAACACAGCGCACGGCACCGCGCCGGCGAGGATGCAGGCGCCGGCGACGATCCAGGCCTCGCGCAGCGTGTGCAATGTCTCCTCGCCGGCGATCGCGATCAGGATCGCGACGCCGAGCGCGCCTCCGAGCTGGGTGGCGACCGAGTTAAGCGAGGAGGCAATCGCGAAGCGCGTGCCGGGCACGGAGTCGATCGCGAGCCCGCCAAGCGTCGGCAACGCGAGCCCGCCGCCCACGCCGAGGATCGCCATCCCAGGTAGCCAGGTCCCGAGGAAGTCGGGCTCGCCACCCATGCGCGCCGCAAGATAGGCCATACCCGAGGCCCAGATGATCGCGCCGAGCAGCAGCACGAGACGCTGCGCGACGCCGTGCGCGAAACGGCGCAGCAGACGCACGGTCGGCTCGGCGAGCAGCAATGCGATGATCGGCTCGGGCGCGAGCGCGAGCCCCGCTTGCAGGATCGAGTAGCGCCAAACGCTCGTCAAGAACAGCACGTTGCCGAGCGTGTACGCGAAGAAGCCCGTGGACATCAGGATCGCGGCGAGGTTCGAGAACGCGAACGTGGGGATGCGCAAGAGCGCGGGGTCAAGCACCGGCGAACGGACGCTTCGCGCGCGGGCGATGAACCAGCCGGCGAGCAGCAGCGAGAGCGCGAAGGAGCAGAGCACCCGAGCGCCGTCCCACCCCCATTCCTCGCCCTTGACGACGGCGAGCACGAGCGCGGCGATCGCCAGCGCGAGCAAGAGCCCGCCGAGCAGGTCGGGCAGTCGCCGCCTGCCGGGAGCCCTGCTCTCGACGATCACCCGCCGCGCGAGCAAGAACGTGAAGATGCCGAGCGGGACGTTCACGAGGAACACGAGACGCCAGCTCGCGGCGGTGATCAAGAGTGCGCCAAGCGGCGGACCGATCCCGGCGGCCACCGCCGCGAGGGCGAACCAGGTGGCGGCGGCGTGGGTCCGCTCGCGGGCCTCGCGCGCCTCGAGCACGATCGCAAGCGAGCTTGGGACGAGCAGCGCCCCGGCGCCGGCCTCGATCACCCGAGCGACGATCAGCGCGTTCAACGAGGGGGCGATCGCGCACAGGGCAGAAGACAGCGTGAACCCGACGATCGCGACCGAGAACGCGCGACGGCGGCCAAGCAGGTCGGCGAGCTGCCCACCCGCGAGCAGGAACGCCGCGAACACGATGCTGTAGGCGTTCAGTACCCATGAGACGCTCGAGAGCGGCGAGCCGGGAAAGCCTTTGGCGATGTCGGGGATCGCGATGTTGACGCTGCTCGCGTCGATGAACGCCATCGAGCTGCCGAGCACGGCGACGACGAGCACGGCGGCCGGCGTCGCGACCCTTCGCGTGCGCGCCTGTGTGAGCGTGCCCCCCAAGTCGCGGAGTGTAAGTCACGCTCGATCCCGAACGGCCTGGGCATTTGTCCAAGCGGGGGTCCCGATTGTGAGAACCTTGGCCGTATCGCCGAGCCGCCGTGAGACGGTTGCATATTGCGGGCAGCCGACCGGTTGCCTTAGGCTCTTGATACGCGTCGTCGCTGCGGTGGCGCGCGGGGGAATGGAATGACGCCCGGACGCATCTACGCTCAGCGGCGCTACGCGACGACCGCGATCGCGGCGATCGCGGCATGCCTCATGCTCCTGACACAAAGCGCGAATGGGCGTCCGCTGCTGGAACAGACCCCTCGCCCGACCCCGACCCCCGAAGATGCGGCGGCGCAGTTTGGCTACAGCGTCGCTCTCTCGGCAGACGGCACCACCGCGCTGGTCGGCGCCCCGAGCGACGACGGGTCGGCGGGCGCGGCGTGGGTGTTCACGCGCACGGGATCGACCTGGACCCAGCAGGGACCAAAGCTCTCGGTCAACGAAGCGACGGACCCAGACGAAGAAGATCGCTGCAGCGAAGAAGCGAACGAATGCGGCTTCGGCCGCAGCGTCGCGCTCTCGGCCGACGGGAACACCGCGTTGATCGGCGCCCCGGGGGCAAACGAAGCGCAAGGCGCCGCGTGGGTCTTCACCCGCTCGGGTACAACCTGGTCGCAGCTGGGCGAAAAGCTCGTCGCGGGCGAAGAGACCAAGGGCAACGGGAGCTTCGGGCGCGGCGTCGCGCTCTCTGCCGACGGCTCGACGGCGCTGGTCGGAGCGCCGCGCGTTGATGGCGGCCACGGCGCGGCGTGGGGGTTCGCGCGCACCGACGCGGGCTTTGTGCCCCAGGGGGGCAAGCTGACCGGCGAAGGCGAGGTCGGGGGTGGCTTCTTCGGACGCAGCCTCGCACTGTCGGCCGACGGCTCTACGGCGCTTGTCGGCGGGCCGGGCGATAACGAATTCCGCGGCGCGGCTTGGGCGTTTGGGCGCTCAGACGGGGACTGGACGGCACAGGGCGAAAAGCTCGTGGGCGGCGATGAAGAGAGCGGCAGCGGTCGCTTCGGCTTCAGCGTTGCACTCAGCGCCGATGGTGCGACGGGCCTGGTCGGAGCACGTTCGGACAGCGCGGGCGTCGGCGCGGCCTGGGTGCTCTCGCGTAGCGGCTCTGACTGGTCAGGGCTAGGCTCGAAGCTGACGGCGACGGGCGAGGTCGGCGAAGGTCAGTTCGGTTACAGCGCGGCGCTCTCGGCCGACGGCAACACAGCGCTGATCGGCGCCCCGCACGACTCCTCGCTCGCGGGCGCGGCTTGGGCCTTCACGCGCACGGGAGCGACTTGGGTACAGCAGGAAGAACGCCGCGCCCCGGTCGAAGACGTCCGAAGGCTGCTGTTCGGCACGGGCGTGGCTCTTGCGGGCGATGGAAACTCTGCGCTGATCGGCGCCCCGCACGAAGGGCGTCGGCTGGGCGGAGTGTGGGCCTACCTTGGGCCGGAACCCATCCAGCTTCCGCCCCCCGAAGAAGAACCCCCGGCGAAAGAGCCCGAAGGCGATGAACACACGCCGGAAACGACGACCACCACTACTACGACTACGAACCAGAGCACTACGGGCTCACTGAGCCCACGCGGTGCGGTGCTCGCGAGCACGAGCTCGGCGCTGCCAGCGCCGGTGCTCGCGGTAAGTACCAACCTAGCCCCACTCTCAGGGGTCGTCCGCGTGAAACTGCCGGGCTCGAAAGACTTCGTGCTGCTGTCGAGCGCGATGCAGATCCCGTTCGGAAGCATCGTTGACGCAAGGCACGGGCGCGTGTCGGTAACCACAGCCGCTCCGGGAGGCGGCACGCAGACGATGGTCTTCTACGAAGGCGAGTTCAAGCTGACCCAGCGCCGCGACGGGCTCGTGATCTCGGCGCTGTATGGCGGCAGCTTCGCGGGATGCCGCTCGAGCGCAGCACACGGGCGGCGGGCACAAGCGAGTGCGAGCCACGGCAAGCACGTGGTGCGCAAACTATGGGCCGAAGGGCATGGCAAATACTCGACGAAGGGCAGCTATGCCACGGGCGCGGTGCTCGGCACGCGCTGGCTGACCGAGGACCTCTGCGAAGGGACGCTGATCCGCGTGCTGACCGATCGCGTCGCGGTGACGAACCTCGTAAACGGCAAGCACGTGACCGTGGTCGCGGGCCACTCCTTCCTTGCCAAAGCGCCGCACCGGCGCGCACACTGAGCGCTAGCCGAGCGTCGCGGCGTAGGCGGCGGCGTCCATCAGCGCCTCGCGCTCGGCAGGGTCGCCAAGCCGCACCTTCACGAGCCACCCCGCGCCGTAGGGGTCCTCGTTGATCGCCTGCGGCGAGTCGGAGAGCGCCTCGTTGACCTCGACGATCTCGCCCGAGAGCGGGGCGATCACATCGGAGACCGCCTTGACGGACTCGACCTCGGCGTAGGCCTGATCTCGCTTTACCTCGGTGCCGACCGCGGGGAGATCGAAAAACACGACCTCGCCAAGCGAGTCCTGGGCGTACCAGGTGATGCCAAGCGTCGCCGTCGCGCCGTCATCCTCGATGCGAGCCCAGTCATGCTCGGCGTGGTAGAGCAGGTCCTCTGGGTAGCTTGCCTCGGCCATTCACGAGCCCTTTCGGTAGAGCGGCTTCTGCTTGACGACGGCGGGGCGCATCTTGCCACGAACGTCAATCTGGAGTTCGCTGCCGATCGTGGCTCGCTGGGCGGGGACGTATGCCATGCCGATCCCGACGCCCAAGCTCGGCGACATCGTCCCACTCGTGACCTCGCCGCCGCCAACGATCGGGTTGCCCTGGCGGGCAATCCCGGGGCCATCGATCTCGAAGGCGATGAGCTTTTCGGCCGGGCCGGCCTCGCGCACGGCGCGCACTGCGTCGGCACCGAGGAAGCCCGTTTCCTCCTTACAGCACCAGCCGAGCCCGGCTTCGATCGGACCTCGCTCAACCATCAGGTCATTGCCGTAGAGGTGAAAGCAGACCTCGAGGCGCAGCGTGTCGCGCGCGGCCAGGCCCGCGGGGGTCGCACCGCGACGTACGAGCTCGTCCCACAAGGCGCGGGCTTGCTCGGGCGCACAAAGGATCTCGACCCCTTCCTCGCCGGTGTAGCCGGTCCCGCAGACAAGTGTGTCGTGGCCGGCCAACCGCCTAGGTGCCGCGCACATCCGTGGAGGCAGCGGGCGATCGGCGATCGCCTGCACAATCCCCCGGGCGAGCGGACCCTGCACGGCGAGCATTGCGTAGTCGTCGATCCTGTCGCTCACCTCAGCCTCGGGGAACTCGGCGGCGTGCGCAAGAAACCACTCCAGGTCGCGCTCGTGGTTCGCGGCGTTTGTCACAGTGAGGTAGCGCTCGGCGTCCAGTCGATAAGTGAACAGGTCGTCGAGCACGCCGCCATCCTCGCGACAGAGCACGCCGTACTGCGCGCCGCCGCCGTCACGCCCGAGCGAGATTTGCTCGACGTCGTTAGAAAGCAGGCGCTGGAGCAAATCGAGCGCGCCCGGCCCCGCGACCTCGATCTCGCCCATGTGCGAGACGTCGAATACCCCACAGCGCTCGCGAACCGCAGCGTGCTCGGCGCCAACGCCCTCGTACTGCACGGGCATCTCCCAGCCCGCAAAGTCCACCATCTTTCCCCCGGCGGCCACATGGGCGTCGTAGAGGGGGGTACGGCGCAGGGCGTCGGTCACGGCCCGCAGGCTAGCGGGCGCGGTCCACAACTACCGTTCTAGCGAAGGAACGGAGGCACGTCGATGTCGTCGTCGGAGATCTCCAGTGAACTGCGCTGGCGATCGTCGATCGACGGTTTGCGGTCGCGACCGCGCGTGCGGCTCTCTTTGCGCGCGCTGCGGCCCGGGCGGTGGTCGAAGCCCGTGCCGATCACCGTCACGCGCACCTCGTCCGACATGCTCTCGTCGATCACCGCGCCGAAGATGATGTTCGCGTTCGGGTCCGCGGCGTTCTGGATCGTCTCCGCCGCGTCGTTCACCTCGAACAGGCCGAGGTCTTTGCCACCCGTGATGTTCAGCAGGATCCCCGTCGCGCCGTCGACCGACTCCTCCAGCAGCGGTGAGGAGATCGCGGCTTTCGCCGCGTCCGCCGCACGGCTCTCGCCGCCCGCAGTGCCGATTCCCATCAGCGCCGAGCCCGCGTCGTGCATGATCGTGCGCACGTCCGCGAAGTCGAGGTTGATCAGGCCCGGGATCGTAATCAGGTCCGTGATCCCCTGGACGCCCTGACGCAGCACGTTGTCGGCCTCGCGGAAAGCGTCCAGCATCGAGGTACGTCGCTCGACCACCTGCAGCAGCTTCTCGTTCGGGATCACGATCAGCGTGTCCACGACTTCGCGCAGGCGCTCGATCCCCTCGGTCGCCTGACGGCCACGCTGGGAGCCCTCGAAGTCGAATGGCCGCGTCACCACGCCCACCGTCAGCGCACCGATCTCGTTCTTCGCGATCTCCGCGATCACCGGGGCCGCGCCCGTGCCCGTGCCGCCACCCTCGCCCGCAGTGACGAACACCATGTCAGCGCCCTTCAGCGCCTCCTTGATGTCGTCCCGCGACTCAGAGGCCGCGCCGAGACCCACATCCGGGTTCGCGCCCGCGCCGAGGCCCTTCGTCGAGTCGTGGCCGATGTTCAGCTTGATGTCCGCGTCGCACATCGCGAGCGCTTGCGCATCCGTGTTCGCTGCGATGAACTCCACGCCGCGAAGACCCGCGTCGACCATGCGGCTCACCGCGTTCGTGCCGCCGCCGCCGACACCCACGACCTTGATCACCGCCAGATAGCTGCCACTGCTCTCCATGATGGTTCTGTCCGAACCCTTCAGTAGAAAATTAGGGTCCGCAGCTTACAGACTGCGCACCCGCCGGAATCGGCACGTTATGCAGGGATCTTCGCCCTGTCAACGACGGCGTGCAGTTCCGCAACGTTCGTTGCAAAACCTCGATCTCTCGACCAAGGGATGAGGATCGTGATTGGCGTGGGGTAAACCTCGACCTTAGGTTCAGTGTTCTGTTTCGCTGGATTCTCCGCTCGCGGGCGAAGTGGATTCGGCGCTAGCTTCGCTCCCACTTTCGCCTTCCGCTGAGGCTTCGGCTTCCCCGCTCGACGATTCTTCCGAGGTCCCCGAGGGCGCCGAAGGTTCCGAGGTTCCCACCGCCGAGGCGAGCCCTTCTTCAAGCGACTGCGCCGATTCCGAGCCGCCCGCCGTCGTGCTTTCTGTTTCGCTCTGCGCGCCTTCGACCGCAGGCGGGGTCACTCCCGGCGGGAAGCCCGCCGCGGGTCGTTCCGGCACCCGCACGTCCACGTAGCTCGCGCCAGCCGAGCCCGGGTCCGCGAGTACTCGCGCGAGCGCTGCCCACTTCGCGTGCGGGCGCGAGGCATCGCCGAAGTACGCGCGTACGCCGCCCTGCATTACAAGCGTCAGCCCCTTCGAGCCGCTGTACGCGCGTTCGGTCTTCTTCGCCAGTGGCTTCGGCGCTGCGCCCAGCACGCTCAACGCCGCGAGCGATGCCGGTTCGCGCGCCTGCTCGCCCACCGTCAACTGTTGCCCGCTGTTCACCGTCGGCAGCGATTCGCCCGACTGCGCCGTGCCCAGCACCGTGCCGTTCGCCGCCACCGCCACGTTCGCCCCGTCCGTGCTCAGTACCGCCACCGGCGGTTGCTCCACTACGTCGATCCGCAAGCCGTGCGGGAAGCTCGTCTGCACTTTCAGGTCGCCCACTACCGGGTAGGACGCAACCGCTGCACGCAGCTTCGCCGTGCTGACGTTCAGCGTGCTCATCTGCTTCGCCGTGCTTTGCAGCGTCGCCTTGATTGCGCTCGCGTCTGGCCCATGCACCCCGCTCACTCGTACCTGCTGCACCGACACTAGCGGCGAGTTCCGCAGCCACAGCCAGCCGCCGCCCAGCAGCGGCAACGCGATCACCGTCGCGATAAGCGCGATCCGCAGCCGCCTGCGCGTGCGCACATAGGCCCAAGCCGGTCCTAGCGCTCTCCCCAGACTCGCCGGAGCGCGCAGCGCGTGCGCGATCGCCAGGTCGATCGCCGTCGCCTGGCCGCGGCTCCGAGCGCGCGGAGGTCGAGCCGCCGAAGCCAACGATCGAGCCATCCGCCGTTCCTTCGACCTCCGCGTCCGAACCCCTCCAAGACAGGGGAGGACCAGGCAGGTAGACAGAGGCGCGCGGGCGGTGGGCCGCTCGGTAGGTGGCGGCCGCTAGGACTCCGCCACGAGACGACGCGCGAGTGCATCCACATCGCCTGCCCCCATCACCAGGCACAGATCCCCGGCACGAAGCATCTGCTCAAGCACCTGTACTACCGCGTCAAACGTCGGAAGCCAATAGACGGGTCGTCCCCCCGCCGCATCCGCCGCCGCCTCCGCGAGCAGTAGCCCGCTCACGCCCGGGAAGTCCTCCGAGCGCTCGCGTGCCGGGTAGACGTTCAGCACCACGACCGCGTCCGCGCGCGCCAGCGCGCGCCCGAACTCCCGGGCCAGCAGCTGCGTACGCGAGTACAGATGCGGTTGGAAGACCGCGACCAGGCGCTCGTGGGCGAGCGTACGAGCCGCGTCGAGCGTCGCCGCCACCTCCGTCGGGTGGTGGGCGTAGTCGTCATAGACCTGCGCACCCGAGCCGGTCCGGCCCGTCGGCTGGAAGCGACGCCCCGCACCGTGGAACTCAGCCAGGCCAGCAATCGCCCGGTCGAGGTCCGCGCCCGCGATACGCGCCGCCTCCAGGGCGGCCGCAGCGTCGAGCGCGTTATGCGCCCCCGGCACCGCTAGACGCACCTGCCGCCCACGCCACTTAAAGCTCACGCCGTCACCGAGCAAGGTCG
>DATJOE010000306.1:0-8355 GCA_035507305.1 Solirubrobacteraceae bacterium | reverse complement strand
TCGAACCGCCGTCGGGCAGCTTCCACTGGCGCTATCCCAACACCCCGCACCAGCTCGAGGAGAAATGGAGCCCGACCGAGCAGACCGTGATCACGAAGGGCGCGGTCATGAAGTTCGAGAACGAAAACGGGATGCCCGTCGACGGGGTCGCGGGACCGTCCGTGTGGCGCAAGATGATGGCCGACGCGATCGCCGGCAAGCGGCTGGACGAAGGCTACAGCTACGTCTACGTGCACCGTGAAGTGCCGGAGACGCTGACCCTGTGGCACGACGGTCATACGGTGTTGAACTCGGCTGCGAACACGGGGATTTCGGGTGCGGAAACGGCACTGGGCACGTTCCCGGTGTTCGAGCACCTGCCGGAAACGACGATGAGCGGGACCAACCCGGACGGCTCCCACTACGAAGACCCGGGGATCAAATGGGTGAGCTACTTCAATGGCGGAGATGCGCTACACAACTTCGATCGTGGCTCATTCGGTACGCCGCAAAGTCTTGGTTGCGTCGAGTTGCCACTGGAAGCCTCGGCGAAGATCTACCCGTACACGCCGATCGGGACCTTGGTGACGATCGAAACCTAGCTCGAGAATGCTTGCTAGCCCGAAGAATTCGATCTATACAGATGCGGGTCCAAAAACCGCTATTTATGACTCTGTAGACCTTTAGGCAGCAGCCAGAGACTGTTCCCTGTGTGGACGGTCGTCTTCAACGCGCGGTCGGTCTGAACCTCAGGGCGTACCGAGGGGATCTCGGTTTGAGTCAGGAGGCCTTCGCCGACGTGCTAGGCGTGCATCGCACCTACCTCGGTGGGATCGAGCGGGGCGAGCACAACCTGACGCTGCGCAGTGTGGAACGGATCGCGGCGAAGCTCCACGTAGACCCCGTCGTCCTGATGCGCGCGGATCGCAACTCCAGCGGCGGGCGTCGCCGCGAAGTTCGCGGCTGACCAGCCGGGCGCGATAGGGTCGCGAGCACACGGCCCGCGGGCGCGGGCGATGCGCTCGAGCAGGAGGTCGAGATGGGCTTCAAGCTGGCACGCGGGGCGGACTTCGAGACGACTGGCAACTGGCAACTAATCCGCCGCACGCTGGGATTGAGGTCATTCGGGATCAATCTCGTACGGATTCCGCCAGGCGAGCAGATCCCCGAGCACGACGAGCTCGACCGCGATCAGGAGGAGGTTTTTTATGCGATCGACGGAACCCCGTCGATCGTGATCGATGGAAAGGACCATCCACTGCCGGCAGGGACCTTCGCCCGCTTGGACCCCGAGCACAAGCGCACAGTTCGAAATGATGGGGAGTCGCCGGCCAATGTGCTGATCATCTCGGCGCCACGAACGAGCGGCTACGAACCGATGAGGTGGGCCTGATGGGTACGCCGGAACGCGAGCCCGGCCTCGCTGCGGTGAGCGTTAGCGCGGGCATGGAGCAGCTGCACGCGAGGATCGACGCTTACAACGACGCGTGGAACGCCCACGACGTCGAGCGGATCGGCTCGCTGCACGCGCCGGACATGGTGTTCGAGAACCACACGGCAGGGGAGCGCGCCGAGGGCGCCGAGGCGCTGCGCCATATCGCGGGGATCTTCGCCTCGTGGCCCGATATTGAGTTCAAGACGCGCCGACTGTACGTGCGCGAGGATCTGGTGGTGCAAGAGTGGACGGCGAGCGCGACCCACCTCAAGCCGCTAAGTCGCGGCGAGCTGGTCGCCGAGCCCTCGGGCAAGCGAATCGAATGGAACGGGATGGACGTCATCCCATTCGAGGAAGGCAAGGTCAAGCGCAAGGACGTCTATTCGGACTCGGTGTCGATCTTGCGCCAGGTCGGCTTGCTCTAGGTCCGGCTACACAGCTCAGGCGCGCGAGTCCGCGTCATGAGCCGATCGGCTGGCGCGCAGCGAGACGGCAGTTCCAAGGGCGAGTACGACGAGCACGGCACCGAGGCTCGCAAGCGCCCCGACCTCGACGGCTTCCGCCACGAGCAGCTTTACCCCCACGAGCAGGAGCAGCACCGCGATCGTCTGGTCCATGTAGACGAGTCGACGCCGGGCGATCGCAACGAGCTGAAACAGCGCGCGAAGGCCGAGCAGCGCGAGCAGGTTGGCGGTGAGCAGCAGCAGGGTGTCGCTGCTAATCGCGAGCGCCGCGGGGATCGAGTCGACCGCGAAGGCGAGGTCCGCGAGCATGATCGCGATCAGGCAGAGCAGGATCGGCGTTACTTCGCGGCGCCCGTCCCGCACTACGAGGAAGCGGCGGGGTACATGGTCGCTCACGGGTAGCCGCCGTCGCAGGAAGGCGATTACGCGACTCGGCTGGGTGCCTTGCTCGTGGCTGGAGCGCGCGGTCTGCCAGGCGAGTACGAGCAACAGGCCGCCGAGCAGGTAGCTAACGAAATGCGAGGCCTCGAAGATCGCGACGCCCACAAGGATCGCGGGCACGCGCAGCGCGAAGGCAGCGAGCGCGCCGAAGGAGACCAGCCGCTCGCGTTCGGGCTCGGGTATCTGGAAGGTCGCGATAAGCACCGCGAAGACGAACACGTTGTCGAGCGAGAGCGCGCGCTCGATCAGGTACACGGCGGCGTAGGAGCTCGCGGCGTGCGAGCTTTCAAACACGCCAAACCAGAGTGTGGGCAACAGCCCGAGCGCGAGCCACGCCAGGCTCCAGAGCACCGCGCGTCGTGCGCTGCCGGGCGCGGATCGACTCTCGACCCAGAAGGCGGCGGCGACGAGCGCGAGTTGCGCGCCCAGGGCGGCATAGAGCATCGCTGGGACTCTAGATCGCGCGCCTTAGGAGCGTGCTACTGTCGCGCCGAGGGGGTTCCCACGGGAGCAGGGGAGGGATGAGGATGCATATGCCGGTGTTGTTTCGCGATCGCGCGCGGCCAGTGCAGGTCGTGCTCGGCGGGTTGGTGCCGTTTGCGTTCGGCGCGGTAGTCGGCGTCGTGCTAGGGGTGTCGGCGGGCGTGTATTGGGCGCTCGCGGTGCTGGCCGGGATCGGCGCGATCCTGGCGGGACTGGAGCATCAGGACGGCTGGGGAGGTGCGGACCGCGGCCTTGTCGGCGGCGCGCTGTTCGGCCTGGCGATCTTGCTCGCGCACTGGATCGCGGGCACGGACGCGAAGGTCTCGCTCGGCGGCTTCCCGCCGTTCTTGATCGTGATCGACGCGATCGCGGGGATGTTCCTTGGCGCGCTCGGCGGACGCATCGCGCGCGGCATGCGCGAGCGCGAGCAGGAGCGTGCAGGTTCGCTGGCAAAACCGGCCTAGAAGCCGCGCGCTGGGCCCCGCGCGGCGAGACGACTAGACTTGGCGGCTCTGCGCCCGTAGCTCAGCTGGATAGAGCGTCGGTCTACGGAACCGAAGGTCAGAGGTTCGAATCCTCTCGGGCGCGCTCGCGCGAAGTCCCTTGTCCGCCCCGACGCTGGCGAGCTGCGTGTCGGTGGCGCCAAGTCCAGCGAACGGCCATATCATCTGTCGGCCGCGAGCTCGGCATGGGGATGGCGGCTCGCGCGGCGGTGGAGACACGAACGGATCGAAAGCGGGATGGTCGGCAGCGGCATCGTTAAGAACGGGATCGGCAGACTGGGCGCCGCGTGCGTCCTCACGCTCGCTGCGCTCGGCGCCGGGCCGACGATTGCGCAAGCGGCGCCGAGCTTGACGATCGGCTCTCCGAGCCCGGGGGCGCTCATCAGAGAACGCCCAACCACGATCTCGGGGACCACGAATGACACGACGGACTCCGTGACCGTCGAAGTACTACAGGGCGGCTCGACGGTCAGCAAAGAATCCGTGCTCCCCCAGAGCGGGGTGTGGAGCGTTCAGCCGAGCCTGCCCGACGGGGCCTACTCGGTATTGGCCAGCCAGACCGATTCGATCAGCCTGGAAGTCGGCAGCGCCGAATCAACGTTCACGCTCGACACGACGGCACCCGTTCAGACGCTGAACGCGGTGCCCGCGGTGATCTCGACCGCGACACCCTCCTTCGGAGGCGGCGGGAGCCAGGAAGCGGGCGACGGCCCCGTGCATGTCTTCATCGACGATCAACCGGTGGGCGAAGCTGCCGTCAGCGGCGGAGTCTGGGAATTCCACTCGCCGGCGCTGAGCGATGGAAGCCACGTCATCCGTGTCGAACGGC
Organism: Solirubrobacteraceae bacterium; assembly: GCA_035507305.1. Classification (GTDB taxonomy): domain Bacteria; phylum Actinomycetota; class Thermoleophilia; order Solirubrobacterales; family Solirubrobacteraceae; genus Palsa-744. Next base: position 4,221 of record DATJOE010000306.1, on the reverse strand, counting down.
TCGACGAAGCGGGTAATCCGAGCAAACCGAGCACGGCGAGCTTCCGCGTCGACACGAGCCCGCCGAGCCCGCTCACGCTTGGCCCAGTCCCGGCAGAAACCGCGACTGCGAAACCATCCTTCAGCGGCAGCGGTGGGCAAGCGGAAGGCGACGGCAAGGTGCGCGTGCTGTTCGATGGAAAACTCGCGGGCGAAGCGACGGTAAGCGGGGGGAAATGGGCATTTACCCAATCGTCTTTGCTGACTGACGGTCCTCATACCGTCTCGGTCGAACAGTCCGACGAGGTCGGCAACACGAGCAGTACGAGCCCGGTCACGTTCCGCGTGGACACGACCGCACCCGAACCTACCGTGACCTCGCCGAAAGCGGGTGAAAGATTCAAATCGTTGGGAGAATTGAAGGGCGGGGCCGGCAACGCAGCGAGTGACGCCGCAGAAGTCACGGTCGAAATCTTCCACGGTGAATCGACGGCGCCCGGGAACCTCGCACAGACCCTTTCGATCGCGCGCGGCGGGCCCACGTGGAGCAGTGGCAGCAACACTCCAAGTCTCGCCGAGGGCACATACACCGTGCGCGTCAAGCAACTCGACGCGGTCGGCAACGTGGGCTTCAGCCCCGCGGTTTCCTTCACGATCGACACGACCATGCCCGCGCCGACCGTGACGGCGCCGAAAGCCGAAGGCGATCCACTCAAATCCTCGCTGGTCGAATTCAAAGGAGCGGCGGGCAACGCTACGGGCGACGCGAGCGAACTGACCGTCGAAATCTTCCTTGGCAGCTCGATCTCAAGCGAAGAACCCGAGCAGTTCACCGTCCAGCGCAGCGGTTCGAACTGGAGCTCGGCCGGGAACGGTCCGCGCCTCTCGAATGGGACTTACACGGTGCGCGTAAAGCAGGCGGACTCTGTCGGCAACGTTGGGTTCAGCCCGGGGGTGACGTTCACGGTCGAAAGTCCCTCGCCGATCGTCACGCTCGGAGAACTACCGCGGTTCACCGCGAGCACGCAACCCGGCTTCAGCGGGTCGGCCGAAACCTCCGGCGAAGCGAAGCCTGAAGTGACATTGAAGGTCTGGCCGGGGACCTCGCCGTCGGGCGAACCGCTGCAGAAGGTGACGGTCCCCGTGGTCGGCGGCGCCTGGAGCGTGGCCCCGATCAAAGCCCTCGCGGACGGGATCTACACTGCGCAGGCCGAACAGCCTTCGATGCAGCCGAAAAATCAGCCCGGGGTGAGCAACCGAAGCACATTCACGATCGATACCAAGGCGCCGGAACCAACGCTCGCCGTGATCTCAGCGCAGAGCGACGGCCTTGAGACCGTCTTCGGCACGGCCGGCACGGCGCGCGGCGATCATCGGCAGGTGACCGCCGAACTGTTCAGCGGGAACACGACCGAACCGAGCGCGCTGTTCGAGACAATCACCGTCAACGACACGGTCGCCGAAGAAGTCGGCAGCTGGAGCGCGACGTTCGCAAGCCTACCTAGCGGTGAATACACAGTGCTCGCGCGGCAGTCAGATGAAGCCGGCAACGTTGGCTCCAGTCCCGCTCAGCAGTTCACCGTTACCGTGCCGGTGACCTCGAACCCGCCGATCGTTCCTACCTCGCCCAGCCCAAGCCCGCCTTCCCCGTCGTTCACTTGGGTGCCTGCGCAGCCGGCCGTCGGACAGAGCGTGTCGCTCGTCTCGAAATCCACGAGCTCGAGCGCGATCACCGGCTATGGCTGGGACCTCGCGGGTAACGGACCGTTCGCCGCCGGTGGGCCGGTCGCGACAACGACCTTCGCGACCCCCGGCCCGCACACGGTTCGCTTGCGGGTCACCGACGCGAACGGCCTGTCCGGCGAGGTCGCCGAGACACTTCAGGTTGTGCCGCAGGTCTTGACGCTCATGCAGCCCTTCCCGATCGTGCGGATCGCGGGCACGGAGACCTCCTACGGGGTGAAGATCAAGCTGCTCTCGGTGCAGGCGCCGCCCGCGGCGACGATCACGATCTCCTGCAAGGGCCGCGGTTGCAAGACGAAGTCCGAAAGCCGCGTGATCACGGCTTCGACGAAAGCCAAGACCAAGCCCGGCGCCGTGACACTCTCCTTCCCGCGCTTTCAACGCGCGCTCAAGGCGGGGACCGTTTTGCAGATCCGCGTCTCGAAGGCCGGTCAAATCGGCAAGTTCACGAGCTTCACGATCCGGCGCAACAAGCTGCCGCTGCGGGTGGACTCCTGCCTGCGTCCCCCGAGCACGCACCCCAGCGCCTGCCCGAGCCAATGAGCGCGATGCGCAACACGCTGAACGCCGTTCGCTACGACTGGCTCGGCGTGCGCATCGGCGGACCGGGCGCGAGCATGCAAGGTCTCTGGCCCGTGTTGATTGTCGCGATGCTTGTGGTGTTCGGCTGCTTTTTCGCGGTCGGCCGCCTGACGACGAGCGAACGCACGCCGAGGGGCTCCTCGGCACTGGTCAAGCGTGCGCCGATCCCCGGTGGGCTGCACGGGGCCTCGCCGGTCGCGGGTCAGGTCCCGAGCGCGGTCGCGCCTCCGGTTCCACAGCGCAAGCCCACCCCGATTGGCGGCACAGCGGTTGCAGGTGCGTCTACCCAGACCTTCACGGGCGAAGCACAGAGCGCGCCGTCCACCACCAGCGTCGCGCCTGAAAGCTCGACGACGCCCGAAAGCTCGGCGGCGTCCGAACCGGCTCCGACCCGGGCCTCCACGTCGCCGTCGTCCAAAGCCGGGGGTGGGGGAGGAGCATCGAGTGCGAGCGAAGGCTCGGGCGGTCATGCGACGCCGAGCGGCGGTTCATTTGACAGTTCGGAATAGGGCGATGGTGCGGCGCGAACGGGGCCGACCCGCGGTGCCGCGACGCCGGCCTGTGCTCCCGATCGAGGTGGTACCCGTGTTGATCGCCGTGGCGATACTCGGCTACGTCGTGGGGCATGCCAGTGTCGGCAAAGGACCCTCTGAACGTCAGCCCGCGAAAAACACGAACGCTGCGCTCGGATACCCGACGGGCTGGCGCGTGGCCCGCACTGCCCCCGGAGTTCCGGCGCTCACGATCGCGAACCTCACCGTGATCGCTCCGCACGGTAACGCCAATCGCGTGGGGCTGATGTCGGGGTCGCTCGCGGCCGGGGAACTCGCGCCGCTGCCCGCGCGCTTCGTCGCCGTGCTTGCAAAGCTCCCCGCTCCCGAAATCGTGAACCTCGTCGAAACGCAGGCGTACAAGTACGCAGGGCTCGACGTTCCAGGGTACGGAAAGCAGCTGACGATCTTCGTCGTCCCCAATCCGGATGGGGCGCCAATGGTGCTGGCCTGCTACGCACCGCTCGGGGCGCGCGCGCAGATGCGCACTTGCGAAGAATCTGCCGCTTCGGTTGCGGTCGTGGGCGAGCCGCAGGCGTATGACCTTGCGCCCGAACCCGCCTACGCTGACGCGATCAGCACCGTCATCTCGAAGCTAGACCGACAGCGCGCCTCGCTCAAGCGCGAACTGCGCCCTAACGTGACGGCGCAGGACGCCCAGCAGCTCGCCACGCAGCTGGCTGAAGGCTTCGCAGTAGCCACGCGCGCGCTCAACCGGATACAGCCCTCGGCCGTGGCTGAGCCCGTGCAGGCGGCACTCACGGATGCGGTCGAACGCTCTCGCACCGGCTACTTGGAGCTCGGCCGCGCGATCGGCGAACGCGACCCCACGAGTTACCAGGCGGCGCAAAAGCGCATCGCCCGTGCCGAAGACCGCGTAGACGCCGCGCTCAAGAGCTTCGTACTGCTCGGTTACGGCACGGCTCCCCAGATCAACCCATAGGCGCATGCTGTGGCTTGTAGGCGACTTGTAAACGCGCGTGAAAAGGATGCAAACGCTGGCCCCACGGCCAGTTTCGGGCGAAGGAAATACCGGTTTTCTTGCCGAAAATCGTGGTAGTCTTCGCGGTCACCAACTCCGGGATCGGCTGGGAGGGGACTAATACAGCGCCCCGAGGGACAAGCGCAGGGCTGCGTCGGACCAGCCCTAAACGAGACGAATGTGGCGGAAGGGAGACTTAGGAGAATGAGACACGTCAGGCTTTGCGTGGTGCTCGTGGGGGCATTGTGTGCGCTCGCGATCGCCGCGGCCCCGGCGCTGGCACACGAATTCACGGCCAGTAAGACCGGGAAGACGAAAGGCAAGTCGGAAACCGAACAGAAGTTCAAATTCGGTCCGTTCCGGATTAGTTGCGAAAAGGTGACCG
>DATJOE010000305.1:0-14902 GCA_035507305.1 Solirubrobacteraceae bacterium | reverse complement strand
GTCGTGTTCAGCATCGCCGACGCGAGCACCGTAGTCGTCTCCGCGCTGCGCACGCTCGCTCCCGACATCGCGAAGAAGATCCCCAAGCACCTCGACGCGAAGCTCCTCGATCTGCGTCGCCAGAGCTTCGCGGTGCGCACGCTGCGGATCGCCGACAAAGTGCGCCTGCTCGGGATCCTGCTGCCGCTGCTCGCGCTCGCGCTGCTCGCGGGTGCGATCGCGATCGCCCCACGCAAGCGCCAGGCCGTGACGCGCTGCGCCGCCGCCCTCGCCGTCGTGGGACTCGCGGTGTTCGTGGACCTGATCCTCGTGCGCCACTCCCTGCTCTCCAACCTGTTCGGCGCTGAAGAGCTCTCCAGCCACGAAGTCCGCGCCGCGGCCGGTGGCCTGTGGGACTCATACCTCGGCACGCTCTCGGACTGGGCGCTTGGCCTCGCGGTGCTCGCCACGATCGTCGCCGCCGCCTCCGCGAACGTGCTCAAGCCCTACACCGCAGACGCGGGCCTCACCCGGCTGCGCGCTCGCCTGTGGCCACCCCGCACGAAGGCCGGGCGAATCGCCCGCGGCGGCTTCGCCCTCGTGCTGGGCCTGCTCTTGATCGGTGACCCCTCGCTCGCGATCGACATCATCGGCGTGTGCGGCGGTGTGCTGCTCGTCTACTTCGGCACCGGCGAGGTGCTCACCTCCGTCGGCGTGCCCCCCGAGGACGAGCTGCCGCTGCTGCGCCGCTGGCGCGGCGGGCTCGTCGCGATCGCCGTCAGCCTTGGCGTGCTGATCGGGGGAGCCGCGATCGCGCTCGCAACCGCCCAGCAGCACGCCTACCGCCCGCCCACCGAGCAGGCACTCAGCACGTGCAACGGCTATGCCCAGCTGTGCGCCAAGCGCCTGGACCAGATCGTGCTCGCGGGCACGCACAACGCGATGTCCGCCGCGGACTCGCCCGGCTGGTTCATCGCCAACCAGCAGCACGGGATCGCCCGCCAGCTCGACGATGGCCTGCGCACGTTCAAGATCTCCACCCACTACGGCGAGGGCAGGCCCGGCAACGTGCGCACCGACATCAAGGCCGAGGGCGAGAAGGCGAACCGCGTATCCGAGAAGCTCACCAACGAAGCGCGCGATGCGCTGCAGCGCTTCAGCGGCTCGGTCGGCTTCGGCCCGCGTAAGGGCAAGCGCGAAGTTTGGCTTTGTCACACGCTGTGCGAGCTCGGCGCCACGAACGCCGTCGGCTTCTTCTCCACGATCCGCCGCTTCCTCGAACTGAACCCCGGCAACGTGATCGTGATGTTCGACGAGGACTACGTCTCCGAGGCCTCGCTCGAAGACGTCTTCAAGAAAGCGCGGCTGTTGTCCCACCTTGCCGTGCTGCGCGTCGGCCAGCAGCTACCGACGCTCGGCGAGATGGTCCGCTCACAGCACAACGTCGTCGTGTTCACCCAGGAGCCCGTCAGCGGTCGCTACCCCTGGGACATGTACGCGTTCGGCGGGTTCATCCAGGACACACCGCTCAAAGCCATAAAGCCCAAGCAGTTCACCTGCGACCTCGCCCGCGGGCTGCCGAGCAGCCCGCTCTTGATGATGAACAACTGGGCCGATGTGTTCCCGCCGCGGCGCAGCCCCAACGTCGCGCTGAACAAGCGAAACTTCATCCTCCAGCGCGCGCGCCAGTGCGAACGCGAACGCCACCACGTCCCCAACCTGATCCTCACCGACTTCTACAACACCGGCGACGTCGTCGGCGCCGCGCGCATCCTCAACGGGCTCGGCGATCAGACTCCCGCGCGGATCGCGCGGGTCGAAGACGGCAGGCGTTAAGCGTCGGCTTGCGACTCGCGCTCGCTCCAGTGCTGAGCCGCGCGTCAGCTGTTATCAGGCAGTGAACCAGGTGAGACTGGCGTACTCCCGGGTACGGGAGCGTCATGGGCAACGAGCTGCTTCTCGTGATCGTGATCGGCACCGCGCTGGCGTTCGACTTCACGAACGGCTTCCACGACACGGCAAACGCGATGGCGACCTCGATCGCGACGCGAGCGCTCCCACCGCGGGTCGCGGTCGCGCTAGCGGCGGTGCTCAACGTCGCGGGCGCCTTCCTCTCGCTGAAGGTCGCTACCACGATCTCCAAGGACATCGTCGACTCCTCGCAGATCAGCCTCGAGGTGCTACTCGCCGCACTGGTCGGGGCGATCTCGTGGAACCTCGTCACCTGGCTGTTCTCGCTCCCCTCCAGCTCGACCCACGCATTGATCGGCGGCGTAATCGGCGCCGCATGGATCGCCGACGGCTCGGGCGCCGTGGACGTCGACGGGGTCGTCGGAACCGTGATCGTGCCCGCGGTCGTCTCCCCGGTGATAGCCGGCGCGGTCGCGGTGCTCGGCACGTTCCTCGCGTTCAAGATCGCGCGCCGGCTAAGCGGCGGGGTCGGCACGCGCGGCTATCGCGTAGGGCAGATCGGCTCGGCCTCGCTCGTCTCGCTCGCTCACGGCACGAACGACGCGCAGAAGACGATGGGCGTGATCACGCTCGCACTCGTCGTGCACGGCTCGCTTGACAAGAGCGCCGGTACGCCGACCTGGGTGATCCTCGCGGCCGCGCTGTCGATCGGCCTTGGCACGTACGTCGGCGGGTGGCGCATCATCGAGACGATGGGACACAAGCTGACGAAGATCGAGCCACCCCAGGGCTTCGCCGCGGAGTCCTCCGCCGCCAGCGTGCTGCTCGCTTCCTCCTACTTCGGCTATCCACTTTCGACCACGCACATCGTCTCGGGCGCCGTCGTCGGCTCCGGCATCGGCCGGCGGCTGTCCGAGGTGCGCTGGAGCCTCGCACGGCGCATCGTGCTCGCGTGGCTCGTCACGCTCCCCGCTGCGGCAGCCGTAGCAGCCGGCGTGTACGAGGCGGTCACGCAACTCGGCGGGCACTCCGCGGGCCCCGTGCTGATGGCGGTGCTCGCGCTTGCCGCGGCTGGAGCGCTGTTCCGCATTGCCCAACGCCATCCCGTCACCGCATCAGACGTCTAATGCCGATCGCCGCAAACCTCATCAAGTGGGACGCCCTGGGCGAGGAGGCACTGATCGGGTTGGCCGGCGGCGTCGGGCTCGTGGTCGCCTACGGCGGCCTGCTCGTGGCCTTGAACGCTCGAGCGCAGGCCCGCGCGCAGGGGCGTCGCACCGCGCCTGCGGCGCTGGCCGGCGGGTTGTTCGCTGTCTGCGTGTGCGTCGCGCTGCTCGCCATCGGCTTCGTGGCGATGACGCACAAGTCGTGAGCGAAGCAGAGCCGATCCCCGGCTCCGCCGAACGATCCCCGGCTCCGCCGAGTCAAGGGAAAGGCCCCGGGTCATCCCGGGGCCTTTCCGCCCGATTGCTTGCCATGCCCTTACGGGCTTGCCGCGTTCCTACGGGCCGGTGAACGTCCCGGCGTAGCAGGCCTTGTTGCCGCAGTTATCCGTCTTCTGGATCGCTCCGTTGAAGAAGTCGGAGACCAGCTGCTGCTCGGCCGCCGCGGCACGCGGAGCGCCGTGCGGGTCTTCGCCCGTGCGGTTCGGCAGGTTTTCATACGGCGGTGGTTCGGTGCCGATCGTCGATTCCGGTTTCGCCGGGTTCGGGCGGACCGGGCCGATGTCCCAGTAGTACGCCGCCGACCCCGTGTACGGGTACGTGGTGATCTTCGGCACTTCCCACAGCACGTTGGTCATCGGCCAGCGGCCGTGGTAGATCACCGGCTTGTGCGCGGATGCGCCGACCGTCCGAGCCTCGACGTCCGCCTGGTAGTCGCTCACCTGGTGGTCGCCGAACGCGATGTCCATCAGCACCTGGTGCGCGGGCGTGCCCGGCAACGGGTTGCTCGTCATCCGCTCCGCATAGCCGTCCGGCTCGCCGCGGTCCCACAGCATCTGCATCATGTCGAGCACGACGGGCCGCGAGGTTTCGTTCGGGTAGGACGGGTAGAACACCGCCGCGAATTCGTCGAAGTCCACCGAGCGCGGCAGCAGCACGGCGTAGTTCATCGCCGGCACGCCGAGCGAAGCCCGAGTGAAGTCCGGCGAGACCGCTGTCAGCGCGCCACCCATGATGCCGCCCTGGCTGTTGCCGTTGTAGAACAAGTGGCTCGTGTTCAGCACCGAGCCGCTGGACAGCGTTCCGTCCTGGTGGAACGCCGCGTTCGTCGCGAAGCCCGCCGGATTATCCAGCAGACGCCCGAGATACAGCTCGTCGAGCAGACCCTGCTGCAGTCGGTCGGGGATCGCCGGGAACGCCGAGATGTTCTGCAGCGCCTGAATCACCGTCGGGAACACATCCGATTCGGACATCCCGATCTCATCCGTGGCGCACTGCACGATGTCGTGACCCTGAGAGAGGGCGCGCTGGGGACTCGAAGCCACCTCGCTCGCACTCCCGAACAGGCCGTGGCCGTACAGCGAGGGCCGCGCCGATTCCGCGGGGCCCGTCGTCGCCGACAGAGGGATGATGCAGTCGAAGTTCGCGGTCCACACCCCGTTCTGCACCGGCACGCCTTCGGCGTTCAGGTTCAACCGCCCGCCTGGGGCACAGCTCGGAGTCATGTAGCACGGCACCACGAACGTGCCTTTCACGCGCCGCGCGATTTCACCCGGGTTCGGTTCGTTTTCGACTTTGGTCACCGCGAACGTCGGCGCGGTGCCTTCGACGATCCCGTTTTCGAGGTTAGTGTCGCCGAGCTGGGCGAACGCGTTGTTGCGCATTGCGAGCTCTCGGCCCGTGTTGTTCTCATCGCTCGCGACCGTGAAGTCCCAAGCGAGATACAGGCTGCTGCGTGAGATACCCGCGCCTTCGAGCGTCGAGAAGAGTTCTTCGAAGTGCGGACGGCGCGCGTTGATCGCTTCGTTTTCGGAGGCGACGTTGTCACGGTAGTAGCGGAAGCCCGCGGGGGCCTGGAGTTTTTCTTTCGCCGCGTTCTTCAGGTTGCGCAGCGCGACGATGTAGCGGTGGCCCGAGGTGAAGTTCACCGCCGGGTGGATCTCCAGGTCGGCCGCTTTCGCTTCTTTGGCCGTCGAGTCGATCTCGACCCAGATCGGCCAGCGCTGCCCGGTGCTCGCGTCGATCACGACGACCGGAGCGTTCGCCGTCTTGTACTGACGCAGTTTGTTGATCGGCACCGCGTGCATCGCCGCGACGTCCGCCGTCGTTTCGATCCCCGGGATCTTCGCGAGGATCACCGAGCCTGGGCTGAAGCCGTCGGCGGCGTTGTAGGGCGCCGCTTCGATGTGCTGGCTCGCCACGTTCGTCGGCGTCATTTCGTTCGTCAGCGAGACGCGCCGGCCGGTCGGGCTGGTCGGGTCGGCTTTCGTGTAGTAGTCGTCGGGGAACGGCAGCATGCACACCGGGTTGCCGGGGTTCGCGATGAACTCGCAGCCTCCCCCAGTTTCGATCGGCGGTAGCGGTTCTTCGACTTTTTTCGCCGCGCGACCGCCCTGCGGCGCCGCCGACGCGACCCCGCTCAGCAGCAATGCCGCGAGCGCAAAGACGGCCATCGTGGCCGTCAACAACGAGCGAATCCTCATCCTGAACCCCCCTCGGGCTCTGTGGGCGGCCGGTCCCACTTCGATCCTTGAAACGCGCCCCTCATCCACGGACGCGACGCGCCGAAGCCGGCCCTCTCCGGCTGGAGTTGACCATAACAAACGTGCTCAGCCCTCGTCAGAGCTGTCCAAACCTCGAAGCCGCAACGCGCCAGGCAGAATCGGGGCGTGTCACCGATCGCCTATTTCGCCTACGGGCGCAACATGCCCGCCGTCACGATGCGGAGCTCATGCCCGGGGCATCGATTCCTCGGCCGCGCCGAGCTGCAAGACCATCGCCTGGCGTTCAGACGGCGCTCCGTACGCACCGGGACCGGCGTCGCCGACATCGTCTCCGCTCCCGGGCAGAGCGTGTGGGGCGCGCTCTATGAAATCGACGACGCCGACCTCGCAGCGCTCGATCAGAAAGAGGGCAACGGCCAGGCGTACGAGCGCCGGACCATCCGCGTGCTGACCGAGGGCGAGCCCCGCGACGCCCTCGCCTACGCCGTGATCGTGCCTGACGCGCCGCACGTCAAGCCCTCACCCGAGTATCTGGGTGCGCTGATCGAGGGCGCGCGCGAGCGTGGGCTGCCCGCGGCGTACATCGATCTCGTGCTCGAGCTCGGCGCTCGGGAGACCGCCCCGGAGGGACTCAGAGACACGAACGATCCGTGAATTCGCCCGTACCGCCGCGTTCGTCTGCCAGGCCGAATTGACGACTGATTCGACGGATACGATCGCTCTCGCGCAAATCGAATAACGCCCACGGGCGAGGGGAAGCCGGTCGAAGTCCGGCGCTGACCCGCAACCGTAGGCTGCCACCGCAACCCAGCAGTGGCAGCGAGCCGGGATGCCTCTCTTGTGAGCAAGCTCTATTGATCCCGTCGTGGTCTACGGGACGGAGCCCGGATCAGGCCGTGGTCCGGTTCCGTCCTCGTTCACGAAGCACTGGTGAGCGGGGACGTTCTGGTTTCAGGGTCTGCCGGAATCCTCCTTTTAGGACCACCTCGATGACACGAGGAGTAAGAAGGTCCATGACACACATCAAACAGACAGCGAAGAAGATCGCTCTCGCGGTCGTCGTGCTCGCACTGGCCGCGGCGTTCACGGCGCCGCTCGCGAGCGCGACGCCTGCCGGCGAAGCGACCGAATGGCTCGCATCGCAGTTGAAATCAACGCCCGAAGGCTCCTACTGCGAAGTGTTCGGCGAAGCCTCCGTCGGCGAGACGATCGAATGCCAGCTCGCGTTCAAGACAGCCGGCGCGAGCTTTGCGACCCAGCGCAAAGCCACCTATGAATGGGTGCTCGCGAACAAAGCCAAATACATCGGCACCACCCCTTGCGAAACGACCAAAGAAAAACTGTCCGCTGGGGCGGTCGCGAAGGTCGCGCTCGCGGTCGAGGCGCAGGGCGAAGACCCCAGGAGTGTTGGCTCGCCGGCCCGCAACCTGATCGCGGACCTGGAGTGCCTGCAGGTCGCCTCGGGGACCGAAGCCGGTCGCTTCAGCGACAAGAACACGACGGACTTCTCCAACGTCACGACGCAGTCACTGGCGCTGATCGCGCTGCGCTCGTGCGAAGTGAACTGCAGCGGCAAACCCAGCCTCCAGACATGGATCAAACCGGGCGCCACCTATCTGCGCGCCCAGCAGTGCGCGGGCAGCAAACCCAAAACGCTGAACGGTGCTTTCCGCTCGTCGATGGGCCTAGCGGCGAGCACCTGCAACAGCGAACCGCCGTTCGAACCCGAAAACCCCAACGCGGTCGAAGTCGACTCGACAGGCGCTGCCGCGCAGGCACTGCTGGTCGATGGCACGGGCGAATCGGGCACGGCAGCCGAATCCGCGGTCAAATGGCTGAAAAAAGCCCAGGCCGAATCAGGGGCCTGGGAAAACTACTGCGACTTCACCAAACCGACCGTGCCATTCGAAAGCGTCAACAGCACCGCGCTCGCCGTGATGGCCGAGGTCGAGGGCAAATTCGCCTTCACCAAAGGGCAGAAATGGCTGACGGGCATAGTCGAAGCCCAGCCCAAAGGCGAAAAGGGCCTACCCGCGTGCACCGCGTCCGGCACGCCGGACGTGTTCGCCACCGCACAGGGAATCTTTGGCCTGTTCGGTACCTCCTACCCCCGACTCGTCGGGCTGCCGTAGTCACCTCGCTGTACGGGGGTGGGCAAACGCCCGCCCCCGGTAGTATTCGCGCCGCTCACGAGTGCGGGGAACCCGGTGGGAATCCGGGGCTGGCGCGCAGCGGTGTGGGTGACGAACGGATCGCAGGTCCACTGAGCCGAGCGAAAAGAAGGCTTGGGAAGGAGATCCGTGAGGACGAGCCCGAGCCCGAATACCCGGTCGTGAGAGCAGACCGTCTCGCGTACAGGCGACCGGCCCGGCTCCTGCGCCCAGCGCGAGGAGAGCGTCCGTCGCCCCGATCCGACAGGAGCGACAGGCATGACCCACCTCGCCATCCCCCGCCAGCTCAACCGACTCGCTGCAGCGGCCGTGTTCGCCGCTCTCGCGCTCGCACTGCTCGCCACGAGCGCGGCGACGGCCAACGTCGCGAACCCCGATCCCGCGCTGATCGCGCGTTGGGAACCGTGCGCGCCGAACACGGGTGTGACCGTGATCGTCGACGACCACGAACTCGGCGAAGGCAAGATCTATGTCGGCTGCGCGCCGGGCGAAACCGCGAACGGCGTCGAAGCGCTCCAGCGCGCGGGCTTTACGCTGCAGGGAACAGAAACCTTCGGGCTGGCGTTCATCTGCCGAATCGACGGCGAGCCCACGTTCGCCGAACAGGACTGCAAAGGGACGCCCGGCCCCGGGGCCTACTGGTCCTACTGGCGCGGCAAGCCCGGGGGACGCTGGGGATACAGCGGCATAGGCGCCAAGGATCCTCTCAGCCACTCGCCGATCAACTCGGTCGAAGGCTGGGGCTTTGGCAGCGGCGGCTCCCCGCGCATCGAACCAATGGACGGCAGCGGCCCGTCGTCCTTCCAGCTGCCGCCCGCTCAGACATCCTCGGAGGGTCCCGCGCAGCTGGCGAGCCCCTGGCTGGCGTCCACGCTCGATGCGACGGCTGCCGAGGGCGAACGCTTGGAATCTGAAGGTCGCTCGCTGCACCGCGGCCCTGAATACGTCCTGCGCGGCGTGATCGCGCTCGCGCAGGCAGGCGTCCCCGCCGCCCAGCTCGAACCGATCGCTCGCTGGCTCGCACAAAGTGGGAAAAAGCGACGGTCGATCGTGGAAGGCCTTCCACTGCGCCGGTACCTCGGCCTGGGCGGCTCGCGCGAACGTCAGAACACCGCGCAGCTCGCGCTCGCCGTGCTGGGCCTGCAGGCGCTCGGGCAGGACCCATCCGATTTCGCCGGGAAGAACCTGCGTCGCAAGCTCCAAAGCCGGATCGAGAAGTCCGGCTTGGTCAAAAGCGAAGGCGAAGCGACCGAAGCCGTCGACGTCGCGGCCCCGACCGTGCTCGCGCTCGCTCATACCGGCGCGCTTCCGCCCCGGGCCCTGAAGACCGTGGACCTGATCCTTGCCGAACAGAACGCCAACGGCACCGGCACGTTCGAAGGCGAGACCGACATCGACGTCGAAGCGATCAGGGCGCTCGTCGCGGCCCGTGAACAGGGCTCCGGCGTGCTCGGGTCGGAAAGGCTCAAAGCGATACAGGCCGATTTGGCCAAGGCGGGCGAATACCTGGAAGGCATCCAGGAAGACAGCGGCGGAGTGCGCTCGGCCGAGCGCGACGAACCAGTCTTCGACGCAAATGTCGAATCGACCGCGCTCGGCGCGGTCGGGCTGGCACTGGCGGGGCACCAAGCCGCGGCCGAACGCGCGGCGCGCTGGGTCTCGCGCTACCAAGTGACCGCCGAATACGCCGGTGAAGGCAACAAGGAAATCGGCGAAGAAACCCCCGCTGAAGATCTGATCGGCGCGTTCTTGCCAAACGAAGCGGCGCTGCGCACCGCGCTCGCGTTCGGTCTCGAAAAGGAAGACCCCTACGGCGTCTTCAGCGAAGCACAGCTCCCGACGATCGACGCGCTCGCCGCGATGGTGACCGTCGGGCCCTACGGAAGCTGATCCGGCTCCGTTCTCACTTGGAGCCCTTCTTGACGTAGACGAGCTGGCCGTTCGCGAGGCGGTAGACGGTGCCGACCGCCTCGCCGTGCCCGCTCGTCGAAGGGGCCCCCGTGGGGGTGGGAAGCGCCTGCTGGTTCCGCGCGCTTGGCGCTCGCTTCTGAAGCTTGTGTTGCTTGGCGTTGAGCGTGAGGCCCAGGCCCGCGATCAAGAACGCCACCGCGAGGACAATGCCGATGTCGAACAGGTTCACCAAGCCGTCCAGCGGATCACCGCTCGCGGAGCCCGCCTCGACGTGGCGCCCGAGGCCCGTGCGGCGCGCGCTCACGCCGCCCCTTCCGAGCCCGGCTGCTGAGCCTGCCCCGTCGGAGCGGACCAGCCATGCGGCGAGGTGGGAATCGGCAGCGGCGGGGCGGCCTCGCTTCGCGTGGACGGCAGCATCGGCGAAGGCAGCGCGGACGACGGCGCGGCACGCTCGAGATCAGCGAGGTCTTCGGAGTACATGCGCGTGCGGATCAGCGTGATCGCGAACGCGACGGTCCCGACGAGCAGGCCTACGGTCGTCGCTGCGAACGCGGTGCGCAGATCGCTCGCGAGCGTCGAAACGTCGCCGCGGCCCAGGGCCGCCAGACCCGGGGCGAGCGGGATCAGCGTGCCCATCAGCCCAAGTGCCGGCCCGGCGCGCACCAGGATGCGCGTGCGATCGAGCGTGCGTTGGACCGCCAGCTCGTAGTCGGCGAGCGCCCGCTCGACCTCACCTTCCTGCCCGGAGCCGAGCGCGTGGCCGATGGCGATCAGCGCTTGTCCGGCGAGCTTGCCGGGAGACTTGGCAGACAAGGCACCCGCCTGCTGCGGCGAGGCCAGCGTCGCGGCGACGAGCCCGCGCAGCGCGCCACGCCCGGCCCGCATCCGACTCCAGTACTCGAACAGGAAGCGACCCGCCTCCCACGAGCAGAGCAGCAAGGCGAGCAACGCCAGGATCAGGACGGGCGTGCGTAGCGCGGAGGCGATCTTCGCCAGCGCTTCCGCGATGCCGTCGGTGGCGAGCACGGGAGTCACGGGGCCACCTGCGGTCTACTCCACTCGACCGCCGCGCCCGCTAGCGCGAGCATCAGCGCGACGACGGCGATCGCGATCGCCAAAACGGGCGATGTGGGCTTCTGCCCGGCGGCGCGCAAACCTGGGGCGCCTGGTTCGGGAAGGTCCTTGTCCAGCGAGCGGATCGGCACGCCTTTGACCTCGCGTCGCGCGCCGGCCGCTGAAGGCGAAGGCGGCGGGATCGAGAGGTGCCCTTTCGCGGTTCCCGCGCCGCCCCCGGAGCCCCCGTGGCCCGTGGCCTTGCGGGGCGCTTTGGCGCTCGCCGCATGCGCCCGCGCCCGCGATGTGGCCGTCGGGTCGGTCGTTTCCTCAGCGAGTGTCGGCACGAGGCTCCTGCGCGGAGGACCCGGGTTGCGGCGACGGGTCCGGTTCTTGTGGTGCTTGCTCACAAGAACTCGCGCGCCACCCGACGTTCGCCCCCTGCTCCCCGGCTGCGGGCGGCTGAACAGGGGAGCTCCCAAGCCACCGCCGCCCGCGTCGACGCCGCCGCCTGGTTTCGTGGGTTCAGGCGGCGGCACATAGGGGGTCTGCGGAACCGGGAGCGGAACGCCGAACAGCGCCGGACCGGCATAGGCGGTCATCCATACGCCGTTCATTTCGCGGCTGCGCATCCACCTGACGTGCCCGTCGGGCTGCTGCATCGATTCGATGTAGGTGAGAGGGTCGGCGCCGCCATGGCTCCAGTTTTCCGGATTTTCCCCGGCCGCCCACACCGCTTGCGCCACCCAGGCCGTCGAGCCAACGTTCGCCTCCAGGCTCGAATCGGCATTCGAAGCTCGTCCTCCTAGTTGCTCCGCAAAGCCTCCTTCGCTCGGGTTCTGCGTCCTCTGCAGATATTCGAGGCCCTGCTGCTGCGCGGTGGTGTGGTGACGGCCCGCCGCGTTCAGCGCCTCGATCGCCGCGGCGGTCATGTCCGCTTCGCCTTCGGGTTCTTTGCCCAGCGGGCTGCACCCGGGAACGGTCTTCGGGCAGATCGCCGGCCAGCTGCCGTCTTTGTTCTGCTCGCGTTCGATCCAGCTCGTCGCCTGCTGAACCGCCGCTTCCACCGTCGGCTCGTGAACTGGGCTCAGCGCGATAACGGCAAAGATCGTGTCGTTCATCCCGGCGCGAGTCGAGCCAGGATCGTGGGGAAACGCGATGCCGCCCGCGGCCGGTTCCTGAAGCGCACGTTCGAGGAGCCTTGCGACGAGATCTACCCCACCGAAGTCGTGCGGCGATGTGCCCGCGGCGTCGACGACGAGCAGTTCTCGCTCGAAGTCGGTCGTGGCGCTCATCTCACCGACGTGCCCGAGCAGATACGCGTAGGCATTCTGCCCGCCGGGCTTCATCTGGCTTCGAGGGTTCACCCCCGCCGCGGCAAGCGCGAGCGATACCCACGCGGTGAAGTCGGGGTTCGACGCTTCTCCCGGTTCGCCGCCGAAGCCCCCGTCCATGTTCTGGTCTTCCTGCAGGTACTTCACGGCTTTGTCCGCGGAGTCGCTCGCGCGGATCGCCTGCGCCGAGCCCGCTCCGGCCACGGCGTGCAGCAGCACCAGCAGCAGTGCGCAGCACAACGCCGTCGCGATCGTCCCCCGGCGTGCCGGAGATACCCGCTTACGTGTCTGCGAGCCGCGCAAACCTCAGCGATGGGGAACCGTGAACGTCCTGGCGAGCGACTTCGCGCCCGCGAAGGCAACGCTCACGCGGTAGTTGCCGGGGTCCAAGCGAGGGAGCTTGATCGTCAGCGCCCCGGCCTTGCTTGCAGTGGGCCTGAGCGTCTTGAACGTCGCCCAGCGAAGCGCGCCGCCGTGTCGGCTCCGCTTGGCGATCTTGACGACGAGCGTGCCGGTGGCGGACAACCTGAGGACGAGGCGCCGCGAGTCGAGGTGCGCGACGGCGACGCTCGCCACGGGTCGGGTCGCGCTCGAGGCGAGCGTCTGTCCGCCGCCCGACGGCGTGAGCGGTGGGACGACCGGTGCATTGGAGGTGCTCGTGCCCTGCGACTGCGACTGACCGGAAGGCGGTGCGTCTTCGCCGCCCGGGCCGGGCGTCGTGGGATTGCCGCTCGGCGGTTCTTCTTTGATTTCTTCGGGCGAGCCGCCGTAGCGTGGAGGCACGCGCAACTGATCGTCCGCGCGCGGTTCCCCACACCCGCTCTCCCCCGCCGCCGGCACGCACACGTCGAGTCGGTTCGAGCGGATCGCTTCTTCTTCGCCCGTTCCCGGATCGATCGGCGCGCCGGCCTTCAGCCGATGCCAGCCGGGGGTGGTGAAAGTGATGCTTGCCTTACCTTCAGCGCCCGTGGTGACGGTTTCGGCGCTTTTGAGATCGACCGCCTGGAAGCCGTTACTCGACGTCGTCACCGGAGCCACCTCGGCTCCCGCAAAAAGGATGGCGCCCGTGCGTTCGGGGTGCGCGGGCGGAGCGTCTTCGACGTCGTCTTCGTAGGAGAGCACTTCGACTTCGAAGGGTTCTCCCAGCTGCGCCATAGCTGTGAGTGGGCGCTCCCCTTCTTTGTAGTGAGCGTCCACGGCGAACAACCCCAGGAATGGCCGGAACTCGAAGGCGTTGTAGACCCACAGCACTTCGTCACCCGTGTCCAGCTCGTACTGACAGCCGCCGACGTTCGTGAAGACGTTGTTCACGAGGATGCCCCAGGACTTGCCTTCGGCTTCTGCGTTCTCGGGTTCTGAGCCCCATTGCTTGACGAAGTAGTCGTTGAAGCCCGGATACCACTGCCCGGCCATCGCCTGCGTTTCGCCGATCGTGTTCATCGCGTCTACCGAGGCCGCCGTCGAAGTCGGACCCGGCAGGACGTTCTCCGGATCCAACGGATTGATCCCGTCGCAGCGATGTTCGGCGAGGTCTTCGGCTTGGCTGCCGCCGGCGCCCTTGTAGGAGCGAACCTTGTGGCCTTCGCTCATGATCGGCCCCTCGAACAGGGTCTTGCTTCTGCCCTCGATGCGCACGTTCACCTGGGTCGGCGCCGCGAAGGCGGACCCGCACAACAGCACCAAGAGCGCGGCTGCCCAAAGGGCGGCCGCGACTCCCAGCGCTGCTTTCATTCGTGCGGTCACGCCAGCTTCAGGTAGATCGTGTCGCCGAGATGGATCGCCGTCGTCGCCTTGGCGGCCTTCGCCGGCCCGCCGTCGATGCTCACCTGCCAGCCCGCTCCGGCCGGTTCTGGCGAGCCGTTGATCTGCGTGATCGCGCCTTTGCCCTTGACGGCGGCGAACGACGTCACGCAACCGGCTGGGCGCGAAGCGGTCTCTGCGGCTTCCAGCACCTCGCCGAGCTTGGTCTTGGTCGCTTCGGGCGAGATCCGCACATCGCAAGGGTCGAGCGCTGCGCTGCCGTTGTCGATCACGAGCGTGAGCAGACCGTCGACGCCGGGGGTCGGGTCGAAGTCCTTTTCTTCCAGCCATTGCTTCGCCTGCTTGGCTTTCGGGGGTTGCGGGTCAAAGCCACCGCCTGCCAGCGCGCGCACCGCGTCCTGGCTGGAGTACTGATTCGCTTCACGTGGGCTGGCCAAGTACGTGAAAGCTCCGCTTGGCAACTGCTGGGAGATCAGAAAGTCGATCGGCGTCTTGCCGGCCGACGTCGTGAATTCGGGACTCTGCGGGTCGATGCCGCAGGCGTCAAGGCCCTGCACGCCCCACGAGTTGGAGTCCGTGTTCGCGCCGAAGCTGACCGAGAACGCGCCTGAGCTCGCGATCAAGCTCGACTTAAGGGTTTCGAGCCCTTTGACGATCGTTGGGTCGCTGACCGGCACGCCGGCTCCGCACAGCGCCGCGAGCGCCGCACCGGTCATGTCCGGTTCAGAAGCGGCTTTCAGGCCTTTTTCGTTGCCTTCGACCCGCTGATAGGTCCAACCGCCGTTGGTGTGCTGATTGCCGCGGATCACCGCGATGGACTTGTTCAGGAGCACCTGCGGAACGCGCTGGACGCCCTTCTTCGTCTTCGCGCCCTCGAGCGCCAGCATCGCGAAGATCGTGTAGTTGACCAGCGAGGATTGGCCGTAGTAGCCGGGACTCGCGGGCAGGTAGTCGCCGACGATCTGAGCGATCAGGTTCTGCTTCTTCGAGACGCGCGCCGGGTCGACGCCCGCCGCGTCGATCGCGAGCGACGCCCGCTCGTATTCGTTCACTTCCGGTTCGTTCGAGCCCGGCCAGGTCGCCGGGTCAGCGATCAGGGCGCGATACCACGTGCG
>DATJOE010000304.1:0-7725 GCA_035507305.1 Solirubrobacteraceae bacterium | reverse complement strand
GAGCGGCTGACAGAAGCATTGCCCTCCCAGCCACCGCCGAGTGCGAGGGCAGCGCTGGAGCGAGCGAGCGAACTTCACGCGGAGACGCGCCTAACGCTGCTGGCGCTGCGCGAGACGACGCTCGGCGGCCTGCGCACGGCGGCGCGAGCGAGCCGTGCAGCGCAGGGCTACGCGCAGAGCGGCCCGGCGGGGCGAAGCCACGTGGATCGCAGCGCCTAAAGGTCGGCGAGCGGCTGCCGATCACCGGGTCGCCTCGGCGGAGTCCGGGGCGGCGCACCACGGAGGAGCGTCGGCAAGCCCAGGGAGGGCGCGAAGCACGAACTTCATGTCCCTGGCCGACACCACCCAACTCGCCCTACAGACCGCGATGCGCGGCGCGTGGCTGCGCCAGACGTTGATCTCGAACAACATCGCGAACGCGAACACGCCGGGCTATCAGCGCGAGACACTGAACTTCCAAGGAGCGTTGCGCTCGGCACTGGCGAACGGCACCTCGCCCGAACAGGTGGCGCTCTCACCGGAAGTCCAGCCGGGCGCGGCGGGGCCGGAAGGCAACGGGGTGAACATCGACCAGGAATCGGCGTTGGCCTCGGAGAACGGCCTGGAATACGAGGCAATCGTCCAAGCAATGGGCGCGCGCAACCAGATTCTGCGCAGCGCGATGGGGCTCTAATGGGACTGTTCGACGCGATCGACATCGCGGGCAGCGGCCTGACGGCGGAACGCGTGCGGATGGATGTGACGGCGGAGAACTTGGCGAACGCGCAGACGACGCGCACGGCAAACGGTCAGCCCTACCGTCGCCAAGAGGTCGTGCTCGCGCAGCACGGGCAGCCAAGTGGCTTTCAGGCTCAGCTGGCGGGCGCGGAAGCAGCAAATCCGACCAAGGCGGCGGGCCAACCCCCCGCGGGTGGTGTGGAAGTGTCGGAAATCGTGGCGGACCGGACACCGGACCAGCAGGTCTATGACCCGGGCAACCCGGAAGCGAACGCGCAGGGCTACGTGCAGATGCCGAACATCAGCACGGTCACGGAAATGACGGATCTGATTTCGGAGTCGCGCTCCTACCAGTCGGACGTGACGGCGATGCAGACGGCAAAGTCGATGTTCACGGCGACGTTGGGACTGTTGAAATGATCGCGCCAATCGGCTCGATTTCGGCGGCGCTGCAAGCGAGTCAGCTGAGCGGCGCGGCCGGCGCCTCAGGCCTTGCCGGCGCCTCAGGCCTCGCTGGCGGCGCGAGCGGCGCCTCGGGCCTCACGAGTGCCGCCGAAGCCCTGGCCCCGGGTGACGAAGCCTCCCCCACACCGGCGACGGGCGCAGGCGGCTTCGGCGAAGCCCTGACGAGCGCGATCTCCTCGCTGGAGCAGACCCAGCAGAGCGCGAGCAGCGCAGCGCAATCGCTGGCGACGGGCACGGCGACGGATCCAGAGAGTGCGGTGGCCTCGATCGACGAGGCCCAGCTAGCGATGCAGCTGGCGTCGCAGATCCGGGCAAAGGCGACCGAAGCGGCCCAGCAGATCTTCCAGACGCAGGTCTAGCCGATGCAGCTGCGCGCACTGGCATCGAGATTCACGCCCCGGGCCTGGCTGCTGTTCGGGGGCGCGGCGCTCGTGGGGATCGTGTTCATCTACCTGTTCATGCACATGATCTCCAAGCCAAGCTACGCGACGATCGCGACGGGCTTGGAACCGGGCCAGACGGGCAAGATGACAAACGCGCTGGATCAGCATGGGATCCACTACGAACTGCAGAACAACGGGACGGCACTGGCGGTGCAGTCGGGTGAAAGCGCCCAGGCACGGATCGCGCTGGCGGGCGCGGGCCTGCTGGGCGACACCCAGCCGGGCTTCTCACTACTTGAAAAATCGAACCTGGGCGAAAGCAACTTTCAGCAGCAGGTGACCTACCAGCGCGCGCTGCAAGGCCAGCTGGCGCAGACAATCGACAACATCCAAGGCGTGAGCGGGGCTCAGGTCGAGCTGGTGATGCCAAACCAGCAAGGCCAGTTGTTCGCGGAAAACGAGACGCCTTCCTCGGCGGCGGTGCTGCTGAGCGGAACGAGCACACTGGATTCGGGCTCGGTGCGCGGTATCGCGCAACTGGTGGCTTCCTCGGTGCCGGGCCTGCATCTTGAGAAGGTGACGATCACCGACGGCACGGGGCGCCTGCTGTGGCCGTCGGGCAATGGCGAAGGCGCGACAAGCAAACAGACGGCAGAAGAACGCTACGACGCAGCGATGGGCGCGCGCCTTGACGCGATCCTCGCGCAAACGGTGGGCGCAGGCAAGGGCGAGGTGCAGATCGCGGCGACGCTGAACACAAACCAGACGACGCAGGAATCGCTGACATACGCGAAATCAGGCGTGCCGCTGCAACAGAGCAAGAACCTCGAAACGCTAAACGGCAGCGGCTCGGGTGGCGCGGGAGGCGCGACGGGCACGGCGAACATCCCGGCCTACACGCAAGCGGGCTCGGGCGGCAAGTCGAACTACAAGCATGAAGTTAGCTCGGCGACGATGGGTGTGAACAAGGTGGTCACGCACTCGACGATCGCGCCGGGGGCGGTGGAAAACCAGCACGTCTCGGTGCTGCTGGATCGCTCGGTACCCGCGGCGGCGGTGCCGGCGATCCGCGAAGCGATCACAAACGCCGCGGGGATCCAGCCGAAACGCGGGGACACGATCTCGATCGGGCGACTCGCGTTCGCGAAGCCGGCAACTCCGGCGGCGCCGGGCGGCGGCTTGATGGGCTACGCGAAGTACGCGCTACTTGCGCTCGGCGCGGCTGCGTTCCTGTTCTTCTCAACGCGCGCGCTGCGCCGCCGCGAACACGCGCCGCTGGACGAGCAGCCGCCTTGGCTGCGCGAGCTGGAGTACCCGGTGCGCCTCTCCGAACTGGAACGCGAGACCCCGCGCCACCCGAGCGAGGACGCGCCCGAGCCGCCGCCGAACGGCGTGCCGGTACGGCGGCGGGTCGAGGCGCTCGCCCAGAGCGACCCGAACCGCGTGGCCCAGCAGCTGCGCAACTGGATGCAGGAGGAGTAGGCGGTGAGCGAGGAGCCCGAGCAGCCGGCGGAGAGCGCGCCCGACGGCGAGGGCGAGGGAGCGATCGCGACCCTGCCCGAGCCGGGGCAGCCGCGTCTTGCTGGTCGGCGCAAGGCAGCGGTGCTGATGGCGGCGCTCGGTCCGGATCTGGCGGCGGAGGTGATGCAGCACCTGCGCGAGGAGGAGATCGAGGGCCTGTCGCTGGAGATGGCGAAGATGGGCTCGATCGAAGAGGACGTGACCGAGGCGATCTTGGTGGAGCTCGCGGCGGCGGCGAGCCCGGGGGGCCTGGGCGATGTGGCGGGCGGGATCGACTTCGCCCGCGAGGTGCTCGAACGAGCGCTCGGCGCCGAGCGCGCGGAGGAGCTGCTGGGAAAGCTCTCGACGGTGATCGAGGTGCGCCCGTTCGAGTTCCTGCGACGGATCTCTCCCGAGCAGATCGTGGCGTTCCTGGCGACGGAGTCGCCGCAGGCGATCGCGCTGGTGCTGGCGAACCTGCACACGGGGCTCGCGGCGCAGGTACTCGCGCGGCTGCCGGAGTCCGAGCGACCCGAGATCGCGCTGCGGATCGCGCGGATGGGCGAGACGAGCCCGCCGGTGATCCAGCAGGTCGAGGACGTGGTGCGACGCAAGCTGACGGCGGTTGTGGGCCAGGAGTACGCGGCGGCGGGCGGGACGAAGGCGCTCGCGGACATCCTCAACCACGCGGACCGCTCGACCGAGCGCGCGGTGCTGGACTGCCTGACCGACAGCGATCCCGAGCTCGCGGAGGACGTGCGTCGGATGCTGTTCGTGTTTGAGGACATCGCTCAGCTTGAAGACCGCGCGATCCAGATGCTGGTGCGCGAGGCCGACCAGAAGGATCTGGTGCTCGCGCTGCGCGGGGTGCCGCCGGCGGTCAAGCAGCGCCTGCTCTCGAACATGTCCGAGCGCGGCTCGGCGATGCTGCAAGAAGAGATGGAGATCCAACAGCCACAGCGCAAACGCGATGTCGAGGCGGCCCAGGGCCGCGTGCTGGCGGTCGTACGCCGGCTGGAGGAGGAAGGCACGATCGTGATCGCGCGCGGAGAGGACGAGGACGAGCAGGAAGCGGTGGTCTGAGCGTGGCGGCCCACAGCGCCTACCCGCTGGAGCAGTTCGAGCCCTCTGCCCCACCGCCCCCGCCGCAGACGCCGGCACGGCTGCTGGCAGAAGCGCAGGCCGAGGCGGACAGGCTGCGTGAGTTGGCGCGCGCCGAGGGCGAGTCAGAGGGGCGTCGCGAAGGGCTGGAGCAGGGCCGGGCGCAGACACAGGCCGCGGCAAAGGCGCTGGCCGCGGCGCTGGAGGAGCAAGGTCGCGTGGCCGAGCAGCATTCCGCTGCGCTCGAGCGCGACGCGGTCGAGCTGGCATTTGCGCTGGCGGGAAAGGTGCTGGCAGGCACGCTTGACGCCGAGCCGGGACGAGTGCTTGACGTGGTAGCGGGCGCGCTGCGCCGCGTGTCCGACCGTCGCCACGTGACGATCCTCGTGGACCCCGCGGACATCGACCTGGTGCGCGACGGGCTCTCCGCTATGCAGGCGAGTGCGGGCGGGATCGAGTGCTGCGAGCTGCAGGCCGACCGTCGTGTGGGCCGGGGCGGCGCGATTGTGCGCACGCGGGAGAGCGAGGTGGACGCGACGGTGCTGACGCAGTTGGAGCGTGCCCGCGAGGTCGTGCGCGCGGTGCTCGGTGGCGAGGAGGCGAGGCAGTGAGCGCGAACCTACTCACGCGAGTGACGACGGCACTCGAGGACGCGGACCTGGCGCGCCGTCACGGCCGCGTGAGCGACGTGATTGGGCTGATCATCGAAGCGACGGGCGTGCAGGCCGAGGTCGGTGAGGTCTGCCTGGTCGAGGCGGAGCGCACCGGCGTGCCGGTCTCGGCCGAGGTCGTGGGCTTCCGCGAAGGCAGAACGCTATTGATGCCGCTCGGCGAGCTTCAGGGAATCGGCCCGGGCACGAAAGTGCTGCCGACGGGCGCACCGTTTCGCGTCCCGGTGGGAGAGAGCCTTTTGGGTCGCGTGATCGACGGGCTGGGCGCGCCGCTGGACGGCAGCAGCGCGCCGCTGCAAGTGGGCTTTCGCTCGACGCTCGCGGCTCCTCCCGGCTCGCTGGAGCGCCCGCTGATCGGCGAGCGTGTGGCAATGGGGGTGCGCACGCTCGACGGGCTGGTGCCGTGTGGACGCGGACAACGACTGGGGATCTTCGCGGGTTCGGGCGTGGGCAAGTCTTCGCTGCTGGGGATGATCGCGCGCTCGACGAGCGCGACGGTGAACGTGATCGCGCTGGTGGGTGAGCGCGGGCGCGAGGTGCGCGAGTTCGTCCAGCGCGACCTCGGCGACGCACTGGAGCGCTCGGTGGTGGTAGTCGCGACCTCAGACCAGCCCGCGCTCGTGCGGATCAAGGCGGCGTTCACGGCGACGACGATCGCTGAGCACTTCCGCGATCAAGGCGCGGACGTACTGCTCTTGATGGACTCGGTGACGCGCTTCGCGACCGCCCAGCGCGAGCTGGGACTGGCGATTGGCGAGCCTCCAGCGACCCGGGGATATACGCCGAGTGTGTTCGCGCTGCTTCCGCGCCTACTGGAGCGTGCGGGCACGAGCGCGGCGGGGTCGATCACGGGTCTGTACACGGTGCTGGTCGACGGCGATGACATGAACGAGCCAATCGCGGACGCGGCCCGCTCGATCCTCGACGGACACGTCGTGCTCTCGCGTGCGCTCGCGCACGCGGGGCACTACCCGGCGATTGACGTGTTGCAGAGCGTCTCGCGTCTGACGGACGCGATCGTCCCGGAGGAGGTCGTCCAGGCGGGACGACGACTGCGCGCGGCGCTCGCGGCGTTGCAGGAGAAGCAGGACCTGATCGCGATCGGCGCTTATCGCCCGGGCGGCGATCCGCTGCTCGACGCAGCGCTGGAGCACCGCGCGCAGATCGAGGTATTTCTGCGCCAGGCAGTCCAGGAGCGCTCGACGCCTGAGGAAGCCGACGCGCAGCTGATCGAGCTGGCCGCCGCGATCGAGCGCTCGCTCGAGGAGAAAAGCGGCGAGCTGCTCGAGGGCGAAGTTATTCCGGCCGCGGCTCCCGGCGCTGGCTCGGAAGGCGCAGCGCTGAGCCAGCCCGCAATCCCGCTGCTTGGGTCGACGATCTAGCCCACCAACCAAGCGTCCACCCGGCTCAAGAGCCAGGGCCGTCGACCGATCACCTCGGGCGTGAGCACCGGACCCTCGTTCCGCTTTCGGCTAGAGCGCGTGCGCGCGTTGCGCGAGCGGCGCACCAACGCCGCGCGCCAGGAGCTGGCGCGCGCGATCGCGGCACGCGACGCGACGCGCGGGCGCATCTACGACGCCGAAGCCGCGCTGGAGCGCGCGCGGATCGAGCAGCGACGCTCGGGCGCGTTCACCGCGGCGATCGACGCAACCCGACTTCAAGCCCACCAAGCCTACGCCGAGCGGATCGAGGCGCAGCGCGCGGCCGATCTGCGCGAGCTGGCCGCGGAGGATGCCGTCGTGGACGAGCGCAAAGAGGCGCTGACGCGCGCGGCGCGCTCGCAGCGCACGCTAGAGCGCCTGAAGGAGCGCCGCCGCGCCGAGCACGAACAAGAGGCGAGCCGCCACGAAAGCACCGCGCTCGATGAAATTGCGCTCGAGCGCTTTCGCAGGAACGCGGCATGAGCCCGACCGTCGAAGCAACGAGCGGTGCCGGTTCGGCGGCTCCGGGGATACTCACCGCTAGCGCACGGGTTCAGCGGCTCCAGCAGATGGCCGCCGAGTTGCGCGGCGGCCCGGCGAGCTTTGCCGCTGCGCTCGCGTCGGCGAGCGGCACACAGTCGAGCACCCCGACTGCCGGAACACAAGCGGTTGGCACCCAGGAGCCGGCCTACGGGCAGGGCGCTGCGCAGCCGGGCGTACCGGGTATCGGCATCCCCCAGACGAGCTTCGCGGGCTACGGCGCGACGCCGACGGCCGCAGCCCCGCTGACGAGCGCCGCGACGCCCTCGGCGCCCGGAGGCGCAAGCACGCAGTACACGCCGCTGATCGAAGCGGCGGCCGCGCGCAACGGCGTGGACCCAGCCGTGCTCCACGGCCTGATCCAGCAGGAGTCAGACTTCGATCCGAATTCGCGTAGCAGTGCGGGCGCGATCGGCCTCACCCAACTAATGCCCTCGACTGCATCGTCGCTCGGCGTTAGCGACCCCACCGACCCGGCCCAGTCAATCGAAGGCGGGGCGCGCTACCTGGGCGAGATGCTCCAGCGCTTTGGTGGGAATGTCGAAGACGCGCTCGCGGCCTACAACGCGGGCCCCGGTGCGGTGCAGCGCTACGGCGGCGTGCCGCCCTACACCGAAACGCAGCAGTACGTGAGCAAAGTGCTGGGCTACGCCGCGGAATACCGCTCGGGAGCGGGCGCATGAGCCAGCTCTCCCCCAGCGCAGCGACGGCGGCCCCTGAACGCTCGCCGGAAGCCACGACAGGCGGCGGCTCCCAGGCACCGCCCGGAGCACCGCCCACGGGGCCGCCGTTCGAAGCGGCGCTCGGCGCAGAGCTGGCCCGGACCGCACAAGCGGAAGGTCAGGAAGCCCAACGAAACGACTCACCGCACGATCGCCGCGAGGAAACCTCCGAACAGGCAGAAGCAGTCGCGACCCCAGCCGCATC
>DATJOE010000303.1:0-18440 GCA_035507305.1 Solirubrobacteraceae bacterium | reverse complement strand
CGGGCGGACCGAGGCCCGCTCCCGCGCCGCCCTGGCGACCTCGCCGGCCTCCGGGGCCTTAGAGAACGTAGCGTTCGATATTTCGGCCCAACGTTCCGTTTGCCGTCCCCGCAGTAGTAGCTTGGAGGGGTGGCGGGGACGGCTGACGAACTTCCGACTGCGCACGCGAGCCAGCGGCGCGGCCAGGCCTACGCGCTCGCGGCCGCGCTCGCGTGGTCGACGGGAGGCATCCTGCAACGCCAGGTATCGGCGGGGGCGGCGGACCAGATCGTTGGCCGCGCGGCGTTCGCCTTCATGGCGGTGCTCGCGTTCGTACGCGTCGGCGAAGGCGTCTCGCTGCGTGCGGCGCTGCGGTCGGTCGCGAGCGTCGGCGGGCTGATCGTCGCGGCGGGCATCGCCGCGGCCTCGGCGACGTTCATCGTGGCGCTGAACCACACGAGCGTGGCGCACGTGCTGGTGATCCAGGCGACGACGCCGATCCTCGCGGGGCTGTTCGCGTTCTGGGCGCTGCACGAGCCGCTCTCGGGACGCACCTGGCTGGCAATGGCGCTGGCGGTCGTGGGGATCGCGGTGATGGTCGGCGTGCCGCGGGGAGGCAACGCGCTCGGCGAGCTGATGGCGTTTCTCTCACCGCTCTCGTTCGCAGTGGTGATCGTGGTCGCGCGCCGCGATCGGCACGTGTCGATGACGCCTGCGACCGCGCTGGCCCAAGTGCTGTTGATCGTATTCGGGCTGCCGTTCGTGAACGTGGGCGAGCTGCACACGGCCGACGTGGGCTGGCTGGCCCTGCTGGGGCTCGGCCAGCAGGGCTTCGGGCTGGTGTTCTTCACGATGGGCGCGCGGCTGATCCCGGCGGCGGCGATGGGGCTGATCCTGTTGCTGGAGTCGGTGCTCGGCGCGGTGTGGGGCTGGCTGGGAACCTCCGAACGGCCGACGGTCGCGACCGTGTTGGGGGGCCTGATCGTGCTGGGCGCGGTGGCTCTGAAGCTACGCGAGGACAACGCGCGCACCGAGCGCGACCACGCAGGCGTGGCTACTCTCCCCTGAGATGAATCGGCTGCACGGTGTCATCTGTTCCTCGCGCTGGTGGGGTCGCACGGTTGAACGCGAGCTGCTGCCTTGGGGTCTCTCGAGGCTGGAGCTGGGCGAGGACGTGCTCGAGATCGGGCCAGGATTCGGGGCGACGACGAAGGTGCTCGCAAAACGGCCGGGTAAGCTGACGGTGCTCGAGCTGGATGATGGCTACTGCGCGCGTCTGCGCCGCGAGCTGCCCGAGCGGGTCGAGATCGTGCAGGGCGACGCGACCGCGATGCCGTTCGCGGACGGGCGCTTCTCGGCGGTGGTCTGCTTCACGATGCTGCATCACCTGCCATCACCCGCGGCACAGGACAAGCTCCTCGCCGAGGCGGCGCGGGTGCTCCGCTCGGGAGGGCTGTTCGCGGGCACGGACAGCATCGGCACGAGCAAGCTGTTCCGGCTGCTGCACGTAGGCGACATCCTCGTTCCGATTTCGCCCGGCGGCCTGCCAGCGCGCCTGCGGGCTGTGGGACTGGCCGAACCGGAGATCCGCGAGGGCGGCAGCTCGTTCCGTTTCCGCGCGCGCAAGCCGGCGGCGGCATCCGCACCTGCGCCCGCGTGAGGCGGCCGAGGCCCGCACCTCAATGAGTGAGCACGAGCTGCTCGGCGCGCTGGAGGTCGAGCTGCTGCGCCACGCGGAGTTACACGCGGGCCGCCCGGCTCATGAGTTGTTCCAGACCTCGACAGTGAAGGCTCTGCTGGAGGGTGACTACGACGGCGATGTGACGCTCGCGGAGCTGCTGGAGCGCGGCGACCTGGGACTGGGCACGCTCGACGGTCTCGATGGTGAGCTGATCGTGCTCGATGGCGAGGCATGGAAGGCGCGGATCGATTGCACGCTCGAACGACCGGAACGCTCGGCGAGGACGCCCTATGCGGTGGTCGTGCCGTTCTCCCCAGACGAGCCGATCGCGCTGCGCGGGCCGCTGCAGGAGTCGCAGCTCGAAGCGGCCCTGGGCGAGGCGTTGACAGAGACGCTGCGCCCGACAGCGATCCGCATCGACGGGCGCTTCGCCGAGCTTCATGTGCGCTCGGTCCCGCGCCAGCGACCTCCATACAAACCGTTGGCGGAGGCGATCGAGCAGCAGCACATCAGCGTGCTGCTGGATGTGGTGGGAACGATGGTTGGCTTCTGCTTCCCCGACGCCCTGGACGGGATCGAGATGGTGGGCGCGCACCTGCACTTCATCGATGAGACGCGTACCCGGGGCGGGCACGTGCTGAGCTACACGCTGCTGGAGGGGACGGCACAGCTCGACGCCGCGACAGCGCTGCACGTCGAGCTACCGGGCGAGGTGAGCGCTCCGCGGCACGGCGCCGCGTTCGATCAGGGAGCGCTGCACCGCCTGGAGAGCGATCGCTAGACGCTCGGCGCGTCAGTCATGTAGCGCCGAGGCGTCCCACCGGCCGCGGCACTGCACCGGCGACTAAGCGGCCGCGCGCCGGGAGACGAGCGCGGCCAGCTCAGAGCGGTTGCGCACGTCGAGCTTGGCGTAGACGTGGGAGAGGTGGATCTTGACGGTGCCGCGCGCGATAAACATGCGCTCGGCGATCTCGGGGTTGGTGAGCCCCTCGGCAGCGAGCTCCACGACCTGCAGCTCGGTCGGCGTCAGCGACTCCCAGCCGCCGGCGGGACGCTTGCGCGCGCCGCGGGCGCGACGCAGCCAGCCGATCGCATCCGCGGTGCCCATGGCCCTTCCCTCCTCGATCGTCTCGGTGGCCTCGCGCTCACCGAGCGCCCCACCCAAGGCGTCGCGCAGCCGCTCGATCGCGACCTGCTCGGCGTCCCAGCGGACGTGCCCGAGCTCCTCGCGCAGTCGCTCTGAGGCACCCAGGATGCGCGCCGCCTCCTCGTAGCTTTCGAGCATGGCGGCTACGCCGGCGAGCACGTCGAGCGCGCTCTGCACTTGTGGGCGGAAGTCGTGCTCGACCGCGTCGGCCAGGGCGGCATGGGCGAGCGTCTCTGCCTCGCTCGGTTCATCGGCCGCCAATGCACAGGCCGCGAGCAAGTTGTTCGCGGTGCTCGCGAGCAACTGGTTGGCGAGTGAGCCCTGGGCGAGCTCGCGCGCTGTCGTGGCGTGCTCGGCGGCGGCACTGGGCATACCGTGGGCCAGCTCGACCCGCGCGAGCATGGTGAGCGTGAAGGTGGTTCCCTGCAGGCTGTCGCCCGCTCCTTGGTCGACGACCTGTTGCAGGCCGGCTCGGGCGGGCTCGTATTCCCCGGCGGCGGCTTGGGCATAGGAGGTGGCGAGTTCCAGGATCGGTATCGCCATGCCCGCGCCGGCGGAGACCGCCCGCTCCATCGCCGGACCCACCTCCTGCTGCGCGGGCTCCGCTTCACCCCGATCGGCCCATGCGATAGCGCGATAACTGCGGGCGATGCCTGTGCTGACGGGCTCGCCGACGGCCTCGGCCACGGCGATCGCCTGCTCATACAGTGCGAACGCCTCCTCGTAGCGCCCCTGACTGTGTCGCAGGATCCCGATGCCGGTCCAATGCCACGCAGCGAACTCGGCGTAGCCCGTGCGCTCGATCATCTCCAATGCTTCCTCGAACACGGTTTCGGCCTCGGTGCGAGACTGCATCAGCAGGCCGTAGCCGACGATCTGCGTGGCATCGACGTAGCACCACTCATCGCCGCACTCAAGCGCGAGCCGGCGGGCGCGTTCGAGCCCCTCGCGTGCGCCGATGGGATCGGCCCAGATCTGGATCGTCCCGAGCACGTCGAGCGCCCTCGCGATCGTGGAGGTCTCCCCGAGCGCTTCGGCCATCTCAAGCGCGGCTAGCTCGCTCGCGACAGCCTCCTCGTAGCCCCCGGCGTATGCGAGCAGATAGCCGCGCGCCCACAACACCCGCGCGGCCAGCGCCGAGGGCTGCTCACGGGCGGCGTCCAGCGCGCGGACATAGGCCGACTCCGCGAGCGCGAAGCGCCCGCGCAGCTTCCACCAGACCGTAAGCGCGACGCACAATCGCAAGGCGCTCTCGCGATCACTCTCGATTGCGTGATCGAGCGCGAGAGCGAGGTTGGCGTGCTCGGCGTCCAGCGCGTCGAGCCAGGCGCCCTGTCCCGCGACCTCCAGGTGAGGCGCGGTCTCCTCGGCGCGCCGCAGGTACGCGTCGCGATGTCGATCGCGCAGTCCCTTCAGCTCCTCGGTCTGGGCAAGGTGATCGTGTGCGTATTGCCTGACGGTCTCCAGGAGCCGATAGCGCGCGTTGCCGCCGTGCTCGTCGGCGACGAGCAGCGACTTGTCGAGCAGCGAGGTGAGCAGATCGAGGATCGCGAGCCGGTCGAGCCGCTCGTCGGCGCAGACCTCCTCGGCGGCGTCGAGCGTCCAACCTCCAGCGAAGACGGCAAGCCGTCGCAGCAGGAGCTGCTCATCGCCGTCGAGCAACTCGTGGCTCCAATCGACCGAGGCGCGCAACGTCTGTTGGCGCGGCATGGCCGAGCGGGCGCCGCCGGTCAGCAAGCGGAAGCGGTCGGAGAGCCCGGCGGCGATCTGCTCGACGCCGAGCACGCGCACGCGCGCGGCGGCCAGCTCGATCGCGAGCGGGATGCCGTCGAGGTCGTGGCAGATCTGCGCGATGGCGGGGGCGTTCGCGGCCTCGACGTGAAAGTTGGGGCGGACCTTGAGCGCACGCTCGATGAACAACCGCACGGCGTCGGACTGCGCGATGCTCTCGACCTGCTCGGGCTCGCGCTCGGCGGGCAGCGAGAGCGAGGGCACGCGCCAGTGGGTCTCACCGTCTACGCCGAGCGGAGCGCGGCTGGTTGCGAGCACGGTCACGTCCTGACATCCCCGCAGAAGCTCCTCGGCGGTGCTCGCGCACGCATCGAGCAGGTGCTCGCAGTTGTCCAGCACTATCAGCGCTCGCGCGCGGGCGAGGTGCGCGATCACGGCTTGCAGCGAGGTCTGGCCGGCGAGCGGTTTGACGCCGAGCGCCTCGCCGAGCGTCGGGCCGACGGCCTGCGGGTCGGACAGCGGCGCGAGCTCGACCCACCAGGCACCGTCGGGGAAGGCATCGAGCGTGTCGGCGGCGACCTGCGTGGCCAGACGGGTCTTGCCGCATCCGCCCGCGCCGGTGAGCGTCAAGAGTCGCGTTCTGGCCAGCTCGGCGCCGATCTGCGCAAGCTCGTGCTCGCGTCCGACGAAGCTGGTCAGCTGCTCGGGCAGGTTGTTGGGCCAGGCATCGAGCGAGCGCAGTGGGCCCTCCTCGGCGGGCAGCTCGGGATGACCGAGCGCGAAGACGTGCTCGGGACGGCCGAGATCGCGCAGGCGGTGCGAGCCCAGATCGAGCAGCGTGGCGCCGCCGGGCAGGGTGTCGAGCACGAGGTCGTGCACGGAGCGCGAGAGCAACGTCTGCCCCCCGTGGGCGATCGCCCGCAGGCGTGCGCAGCGGCTGAGGGCGATGCCGAAGTAGTTGCCCTCGTCGCGCAGCTGCGCCTCGGCGGTGTGCAGCGCGATGCGCACGCGCAGCTCGACATCGCCAGGCCACCGCGCGGTCGCGAGCGCGCGCTGCGCGTCGAGCGCGGCGGCGACGGCGTCGGAGGCCCGTGAGAAAGCCGCGACGACGCTGTCGCCCTCCCCCTGTTCGACGGGTCGGACGCCGCCGTGACGGGCGACGGCCTCGGCCAGGAGCTCGTAATGCGCGGGCACGGCGTGCGCCATCTCTGTGGGATGCGCCTCCCACAAGCGGGTCGAGCCCTCGATGTCAGTCAGCAGGAACGTGACGGTTCCCGCGGGGAGCGCAAAGGTCCTCTCGCTGTTCTCGGCCACTCCGTCCAAGCCGCCACCCCAGATGTTTGGCCGGGCGAGCGCCAGGCCGTCGATAAATCGTGCCATGTCCGCCTCCCTCATGCCGGGGTGATCACGGTAGGGGCCGGCGCACTCGCCTGAAGCGACGGACGGCGCAACAGCGCGACGCCGAGAGCAGCCATCAGAAGCGCGAACGCGAGCGGGGCGAGGGCGGGTAGTTCGTCGGGGGCGAGCACGCCGGAGCGCGCGAACCCAACCGAGGCGATCGCGTGCAGCACCGCGACCAGCCAGGCGAGGATCGGCACGGCGCGTGGCAGATCTCCGTGAGCGCGCCACGCCAACGCAAGGGCGATCGAGCAGGGAACTGTCGGCCATGCCGAGGCGCTGGTGGCAAGCGTGAAGCCGTCACCGAGCATGCGCGCGGTCGCGGTCGGGACATCCGGAGCCTCCCAGGCGAGAAGCACGCCGAGCACGAGCGCAACGCCGATCAGCGCCGACTCCACGGCGGCACAGATGAGCGCGACGGTAGCCGCGCTACGGGCGGGCCCGCGCAGCAGCTCACGCAGCCCCGCGAAAACGGCAGGCATCAGCGCGCACCAAGCGATGCCGTTGAGCACGCTCGCGGCAAGGACGCCATCTCGATGGCCATCGATGAAGCGCAGCACGGCCTCGCCGGAGGCGCCCGCCGCGGGGGCGTCGCCGAACGAGCCGATCGGGATGCTGATCGCGTACAGCACCGCGACACCAAGCGCGGCGCAGGCGGTCAGGGTTCGCGTAGACACATCGTCACCTCCGGTTCGAACCGGCCCAAGTGGCCGGCGATGAGGCGAAGCTACGGCGAGGCTGTGCGGACTACATCTGCCATGTGGCATATATCCGCGCTCGGGCCGGCCAAGCCGGCGGGGCAACGCTGCGATACTCGGTTCGTGCCCTACAACGCGCAGCTCGGGCCGACGCGCTACGTGGCCGCGGAAGACCGCTACGAGTCGATGCCTTATCGGCGCTGCGGGCGCAGCGGGTTGCAACTGCCGGCGATCTCGCTGGGCCTGTGGCAGAACTTCGGCGATGACCGCCCATTGCGCGATAGCCGCGCGATCCTCCGCCGGGCGTTCGACCTAGGCATCACGCACTTCGACCTGGCGAACAACTACGGCCCGCCTTACGGGAGCGCGGAGATCAACTTCGGCCGGGTCCTCGCAGAGGACCTGGCACCGTATCGCGACGAGTTGGTGATCTCGACGAAGGCGGGCTACGACATGTGGCCGGGCCCCTACGGCGAGTGGGGTTCACGCAAGTATCTGCTGGGCAGCCTGGATCAGAGCCTGCGACGCATGGGACTGGACTATGTGGACATTTTCTACTCCCATCGCTTTGACCCGCGGACGCCGCTGGAGGAGACGATGGGCGCGCTGGACGCGGCGGTCCGGATGGGTAAGGCGCGCTACGTGGGGATCTCCTCCTATGGCCCAAAGCGGACGAGCGAAGCGGCGAAGATCCTGCGCGAGCTGGGCACGCCGCTGCTAATCCACCAGCCTTCCTATTCGCTGCTGAACCGCTGGATCGAGCGCGGGCTGTTGGATGTACTCGATCGCGAAGGGGTGGGCGCAATCGTCTTCTCGCCGCTGGCCCAGGGCCTCTTGACGGACCGTTACCTGGAGGGGATCGACGAGGACTCGCGGGTACGCCGCGGCAACTACTTCTCAGAGGGTCTTCTAAGTGAGGAGAACATCGCGCGCGTACGCGCGATGAACGAGATCGCGGAGCGCCGCGGGCAAAGCCTTGCGCAGATGGCGATCGCGTGGGCTCTGCGCGAGGAACGCGTGACCTCGGCGCTGCTGGGCGCGAGCAGCGTGGCGCAGCTGGAGCAGAACGTCGCAGCGCTGCAGCGGCTCGATTTCTCAGATGACGAGCTCGCGGAGCTCGACCGCTACGCGGTCGACGGCGGCATCAATCTATGGGCGGCATCGAGCGATGCCTAGGCTGCCGACTGCTCCGCTGGCGGCGGGCTCGCTGATCGCGGGCTACGCGGTGGCTTCGGCGAGCGGCTCGCGCCCGCTCGGCGGAGTAGTGCTTGCGGCGGGCGGCCTGTGGTGTGTGCGTGAGTGGGCGCGTCGCAACGACACGCGGACGGCGGCGACGCTGGCGGGCGCGGGGCTCGTCGCGTTCGCGGGCTCGCATGTGTTGGCCCGCGCGGTAGGTGCGTGGCCATCGGTGCTGCTGGTTTCGGCGGCGATGGGCGCGGCGACGTGGGCGCTGGCGGACGCCCGCGCGCGGCCTGCGGAGCCCGCACTTCGCTAAGAAGACTCTGAGGTTCCCTACAAGGAGGGCTAAGGGTCGCGGCTGATACTGCGGTTCATGATCGCTACTGCCGTCGGACCCCACATCTACTGGCTGGCGAGCCGCGCGGCGGGCAGCGCGGCGCTCCTGCTCTCCAGCGCTTCTGTCTGCGTGGGCCTCGCGAGCGGCCTGCGCCTGATCAAGGGTCGCGCCGCGGACCTCCGGGTGCTGCACGAGGCGCTTTCGCTCGCGACGATCGCGACGCTGCTCGTGCACGTACTGACGCTGCTGGGAGACGGCTACTTGCGACCGAGCCTCGGCGAGCTGACGGTGCCGTTTCTCAGCGGTTATCAGCCATTCTGGACAAGCACGGGGATCGTGGCGTTCTGGATGATGCTCGCGCTCGGTCTCTCCTACTACGCCCGCGCCAGGATCGGCGTACAGCGCTGGCGCACGCTTCACCGCTTTACGGCTCTGGCCTGGGTGCTGGGGCTGGCGCACTCGCTGGGTGAGGGCAGCGACGCGGGACAGACTTGGTTCTTGGCGATGGTGGCGATCGTGACGGTGCCCGCGCTCGTCCTGCTCACGGCGCGCGGGATCAAGGCCGCAGCGGCGAAGTCGGCGGGGCGTGGCCTCGGTACGCCGGGTGGGATCGGAGCCCTGCGATGAGCCCGCGCGAGGCCCGAAGGCTGGCGGCTAGGCGTCGTGATCAGCTGCGCCGCCGCGCTCGCAGGATCAGGCGCTCGGTCGCGGCGGTCGCGGCAGTGCTGTTCGCGACCGTGTTCCTCGTGGTGGCGGTGCAACTCGCCTCGGGCCACGACCCTGCGCTGTCGGCGGCGTCGAAGACGAGTGCGACGAGTGAGCGCAAGTCATCGGGCACGAGCACGCGAGCCAAGGCAAGCAAAGGTGCCTCGGCGAGCGAATCGGCGACGCAGGAACCGTCCTCACAGGAATCGGTCTCCGAAACGGGCTCTGAAGAATCGGGCTCTGACGAATCCAGCTCCGGCGAATCCAGTGCGGGCAATGCGAGCTCCGGCGAAACGGCGAACGAAGAACCGAGCCGCACAAACGAAACGAGCGACGAAAGTTCTTCGGAATCGAGTCAGGCGGTCAGCCCGGTGACGAGCGCGCAATCGTGAGCAGACGGCTGAAAACGGCCGAGCATGCAGAGCAGTTCGAGTGCTTCGGCGGTTATTGCTCGGTGCTGGTTAGTGGCGGCGACGGACGAAGTTCGGCAGCGCGCGCAGCGCGCGCGGCTCATCAAACGCTGCTCGATTGGCATCGGCGCTTCTCCCGCTTTCTCCCGGACAGCGAGCTCTCGCTGCTGAACGAGGATCCACGAGACGAGGTCCCGGCGAGCGAGCTGATGTTGCGCCTGGCGGAAGCGGTCCGTACGGCAGGCGAGCTTTCGGGTGGTCTGGTGGACGCGACGCTCGCTCGGGAGATCGAGCTCGCGGGCTACGCGGCGGATCTGTCAGCAGCGCGGTTGCCGTCGAGGTTGGTTGCGGCGCTGGCACCGCGTCGCGCGCCCGCGAGCCCGCATCCTGACGCGCGCTGGCGCGAGGTAGAGGTCGACTCAATCCGCGGAACAGTCATCCGTCCCCCTGGCGTGCGGATCGATAGCGGCGGTCTCGCAAAGGGCTTGTTCGCGGATGTGCTGGCCGAGCAGCTGGCGGGCCACGCAGCCTACGCGGTGGATTGTGCGGGCGATCTCGCGCTCGGTGGCACGGCGGCGCTGCCGCGGGCGGTACACGTGCAGAGCCCCTTTGACGGCGGCACGCTGCACACGTTTGCGCTGAGCGTGGGCGCCGTGGCGACGAGCGGGATCACCCGGCGCAGCTGGCTGGACGGTGACGGGCAGCCGGCGCATCACCTGCTCAATCCCGCGACGGGCGCCCCGGCGTTCACGGGCGTGGTGCAGGCGACGGCGCTTGCGCCCTCGGCGCTGGAGGCGGAGATCAGGGCGAAGGCGGCGCTGCTCGCGGGCCCGCGGGGTGCGGCGGAGCACCTGCGGCACGGTGGTGCGGTCGTATCCGACGACGGCTCCTGCGCGGTCTTTCAGCCCGCGTTGAGCATCACCTGACGTGCGACAAGAGCTTCGTAGATAATCGTCGCGTGATGCGCGCGATCCAGATCGTTGAGGAAACCGGGCCCGACACGGCGCTGCGTCTGGTCGAGCTCCAGGAGCCCGAGCCTTCGCACATGCTGACCCCGGGCGAGGGAGTGCTCGTGGACGTTCACGCCGCGGGCGTGTCGTTTCCCGAGGTCCTGCAAACACGAGGGATGTATCAGGTCAAACCCCCGCTTCCGTTCGTGCCGGGTAGCGAGGTGGCGGGCATCGTGCGCAGCGCGCCCGAGGGCGCGTCAGTCAGGCCGGGCGACCGGGTCGCGGCGTTCTGCGCGCTGGGCGGCTTCGCCGAGGTGGCGGTGGCGCCGGAGTATTTCGCCTTTCCGTTGCCCGATGTACTCGACTTCGCGCAGGGCGCGAGCCTGATCCTCAACTACCACACGGCCTACTTCTGCCTGGTCACGCGAGGGCGCTTGCAGGCGGGCGAGAGCGTACTCGTACACGGCGCGGCGGGTGGCGTGGGCACGGCGGTGCTGCAGGTGTGCAAGGCGCTGGGCGCGAGCACGATCGCGCTGGTCTCGACGGAGCAGAAGGGCGAAGTCGCAAAGGACGCCGGCGCCGATCGCGTCGTGCTGCTGAGCGAGAGCTGGAAGGACGAGGTAAAGGAGCTCTCGGGAGGCGGCGTGGACATGGTGCTCGACCCCGTGGGCGGTGATCGCTTCACGGACAGCCTGCGCTCGTTGCGCGAGACGGGCCGGCTCGTGGTGGTCGGCTTCACCGGGGGCTCGATC
Organism: Solirubrobacteraceae bacterium; assembly: GCA_035507305.1. Taxonomy (GTDB): domain Bacteria; phylum Actinomycetota; class Thermoleophilia; order Solirubrobacterales; family Solirubrobacteraceae; genus Palsa-744. The sequence goes on along the minus strand of DATJOE010000303.1, from coordinate 7,473 downwards.
CCTGAAGTGAAAGTGAACCGTTTGCTGCTGAACAACACCGAGGTGATCGGTGCGGGCTGGGGCGCGTTTGTGATGGGCAAGCCCGAGATCAACCGTGAAATCGGCGCGGCGATCGAGAAGATGATCGACGACGGCTTCGTGCGCCCGATTGTCGGGGAGCGCTTCCCGCTGGAGAAGGCGGTTGAGGCGTTGCACGCGATCGACGAGCGCCGTGCGACCGGCAAGGTCGTGCTCGACGTGCGGCCGAGCTGAGCAGGACAGCGCGCGTAAGAGCAAAGTAGGAGTTGCCCTGACGCGCGCGGGGCGTGCGCAAGAATCGGAACATGAGGGTTCTAGTCGTGGACGACGATCGCGCGGTGCGCGATGCCCTGCGACGGGTCTTGACGCTCGCGGGCTACGAGGTTCAGATGGCGGAGGGGGGTGCCGAGGCGATCGAGGCAGTGGTCCAGGCAGTGCCCGACGCGGTGGTGCTCGACGTGGGCATGCCTGACATCGACGGACTGGAGGTGTGTGAGCGGTTGCGGCGTCTCGGCAACCGCGTGCCGATTTTGATGCTGACCGCTCGGGTTGAGGTGTCCGATCGGGTGGCGGGTCTGGATGCGGGCGCAGACGACTACTTGGTCAAGCCTTTCGACGTGGATGAGCTGAAGGCGCGACTTCGCGCGCTGCTGCGCCGCACGGGGCCAGACGGTGATCCAAACGAGCTGGCCTTCGCGGAGGTCAAGCTCGACCGCGCGCGGCACGGGGCGAGCGTCGACGGGCAGGTCGCGGAGTTGACGCGGACCGAGTATCAGCTACTCGAGCTGTTCTTGCGAAACCCACGGCAGGTTCTCCCGCACAGCGTGATCTATGACCGCGTTTGGGGATATGACTTTGGCGCGGCATCGAACGCCCTGCGCGTCTACGTGGGCTACCTGCGGCGCAAGCTGCAGGAGATCGGCGCGCGCGATCTGATCCACACGGTGCGAGGCGTCGGCTACGTGATGCGCGAGCCGTGAGCCTGCGGCTGCGAATTGCGGCGGCGGGCGGTGTTGCAGTCGCGCTCGCGGTACTCGCGGCTGCGGTGGCGATCTACCTCGCGGTGCGCTCGGACCTACGTGGTCAGATCGACCAGTCGCTCACCCAGCGCGCGCATGAGTTCGTGAGCGTGCCACTACTGCGCAAGCAGCTTGGCCCGACAACGGGAAGCGGCGCTCAGGCCACCGGCAACGGCGGCACCGTCGCCGGCGGTGGCGCAACGGCGCCGGCCGGCGAGCCGCCGCATGTGGTGGTGCTCGGAGGCGCCGCGCTGGAGCAGCGCTTGCGTAAGGCGGGAGCGCAGGGGCCGCTTCCGAACTTCGTCCAGCCGGGACGCTTTGGCGGCGCGGCGGGCTACGTCCAGTTCCTATCGCCCAAAGGCGTGGTCACGGTGCCAGGCGGCCAGGGAACCACGCCGGCGATCCCGCCTGACGCTCGCGACCGGCAGATCGCGGCGAGTGGCCACGGCAGCGTGCTGAGCGATCGCACGGTGAAGGGCACGCACCTACGGGTGCTGACGCTGGGGACGCCCGCGGCCCCGACGGCGCCTGGCACAAATCCGACGGGTCGAGGTGCCGTGATGATCGCTCGGCCGCTCACCGAGGTGGACCACGAGCTGCATCGGGTGCTACTGATCCTGCTGATCGTTGGCATAGCGGGAATCGCGATCGCCGCGCTGCTAGGAGCGCTAGTCGCGCGCACGGCGCTTGCGCCGATCGCGCGCTTTACGCGACGCACCGAGTCGCTGGCGGGCGAGCTCGATCTCTCACAGCGTCTGGAGGTGCGGGGTGGAGAGGAGCTCGAGCGGCTGGCCACGAGCTTTAACACGACGCTTGACGCGCTGGAGCGATCGCTAGAGGCACAGCGCCAGCTGATCGCGGATGCCAGCCACGAGCTACGCACGCCGATCGCCTCGCTGCGCGCGAACATCCAGATTCTCGAGGACGCGCGGCGCCTGCCGCCTGCCGAGCAGGAGCGCCTACACGCGGACATCATCGATGAGCTCGACGAGCTAACGCGGCTGGTGGGGGATGTAGTCGAGCTGGCGCGCGGCGCCGGAGTCTCGGCGGCGCGGGAGGAAGTGCGACTGGACGAGCTGGTTGCCGAGGCGGTCGAGCATGCGCGGCGGCGTGGCGCAGTGCACTTTGAACTTGACCTGGAGCCGACGGTGGTGCGCGGCGAAGCGGACCGGATTGCCCGCGCGGTCACGAACCTGCTCGACAACGCACGCAAGTGGAGTCCGACGGGCGGGATGGTTGAGGTCACGCTGCACGACGGCGTGCTCAGCGTGCGCGACTACGGCCCGGGGTTCGCGGAGGGCGAGCTCGCCAAGGTGTTCGAGCGCTTCTACCGCTCGGCGAGCGCACGCAAGCTGCCCGGCTCGGGGCTGGGGCTGGCAATCGTGCGCCAAGCCGCCGAGGCGCACGGAGGGTATGCCCGCGCGGCGAACGCTCCCGGCGGTGGCGCGCGCCTGGAGGCGTCGTTCGGCCCGGCGCTTGGACCCGCGCCCGACGCTGAGCCGCTGCTAGCCGCGCCCGGCGATTAGGGTCCGGCGGATAGTTGGCGACGCTAGTCGCGAGTCCGGCCGACCGACGCCGGGATGATGCGCTCTTTGATCGGTGCTCCGCTTAGCTTCGCTTCGCGCTTGGCGGTCACCGAGTGGGTAATTGCCACGCGCAGCGCGCTGACCGCCGAGGCGAGCTCGTTGCTCACGGTCGCGCGAGAGCTCCGTCCTTCCACGGCTTCGTCCTGCGCTCGTGCGTTGGCGGCCGCAAACTGCGAGCGCAGGGCCTTGTAGACGATGAAGGGGTAATCGTTGCGCGAGAGCGCGACTGCGTACGGTTTCTCCGGCGGGCACTCCCCGATCTTCGCGAGTACCTTCCGCGTTGCCTCGATCGTCCACAGCGCCGATTCGTGCGTGCGTCGGTCGGTTACCTCACCGCACAGTGCGAGCTCCGAGAGTCGGTCGGCCGCGGCACCCATCTCTTTCAGCAGTCCTTTACGCAGATAGGGGGCAAGCGTGGGCGTTACGAGTATCAGCCGCCCTACCGGACCTGGGCCGGCCCGGCCCGCGATCGTCCAGTGTTCCAATCTCCGTCGCGTTCGATCTCGAGCGCGACGGTGGGTGCGCGGAGTGGCTTCCATCGTCAATAATCATCCTGGAACCATTACGTACAGATAAGCCACACCGTTAAAGGTTCTACATTCTGCATGAGAGTTGGAAACACATGTACTTCGGACCTAGGTTTCCAATAGTCTGTAATCAAGATGAGCGCGCGAGCGGCTGACCCTGCCAGGTCTCAACCGCTGCAATCGGCGGTTCAATGGGCCCTGCTCGGTCTCGTAATCGAGCGTCCAAGCTATGGCTACGAGCTGGCAACCCGCTTTGAGCGAGCCTACGGCGAGGCGCTGCGCCTGAGCAGTGTCTCTTACGCGTACACAGCGTTGCAAGCGCTCGAGCAACGGGGCCTGATCGAAGAAGTGGCGGGCTCGGGTGGCGGACGCCAGCCCAAGCCGATCTACCGCGCGACGCGTGAGGGCATCGAGGCCTTCCAGGAGCAACTGGTTTGCGAAGTGAGCGAGGAACGCCGACGCTCGCGGGTCTCGGCTCGCAAGCTAGCCGTATTCGCGGGCGCGCCGGAGCTCGCGCTCGCGCTGATCGACCGGATTCGCGAGGCATGCCTGAAGGAGGCGGTGAGTTCGTGCCTTCCCGGACCGCTTGCCGAGGCCGATCTAGACACTGTTGGGCAGCTCGCCGCGCGGCTTGCCGCAGAGGAAGGGCGTTTGGCGATCGACGCGAAGCTCGCCTGGCTCGACTATGCGGCACGCGAGCTGCGGGCGCTTGCGGATCGGTCGGCCGGTCGATGAGCCTGCTCGCGCTGGAGCAGGTAGTCAAGCGCTACGGCAGCGGCGTTCAGAGCAAGATTGCCCTGCGCGATGTGTCCCTCGCGATCGATGCCGGGGAGCTCGTCTCGGTGTGGGGCCGCCGCCGCACGGGCAAGACCAGCTTGTTGCGTATTGCCGCGGGGATCGAGCCTCCCGACGAGGGTCGGGTCCTGCTCGACGGTCAGGACATCGATGCGCTGCCTTCGCGCGGGCTGGACGCGATCTGCTGGTGTCGCACTTCTTTCCGCCCGGCCGAAGGTCAACTCGTGCTCGATCAGCTACTGCTCGGGCAGCTCTCACGTGGAGTTAAGGCGCCGCTCGCGCGCAGCCGCGCGAGCGGCGCACTCAGCCGGGCCGGCGCCGAGGATCTGATCGGCGTTCGCTGCGGCGATCTGGACCCTGCCGAGCGCGTCCGCGTCGCGATTGCGCGTGCGCTCGTGCGCGATCCGCGTCTGCTGGTGATCGACGAGCCCGCGCTGGGAGTGGACCTGCTGGACCGCCATGGCATCCTCTCGCTGCTGCGCTCGATTGCCGATGAAGGCGTCGCGGTGCTGACCAGCACAGGCGACGTCGCCGGGCTCGAGAACGTTGATCGCGCGCTGACATTGAGCGACGGCGAGCTGACCGGCTCGGCCGACGCCGAGCGGGCGACGGTTATCCCACTGCGCCGCGCGAGCAACCAGTAGCCAGAGCATGAGGGGATCTCGGCGGACACCAGGGGGGTAGCCGTAGGTGGGGGCGCTTGAGCTAGAGGGAGTCGTCAAGCACTTCACCGGGTCGGGGGAGCTGGTACGTGCCGTCGACGGCGTCAGCCTGGGCGCGGACTGGGGTGAGATGGTCGCGCTTAGGGGGCCGAGTGGATCGGGCAAGAGCACCCTGTTGCTGCTGATCGGGGGCCTACTTGAACCCGACGCTGGCGCGATTCGCTTTGACGGGCGAGACCTCACGAACATGTCCGAGCAGCGCCGCTCGCAGTATCTGCAACGAGATGTCGGCTTCGTTTATCAGCGCTTTCCGCTGCTACCTCGGGTCAAGGCGATCGAGAACGCGGCGGTCAAGCTGATGCTCGGAGGCATGAGCATGCGCCAAGCGCAGAGGCAAGCGCGGCCATGGCTTGAACGTGTGGGCCTGGGCGATCGGCTCGGGCACACTCCTGAGCAGCTCTCGGCCGGCGAGCGTCAGCGCCTTGCTATAGCCCGCGCCCTCGCGGCCGAGCCGAGGATGATCCTCGCGGATGAGCCCACCGGCAATCTCGACAGCGCTCGCAGTCGCGAGATCGTTGGCCTGCTGCGCGAGGTCGCCCACGAGCGTGGCGCGATTGTGCTGCTCGTCACGCACGACGCTGAGGCCGCCGAGCTCGCGGACCGGAAATGCCAGCTACGCGACGGGCGCTTGCAAGAGACGCCGTCGCCCCGAGTCTCACGGGACGGCGACAATGCACCCGACGCCTTGGCGGCTTCGGGGATCACCCTCGACGAAGCTCCTGGATCGGACCTCGCGACCGAAACGGCGGGCGGAGCGGTTCGTCCCGCAGGGCACGCGGAGTCCCTGTTCCCGACGGCGCGCGAGGGCTGAGGCGTGCGCTCTCCCGAGAAGGCGCCTGCGAGAGCGTCTCATGGGTTGCTGCGTCTATACGCGCTGCTCTACCTGTACCGCACCCGCCTGCGTGTGAATGCCGCGCAAGAGCTTTTGGCCGGGCTCGGCGTAGCCGTGGCGGTTGCGCTGCTGTTCGCGACGCTCGTTGCCTCTTCGAGCGTTGCGAGTTCCTCCGAGCAGGTAGTTCGCGCGGTGATCGGTCCCGCCGACCTGCAGTTGCGCGCGAGAAGCGCCGATGGCTTCGACGAAGGTCTGCTGCGTAAGGTCAAACATCTTCCGGGCGTTGTGCAGGCGGCCCCGCTGCTCGAGCAGACGGCGACGATCTACGGACCGCACGGGACTTCGGTGACCGTCGACGTGGCGGGCACCGACCCGACGCTTGCGATCCTCAATGGACTCGCCCACACACTGCCAATCTCCGCGTTGACCTCGGGCACGATTGGCTTGAGCAGGACGACCGCGCAGGCGCTTGAACTCGGCTCGGGTGTCGGCAAAGCTCGCCGGGTCGAGCTGAGTTTGCGCGGGGCACGCGTGCCGCTCGCGGTCTCCGCAGTACTAGGCCCCGAAGCGTTTGGCGCCCTCTCCAGGGCGCGTGTTGCGGTGATGCCGACTGAACAGCTGCAGCAGCTGGCTGGCTTGCCAAGGCGCATTTCCCGGATCCTCGTCGAGTCTCGCGCTGGGGCCGCGTCGCAGGTGCATCGCGAGCTGCAGGACCTGGCGGGGAGCGGGCTGATCGTCGCACCGGCCGACCAGGACGAGCGGCTGCTGCGCCAGTCGCTGGCTCCCAGCAACCAAGCGAGCACGCTATTCGCGGCGATCAGCGCCCTGCTGGGATTTCTCTTTGCGTTCAACGCGATGCTGCTGACGATCCCCGAGCGCCGCCAAGTGATAGCCGGGCTGCGAGTCGAGGGAACCCGTCGTTCGGCGATCGTGCAAATGGTGATCTTCCAGGCGTTGTGCCTGGGCGTCGCGGCCTCGGTGCTCGGCGTCGGCGCTGGCTACGCGCTTTCGCGCGGGCTTTTTCATTCCTCCCCCGGCTATCTCGCTCAGGCGTTCACGCTCGGCACGGGCACGGTCGTGGGTATCGCGCCCCTCACACTCGCGCTTGGCGGGGGCATCGGAGCGACGTTGCTCGCCTCGCTCTTGCCGCTGCTCGACCTGCGCAAGCGTCGCTCGTACGACACGGCCTACGAGCAGGACGGGGTCGCCCCGAACCTACTCGAACCCGCGGCTCGACGCCGGCTCTCGGCGCTCGCGCTCGCGCTACTGCTCGCCGCGACCTTGCTGTTCTGGCTGGCCCCTTCGCTCGCGCTCGCCGCATGCGTGCTGCTTGCGTTGGCGACAGTCTTCGCGGTGCCGGTCGTACTCGCCGCGGCGCTCGGCTTCGCACAAGGTCTGACCGAGCGGCGGTCGGGGATGACCTTGCTCCCACTCGCGCTGGCCTCGTTGCGCTCGACCACACTGCGCTCGCTTGCGCTTGCCGCGACGGGTGCGCTCGCGCTATTCGGCAGTATCGCGCTGGGCGGCTCGCGAGGCGACCTATTGCGCGGGATCGCCCGCTACACCTCTCACTACGTGGCGGGCGCGGATGTCTGGCTGGTCAACCCTCACGACAACCAGGCGATCGACGACTTCAGAGCCGATGGCGACGCGGCCAAGATCGCACGGGTGGAGGGGGTACGCGCGGTGGACTCCTTCCAGGGCGGCTTCCTCGACGTGGGCAATCGACGCGTATGGGTGATCGGCTGGCCTGCGAACGTAAGGCCCACGCTGCTAGGCGATCAGCTGGTCGACGGCTCTTACGCCAAAGCCGCGGGCGCGTTGCGCGCGAGCGGGTGGGCGATCGTCTCGGCACAGATTGCCTCCCGTCATGGCGTTGACGTGGGCGGCTATTTGAGCATTCCGACGCCGAGCGGCAGTCGCCGCTTTCGCGTCGCCGCGACGACCACGAACTTCGGCTGGAGCCCAGGGGCG